>NZ_JBHXAU010000002.1:67516-530456 GCF_042727395.1 Nocardia sp. NPDC060255 | reverse complement strand
AATCGAGTCGAGTCGAAAGGTCGTTGGGCGTCATCGAGTCGAGTAATATGGTCGCCGTTGAAGATTTTTTAGCGACCATATGACTCGACTCGATGTTGGGGCCGGGCCCTATTCCGAGTGCCGATCCCGAGTGAGAGTGCAGATTTCGGAGATACCGGCGCACCGAGCTCCGGGCGGGCGACTCGATGTTGAGGTTGGGCGTCTTGGCGTGTCGGGAGGTCTGCACACGCGGTGGTTGGGGATTGTGTGGTTGGTTGGAGTGCGTGTTCGCGATTTAGCTCGGCTTGGTTGCGGTCAGGGCGTACAGGAGGGGGATTCGGGGGGCGGTAGGGGGTAGTTGCCACCAGCCGGTTTGGGGGTTGCGGGTCATGTGGGCGAAGCGGGGCCAGGGGAGTTGTTCGGATTCGCGGAGTTGGGTGATGGTTAGGCCTGCGGTGATCAGGGCGGTGGTGACTTCGCCGATGCCGTGGGCCCATTCGTAGACGGGGGCTGCGTCGGCGGGGAGGGCGGGGCCGTCGGTGTAGGTGTGGGTGCTGTCGTGTTCGACGGGGCCGCGGCCTTGGAGGTAGTCGTTGCGGAGTAGCAGCTCTTGGCGGTTCGGGTCCGGCTTGGGGCCCATCGAGGTGAGCACCGGGTGGAATTCCACGATGTAGGCCAGGCCGCCGGGTTTCAGTAGCTCGGCCACTACCGCCGCCCATCGATCTAGGTCAGGCAGGTAGCACAGCGAGCCTTTGCCGATGTAGACGATGTCGAATCGGTGACCGTCGAGGGCCGTGTTCGCTTCGTACACATTGGATTTGACGTAGTCCACGTCGACGCCGTGGTGCTGGGCGATGCGGCGGGCGTGTGCTACGGCCTGGCCGGAGAAGTCGAGGCCGACGGTGCGGGCGCCGCGGCGGGCGAATTCGATTGTCTCGGTGCCGAGGTGACATTGCAGGTGGACCAGGTCGCGATCGGTCAAGGGCCCCAGGTCATCCCATTCGAAGGAGGCGAACCACCATTCCGCCGGTGTGCTGCCGTCCGCGCCGTAGAACTGGGAGGCTGCGTGAATGGGAGTGCGTGCGTCCCAGTTGCGTTCGTTGGCTCGCATCAGTTCGACAGTGCCGGAATCGAATTCGCTGTCCATCGGTCCTCTTTCCTCGTTCCGCTCAGTCGGTGCCGACGAGGGGAGTGTTCGGCGCAGCTACTCGCCACCCTCCGTTTGGATCCGACCGTAGTTCCGAATCGGCCGTCCGGACAACGGATATCACAGTCGATCCGAACTTCGCCGACTATCGGATCAGTCGGGCGGCGGGGATTCCCCAGGCCATGAAAGCCAACGAGCAGATCGAGGTGACGCCGAAGACCAGCCACGCTTTGTCGGTGCTGGTCCGACCGGGTCGATGCTCTCGTCCGGTCCATCAGAGTCGCGTGTGGTCTTCGTCGCCATCAGGTCAGAGTCCTTTCAAGGTGACGCAAAAGTCCGTGAAGCCCATTACCGCTCCCGGAACCGTACAGCGTCATCCTGCGCAGGTCGGCGCCATCCGTCGCCATGCGATCCGAGTCAGGTTGTCGGGGCGGCGTTGTGTTCGAGCGGCGTGGCCAGGATCAGGTCGAGTAGCTCGCCGAGCGTGTCGACCTGCGCGGGGGAGAGTCCGTCGAAGGATCGGTGTTGCGTCTTGCGAATCCGGCGCGCGCCCTCGGCGCGGATTTCCTCCCCCTTGGCGGTGAGTTGGTGGCGGACTGCGCGACCGGGGCCCGGCACTCGCTCGATGAGGCCGCGGTCGACCATGCGCGTTGCCAGCGTCCCGAAGGACTGGTCGGTCTGAAAGGTCAGCTGTGCCAGATCATGCAGTGACGCGTCGGGATGTTGCGCGAGATGCCGCAGCGTGTCCCATTGCACCAGTGAAACGCCGAGGTCGGCGAGTTCGGCGGTGAAGGCGCGGTGGTGGCGGTGTTGCACCCGCTTGATCGACAGGGCTACCGATTCGATCGAGGTCATAGTCCGATCCTAACTCAGCTTGTTTATATCAGGATGCTGATATAAGGTTCCTGATATGAACTCTTCGATCACCCGCACCGTCAACGTCGAGCTGCCCGGAGTCGGCAGCGTCGTAATCCGCGTCAGCGAGCGAGGGGAGGGGCGCCCGATTCTGCTGCTGCACGGTGGGGCAGGCTCCGTCTCGGTCACCGCCTTCGCCGATCGCTTCGCGGCGGAGCGGCAGGCCCGCGTGTTGACCCCCACCCACCCCGGTTTCGATGGCACCGAGCGACCCGAATCACTCACTACCATCGGCGAACTCGCTGCTCTCTACGCCGCGCTGCTGGACACCCTGGATCTCACCGACGTCACCGTTGTCGGTAACTCCGTCGGCGGCTGGATCGCGGCCGAACTCGCACTGCTGCACCCGGATCGGGTGTCCGGCGTGGTTCTCGTCGACGCCGTCGGTATCGAAGTGCCTGATCACCCGATCATCGACTTCTTCGCCCTCGACCTCTCCCGGATCGCCGACTACAGCTACGCGGACCCCGATACCTATCGGATCGACCCGGCGCAGCTCAGTCCGGCTGTGCTGCAGGTGATGGCGGCGAACCGCAGCACGCTCCAGGTCTATGGCGGTGCGATGGCCGACCCGACGCTGCGCGGACGGCTGCCCGAGATCACCTTGCCGACCCTTGTCATCTGGGGCGACGCCGATCGCGTCACCGAACCGGAGAACGGGCGCGCCTTCGCCGACGCCATCCCCAACGCTGAATTCGTCATCATGAAAGACACGGGGCATCTCCCGCAGATCGAATCCCCGGCGGAGCTCATCTCGCTGCTGTGGGACTTCGCCGACGCACCCGCGGTCGGCAAGCCCGTCGCCTGATCCGCTCGATCGACGCGGGTTCTCGCCGCGCGGTCCGCGGGCGGCGAACTACGTCAACTGACGGATTCGAACGCCGGTTGTGCCCAACTAGTTTCAGCTAGGTGGACATGACATTCGGCAAACACACCGTCGACGGCGTCGCTGTGAACGATCACCGGGCCCCGGCTTTCCGCCGCGACCGGTCGGCAGTTCGGATAACCGCCATGGTCGCCCTCACGATCTTGTCCGCGACCGCATGTGGCGATACCACGCCGACGAATCCCGCAGCGGTCGCGATAGATTGCCCGGCCAGTCCGATGCCGCCGGGCGCAGGCCGTCCCGGCGTTCCCGCCACGCCGCCTCGGATCGTCGTCCCGGTCGACACGAGCACCAGCACCGTCCTCAACCCCGGCACCGCTCCACAGATCCAATGCGGGCACACACCCATCTCCGCACATCCCGACGTCGCCTATGCCACGGTGCCGTTAGCTGGCGATCAGACCAAGCAACTGGCTATGGACATTCAGGTCCCGCAAACCGCCGGTCGCAAGCCACTGGTCGTGTACGTCCCCGGCGGTGGTTTCGTCATGGCGGACAAGACCGGAAACCTCGCACTACGCACCTTCGTCGCCGAGGCGGGCTACGTCGTCGCCAGCATCCAGTACCGAGTCCAACCCGACGGCGCGACATACGCCGACAGCATCTCCGACGTGAAGGCCGCCATCCGATACCTGCGGGCGCACGCCGCCGACTACGACATCGATCCAGGCAAGGTCGGTGTCTGGGGCGACTCCGCGGGTGGCTACCTGGCCGCCATGACCGGAGTCACCAACGGCGACAAGCGCTTTGACATCGGCGCGGACCTGAATCAGCGCAGCGACGTGCAAGCGGTGATCGACAAGTTCGGCGCCTCCGACCTGTCCCGCCTGCAGTCCGACTTCGACCCGGACACACAGCAGGCCATGGCACCCTTGCTCGCCTCGACCGCCAAGTACGTCAACGGACCCACCAGCACAACACCACTCACCGGGGATCCCGCAGCCGTTGCCGCTGCGAATCCCGTCACCCACATCCAGCCGACCGCCCCGCCATTCGTGATCTTCCACGGCAACCAAGACACCACCATCTCGCCGAGCCAAACCCTCATCCTCCACAACGCATTGGTCGCCGCAGGCGTGAACAGCACCCGCTACATCATCGACGGCGCGGCCCACGGCGACGTGGCCTTCACCGGCAACCCACAGAACTCGCTGCAATGGACGACCCAGGAAGTCGCCGGTCGGCTCGTCAGTTTCCTTGCGCAGCAACTGAAGTGATAAGCGATGCCGCCTCTCTCCTGACGAAAGCGTTGGGCGCGTTGACAAGTCGTTGCCCCGTGGGGCATTACGTCCGGTCAGCCTGTGGGAGAGTCGAGTTGGGCGAGGGTGGCGTTGGAGGGTTGACGGGTGTGCTGGAGGTCCTCGGCGACGGACTCGGCGTCGCGGAGGACGCGAACTGCATTGTGCCAGGTAAGTTTTCCGATGTCGGTTTCGGACCAGCCGCGGTCCAGGAGTTCGGCGATCAGGTTGGGGTAGTCGGCGACGGTGTCCAAGCCGGAGGGGAGGTAGTTGGTGCCGTCGAAGTCGCTGCCGAGGCCGATGTGGTCGATGCCGACCACCTCGCGTAGGTGATCGATATGGTCGGCGACCATCGCTACGGTCACCGGTGGGCGGGGGTGGGTGGACTCGAAGGTCCGGCGGCATTCGGTGGCTTCCGGGGACCAGTCCATGCGGTGGAAGCCGTTGGCTTGGGCGTATTCGTCGGCTGCGGCGCCCCAGTCCTTGGCGGCGGGAAGTAGAAAGTTGCCGACGAAGGCGGCCATTGCTACACCGCCGTTGGTGGGCAGCGTGGCCAGGACGTCGTCGGGGATGTTGCGGGGGTGGTCGCAGAGTGCGCGAGCGCAGGAGTGCGAAAAGATCACGGGGGCTTCGGAAATCGTGATCGCCGCGCGCATCGTGTCAGGGGAGACGTGGGAGAGGTCGACCAGCATGCCGACGCGGTTCATCTCCCGGACCACCTCGGCGCCGAATGCGGTGAGCCCGCCCGCTTTCGGCTCGTCGGTGGCCGAATCCGCCCACGGCACATTGTCGTTGTGTGTGAGGGTCAGGTAGCGCACGCCCAAACGATGCAGGGCTCGCAGGGTCGCGAGCGAGCTGTTGATGCTGTGCCCACCCTCGGCGCCGATCAGCGATGCAATCCGGCCCGCGGCGCGCGCCGCCTCCATTTCGTCAGCGGTACCAGCCAATTGCAGCTGATCCGGGAACCGATCGGTCAACGCCCGGACAAAGTCGATCTGCTCCAGAGTCGCGCTGACGGCGGCATCCCCGGCCAAGTTGCTGGGCACATACACCGACCAGAACTGCGCACCGACCCCACCGGCGCGAAGCCGACCGAGATCGGTGTGCAACCGTCCACTCTGATCCGTCGCCAGATCAACAGCGTCGAGATCGTAGCCGGCTTCGATCCGCATGGCCCACGGCAGATCGTTGTGCCCGTCCACGACCGGGGTATCGCGGAGGATGGCATGCGCACGAGCGAGCAGAGGAGAAGTCACGACTCCGTTCTATACGTGCGCCGCAACCGTGTCGAATGCTTTGGCCGGGATGGGCTTGGTCATTATGCTGGTGCTACTGCTCGCCAACGGGCTGGGTGACGGCGGCAATCACGGTGGCGGACCGGACATTCGGGGACTGCGGATTGAATCCGTACCGAGTCTGGTCATCGCGTAGGCGGGTCGGTGCCGGGAAGCTTGGTCGTTCCCGCGGGCCGATCACCCTTGCGGGCAGGCGTTCGCGCTGTGTGCCGGGCAGATTCGCTCGGTGTTGGCCGCCAGTTGGGTGAAATCCGCCGGGCCCCTGTTCCAGCCGGTCAGCGAGGACTTGAACTCGATCAGCGAACCGCTGCTGAAGCCCTTCTTGGTGTACATCGAGATGATGAACGGGAGGTCGACGGACTGCTCGCTGCCGGTGCACGCCGGCACCTTCCGGTCGGCGTCGGACTTCGCGTCACCGTTGCTGATCGTGGTGGCGGTGACTGTGACCTGATGAATCTGCAGGTTGTCCTTCGGACAGGTGTAGAAGACCCTGACCCTCATGTTCCCCGTTTGCTCTGTGTGCGCGTACATCTCGATGTATTCGCCGGCACCGCTTATTCGGATCGTCGAGGCCGGTGTATCGGCGACCGCGGTAGGTAATGCCGGAACGACAGCGGCGGCCACCGCCACCGCACAGGTTCCGAATATGGCACGTCCGGACAGGCACTTCACCATCACAGCGCTCCTCGCGGGTAGTCGTCCCGCCCTGCGGCGCACGACCGATCAGGGCAGCTCTAGGAGCGATTCGTTGCCACCGAGCGTAAGGATTGGTCCGGTCACCGTCGCGGCCGCAAAGGAAAGAGATTGCATTGCTTGGCCTTTGGGAGTCTCACTGCCGTCGGCCTACTGATTGTCGCAGTGCGGCAACGCTTTCCTATCCGGCTGAGGTCGGCCCGGCCGTCGCCAGTGGGAGGGGCGACGGGGAGAGCCAGGGCAGCAGCCAGGCGACGTCGCCGTCTTCGATGTCGGTCTCGCAGGTGGCGCAGTGGCGTCGGTCCTGGCTGATCTGACCGCAGGGGGTGTGCACGGTTTGGGCCATGGTGGCGGGTTTTGCGGGGTTGACGAATTCGCAGGCCCATTCCGATAGGGCTTCGAAGACGGGGCGGAGGGCTACGCCTGCGGGGGTGATGACGTAGTGCTGGCGGGTGCGGTTGCCGTCGAGGTAGGGCGCTTTGGTCAGTAGTCCTGCGTCGATTAGGCGGGCGAGGCGGGCGGACAGGATGTTGTCGGCGATGCCGAGGTCGTTGCGGAACTGGTCGAAGCGGGTCTGGCCGAGTACGGCGTTGCGCATGATCAGCAGTGACCAGCGGTCGCCGAGGACGTCGGCCGCGCGGCCGATCGGGCAGGGGCCGGATGACGTGTCCTTGACGGGCATCCCGTGCCTCCTTCGGTCTGCGACTTGCTACTTGCAAGTGACAAGTAGTCATGTTAGCGTCTGGCATCTGACTTGCAAAGTGCAAGTCAGATCATCCGGCCGATCGGCTGTAGAAAGGGGAGCGTTCTCATGACGCACAACATCGACGGTTCCGTCGTCCTCATCACCGGTGCCAACGGCGGACTCGGGCAAGAGTTCGTCGCCCAGGTCCTGGCGCGCGGCGCGCGGAAGGTTTATGCCAGCGCCCGAAAGCCGCTCGAGTGGAACGACTCTCGCGTCGTGCCGCTCGTTCTCGACGTCACCGATCATGCCTCGGTCGCGGCCGCCGCCGAGAGCGCGGCCGACGTCACCGTGGTCATCAACAACGCGGGTGCCAGCTCGCCGGGACCGCTGTCCGAAGCCGCGAGCGACGATGTCCGCGCCCTGTTCGACACCAACTTCTTCGGTGCCCTTGATGTCGCAACCACGTTCGCGCCGATACTGCGCCGCAATGGGGGTGGGGTGCTGGTCAACGTGCTGTCGGTGCTCAGCTGGATCGGCATCGGCAACGCCTACAGCGCCTCGAAGGCGGCCCTGTGGTCGGCGACCAACTCGCTTCGCCTCGAACTCGCGCCGCACGGAACGCACGTTGTCGGACTGCACCTCGGCTACACCGACACCCCGATGACGGCGCGTCTCGACGTACCGAAGAACGACCCGGCCGACATCGTGCGGATCGCGCTCGACGGCGTCGAAGCGGGCGAACTCGAGATCCTCGCAGACGACGTCAGCGCGCAGGTGAAGCACAATCTCTCGGCGCCGATCGAAACCATGTACCCGCAACTGGTCGCGGGCTGACTTCGATACTGGTCAACTCGTGCACTTGATGGTTTGCTGTATGTTGCCTGTCGCTCTATGAGATGACGCTGTTGCTGGTTTGTTTCCTCCCGGGCCGAGTGCGACGAAGGGACCACGATGAGCACAGAACTTTCCACGGCCGACGCGATCTCGCCGTCATCGGCCCGGGTCAGGGCGCTCCCCGCGATCGACCGCGACGGCGAGGCAGGCCGCGCGGCGCGAGCGCGTGCCCCGCGAAGATCTGCGGGACAGTGGAATCCGAGTGAACGCACCGTGTCGGCGCTGGGCAGGTTGCAAGCCCAGGAAGCGGTGCGTGACGCCGAGTTGCTTCCGTTGCGGTACGCCAGGATGTCGTCGTCGGCGTGGGCGTATCTGCGGGGCGCGGCGGCGGTGATGGCCGCGGACCTGGCTACCCGCGAGCATTCCGGATTGACGGTGCAGATGTGCGGGGATGCGCACATCCTCAACTTCGGATTGTGGGCATCGCCGGAACGGCAATTGCTGTTCGATGCGCGCGACTTCGACGAGACACTGCCCGGCCCGTTCGAGTGGGACCTCAAACGCCTCTGCACGAGTGTGTATGTGCTCGCCGCCACCGAGGGGATCGCGACATCGACGGCGGACGCGGCGGCCGCGGCGGCGATCGACGGCTATCGCTCGGCGATGCGCCGTTATGCGCAATTGGGTGAACTCGAGGTGTGGTACGACCTGATCACCGCGGATGTGCCGCTGCGGCACCTCACCTCCCAGTTCGCCAAAGACGCGAAGAAAACGATCGGCAAGGAGAGCAAGAAACGCTCGCAAGAAGGTACGGCCCGTCAGTTGGTCACCGAAGAGAACGGGCAGCGCCGTATTGTCGATGATCCGATCAAACGCCGCCATGTCGATCTCACCGATGCGGATGAGATCAGGGTGTATGAACAAATCTTCGACACCTACTTGGCATCGATCCCGCCCCACCTGATTCGGCTCGTCGGGCGATTCTCCCGGCTGGATACCGTTCAACAGGTGGTCGGGGTCGGCAGTGTCGGAATGCGCGTCTACCTCCATCTGATGGAGGGCGACAGCGGGGAGTTGGTGTTCTTCCAGATGAAGCAGGCCACCGCCTCGGTGTACGAGGAATTCCTCGGCCCGAGTGCGTGCGGCAATCACGGCGAGCGGGTGTGTGTCGGTCAGCGGTTGATGCAATCGGCGAGTGACATCTTTCTCGGTCATGTCCGCGTAGACGGGATCGATTACTACACAAGACAATTCCGCGACATGAAGATCATCCCCAGTGGCAGTCGGATCGCAGGCTACCTGCCGCAGTTCGCCGAGACGTGTGGCACCGCGCTGGCCAAATCACACGCCCGCAGCGGCGAACCCGAGGCGATCGACGCGTATATCGGAAAAGGTGCGGCGTTCGCGGCCGGGATGCTCGAGTTCGCCCGAGGGTACGCAGCGCAAACTCATACCGATCACGCCGATTTGGTGCAGGCTATCGCGGTGGGCGACGTGAAAGCTGCTGAGCGGGGCTGGTGATCGCTACCGGTGTTCGCCTGCACCGGCCTGAATATTCGATCGACTAGCGGCGAATCTCATTGCTGCCGAGGAGTGCTGGCCGGAGCGCTGAACCATCTTCGGCGGCAAGGAAATCGGTCAAGAGGTCGAGTAGTTGTGCGCTGCCGTCCAGTGGAATGATGTGCCCGCAATCGGGGATCACGTGGCCCACCAGGTTGTCGGTGATCGGACGCAGTTGGCGCTCCAGGGCGTCGCCGACGGGGTGGGCGCCGATGGCCATGGTGGGGACGGTAAGCCTGCCGGTCGCGGCGGCTTGCTCGATCTGGCGGGCGCTGGTGGGCATGGCTCGGTAGTAGGAGAATGCGCAGCGCAGTGCGTCTGGTCCGGTGTAGGCGGTGGCGAAGGCGTCACGGATCTGATCGGGTATGCCGCGGCCGTGGGTGCCGGTGCTGAGGAACCAGTCGATGTAGGCGGATTCGTTTCCGGCGAGCACGGTTTCGGCGAGTCCCGGCACAGAATGGAAGCCGAACCACCAGGGCGCGCCGCCGGCCAGGAAGCCCTCGGCGCCGGGTAGTGCGCCCAGCAGCGATTCCATCAGTACGAGCCGTCGCACTCGCTCGGGGCGTCGCATGGCCAGCAGGAACGCGGCCGGAGTGCTCGCGTCGATCGCCACGATTGTCGCGGCAGGTTCGCCGAGTGCGTCGAGCAGCCCTTCGACATCGATGGCCAGGTTGTCCGCGTCGTAGCCGCCGGTCGCGCGGGTGGCCGCGCCGAGGCCGCGCAGATCTGGTGCGATGACCCGATGCTGTTGGGCGAGTGGGCCGATCACCTGACGCCACAGTTGCCAGGTGTGCGGGAATCCGTGCAGGAGCAACACTGCTGGGCCTTGGCCGGCGATCGCGACTTCGGTTCGGATGCCGTTGGTTGCGATGTACCGCAACGAGATAGTGGGCAGCGTCACTCGATCCTCCTGGTTGGTAACCATTAGTTACCAACTGAGGTTAGGTAACGTGGATCGCGGTGCCAAGAAGGCACTTTTACCTCAGGTGGTGAGTTCCAGGTGACTACCCGTTCCGTCGGTGGACGTGGCGATGTGTTCGATGCGAAGTGCCCGACGCGTCATCTGCTGGACCGTATCGGTACCAAGTGGGTGTCGATGGTCGTCAAGCTGCTCGCCGAGGCCGCCCCCGGCGAGGTGCGTTTCGCCGAGCTTCGGCGTCGGATGCCCGGCGTCTCGCAGAAGATGCTGTCGGTGACCTTGCAGGGTTTGACCCAGGACGGTCTCATCGCCCGGCGGGTGGAGCCGACGGTGCCGCCGCGCGTGCACTATCGGCTCACCGACCTGGGTCTGTCACTCGAGGTGCCGCTCGCCGCGCTCCGGGCGTGGGCCGAGGAGCATATGTCCGAGATCGACCGAGCACTCGTGCCGGAGCCTTCGCCGCGCTGAGCTCTGCTCCGCAGATGGCCAGCCGTTTTGCCGCTCAGTGGTCCGCGGGCAGAGCCGGAACGGGTCCGCCGTACCGCGACGAAAACTTAGGCGTGCGTGGTGATTCCGGCCGTTGGCGGTCAGTGCTTCACCAGCGGCCGCGCTGTCGCATGGTCTGTCGGGCTGACCGCAGGTGGGTTTGTTTGCGCCCACAGTGCCCGACGACGTTGCTGTGCTGCGGGTTCGGCGACGGGCACCGCCAGCAGCAGGCGTTGGGTGTAGGGCGATTCGGGCGTGGTGAGCACCTGTGCGGTGGGACCTTGTTCGACGATGGCGCCATCGCGCAGGACGACGACGTGGTCGGCGAGTTGCTGGACGATGGCGAAATCGTGCGTGATGAAGACCGCCGCGAAACCGAGTTTGGACTGAAGTCGCCGGATCAGCGCCAGGACCGAGGCCTGGACGGCCGCGTCGAGGGCGCTCGTCGGCTCGTC
The DNA here is from genome assembly GCF_042727395.1 of Nocardia sp. NPDC060255. Taxonomy (NCBI): domain Bacteria; kingdom Bacillati; phylum Actinomycetota; class Actinomycetes; order Mycobacteriales; family Nocardiaceae; genus Nocardia; species Nocardia sp. NPDC060255. Next base: position 519,364 of record NZ_JBHXAU010000002.1, on the reverse strand, counting down.
CATCACCAGGACATCGGGCTGGACGGCCAGCGCGCGGGCGATGGCGACGCGCTGGCGCTGGCCGCCGGAGAGTTGGCGCGGGTAGCGCGTGATCAACTCGGGGGCGAGCGAGACCTCGTCGAGGAGTTCCTCGACTCGTTCGCGTCGTTGCCGGCTGTCGAGCGCGGTGTGTACGCGTAGCGGTAGTTCCACCGATTGCAGCACTGTGTGTTGCGGATTCAACGAGGACATCGGATCTTGGAACACCACGCCGAGCTGTTTGCCGAGGGCACGGCGACTCCGCTTCTGCAGCAACGGAATCGGCTCGCCATTCAAGGTGACCCGGCCCGCGGCAGGGGTAACCAGCCCGCACAGTGCGCGACCCAGCGTCGACTTTCCGGCGCCGGACTCACCGACGAGTGCCACGATTTGATGTTCGCGGACCACGAGATTCGCGTCCCGCAGGGCGGTGAACTTGACGCCTGCCTTGCGGTAGTCGACGGTGAGATCTTCCACCTCGAGCACCGGCTTCGCCTGCTCAGCAACAGAACTCGGCGTCGACACCGGCGGCTCGAGCTGCAACACCGCGGCGAGTAGCGTCTTCGTATAGTCCTGCTGTGGTGCGGTGAGCACTTGCCGAGCCGACCCCGCTTCGACCGGGCTGCCATTGCGGAGCACAACGACATCATCGGCCAGGTCGGCGACAACACCCATGTCGTGGGTGATCAGCAGCATGGTGATGTCGTTGTCCTGCTGCAGCTCTCGAAAGAGCTGCAGCACCTCGGCCTGCACATTCGCATCGAGCGCGGTAGTCGGTTCGTCGGCGATGATCAGTTGGGGTGCCCGGGAAATCGCCATCGCGATCATGGCGCGCTGCAGCTGCCCGCCGGAGATCTCATGTGGATAGCTGGCCGCCACCCGCTCCGGATCGCTGATCTTGACTCGCTCGAAGAGTTCCAGCACCAACGAATCAGCCTGTTGCTTCGAGTATTTGCGGTTGGTGCGGATCACCTCACGCAGTTGCTGCCCGATCCGATACACCGGGTCGAACGCGGCCGCCGGGTCCTGGAACACCACCCCGACATCGCTCCTGCGCACCTGCCGGAGCGCTTCGGGCGTCATCCCGAACAGGCTCTTTCCCGACAGCGTCACGGTGCCGGACGTGGTCGACCCCGGCGGCAGCAAGCCGAGCACCGACAGAGCGGTGAGCGACTTGCCGGAGCCGGATTCGCCGACCAGCGCAAGGGTTTTGCCACGCTCGATCTCGAAACCGAGTCCGCTCACCAAGGTTCGGCCGTTGATGGCGATGCCGAGATCGTGGACTGCCAGGACCGGCGGTGTTGTCATTGCGCGAGTGAGACTTTGAAGTACACCGGGTAGGCCGGGAACGGCGGCACGTAGAAGTTACGGACGTCGCTGCCATAGATGAAGGTGTTCACCGAGTTGATCAGCGGAACGTTCGCGACCTCCCCGGTGACGATCCGGTCGACCTCCAGCCACAGTTCACCGGCTCGCTTCGGATCGACCTCGGCGGTGGCGCGTGCGATCAGGTCATCGACCCGCGGATTGCTGTAGCGCGAGATGTTGAAGCCACCGTTGCCGATCTCCGAGGTGCCGAAACCCGGCTGCAACATCGAAGCGGCACTGGGGAAGTCGGCCTGCCAGCTGGACAGCACCAGGTCGTAGCCGGAGCCGTCCTTGTGCTGGGTGATGTCGTCGTAGCTGGCGTTGTCGAGCGCCTGGATGGTGACCCGGATACCCGCGCGGCGCAAACCGGCCTCGATGGCCTGGCCGCCCGCGGAGTTCGTGGCGTCGTTCTTCGTCACCAGGACCAGGTCGATGCCGTTGGGGTGTCCCGCTTCGGCGAGGAGTTGCTTCGCCTTCTCGACGTCACCCGTCGGCTGGGTCGGGAAAGCATCGAACTTCTGGTAACCCGGGATGGCCGGTGGAATGTTGGTGGTCGCGTAGTCGCCGCGGGACTCACCGCCGAGCGAAGTGCGAAACGCTTGCTTATCCGTCGCGTAGACGATGGCCTGACGGACCTTCGGATCGTTGAGCGGCGACTTGCTGACGTTGAGCTGCAGTTGATAGAGCGAGCCGCCGCCGGCCTCGGCTATCCGGTTCTTCGCCGACGGGTTCGACCGAATCAGCGGTAGTTGCGAGGCCGGTACGAACGAGGCGGAAAACGCTGATTTGGCCGCACCGGTATCGGCGATGAGTTCCTGGCTGATCGTCGTCTGCTGCATACCGAGCTGGAAAATCACCCGGTCGGGACCGGCCGTGCGCGCGGGATCGGTCTTCGGATCCCAGTTCGGATTGCGCACCAGGACAACCTCGGACGCCTTGTCGAACTTCTCCACCTGGTAGGGACCCGATGCGACGGGTGCCTGGAAGTACGTTGCCGGATTGTCCTTCGCCTGGGGCACCGGCGTGAAGGCGGGTTGCGATGCGATCCAAGGGAAGTCGCCGAACGGCTTGTTGAGGTGGAAGATCACCGTCTTCGCATCGGGTGTTTCGATGGAGTCGAGCGACTTGCCGTTGTAGGGACCGTCATACGCTTCGCCGCCTTGCAGCAGCGTGCGATGGTAGGTGAAACCACCCGACAGCAATGGCGCGAACGAACGTTCAAGACCGTACTTGATGTCGGCCGAAGTGATCGGCGAACCGTCCTGGAATTTCAGGCCGTCCTTGAGGGTGTACTTCCAGGTGCGCCCTGCGTCGGTGGTCGTTCCGGTATCGGTGGCCAGATCCGGGATCGGCGTCATCTCCTTGCCCGGTTCGGCCTGCCAGGTGGTGAGCCGCCGCGCCACGAAACTGAGCGAGGTGATCGCCAAGTTCGTCGACTTGGCCGGATCGAAATTGAAGTCGGTGTTCGTCGACAGGATCCGCAATGTCCCACCCTTTTGCGGGGGGACCGATTGGGTCGTGTCTTTGGCGCCGTTGGTCGGGTTGGCATTGCAGGACGTTACCGACAACGCCACGGCCAGCACGGCGGCGGCGAGCGCCGACTTCGATTGTTTTTTCATCACTTCACCCTGGGATCGAGCAGTCCGAGAACCGCGTCTACGAGGAAATTGGCGACCAGAACGATCGCGGCGGAAAAGATGGTGACCCCGACGATTACCGGGAGGTCGACGGTATGGACCGCATCGATGAGGAGTCGGCCGAGGCCGGGCATGCCGAAGACTTGTTCGGTGATGACCGCGCCGCCCAGTAGCGCGCCGAGGTCGACCGCGAACAACGTCAGAATCGGCGCGAGAATATTGCGCACCGCATGACCGAAGACGACGCGCCGCTCATCCAGGCCGTTGGCCCGCGCGGTGCGAATGAAGTCCTCACGGAAGATCTCGATCAGCTGGTTGCGCGAAATCCGCGCGTACATCGCCGCATTCACCAGTGCGAGCACGATCCACGCCGCCACCAGATGCCAGGCCCACTGCACGACGCCCGAACTCAACGGCACATAGCCGCTCACCGGAATGACGTTGAGCGTGAACCCGAACAGCAGGACTACGAGCAGGCCGAGCAGATAGGTCGGTGTCGACAGGCCGAGCGCGGCCAACGAGGTGACAGCCCGATCGGTCAGCTTGCCCTGCCGACGCGCCGCGACCAATCCCGCACCGACACCGAGGATCAGCCACAGCACGCCCGCGCCGATCGCGATGGACAACGTGATCGGGAAGCGCTCGAAAATCAGCGAGGCCACCGACTCGTTCTGCTGGAAGGAATAGCCGAAACATGGTGCGGCGCATTGGATCGTCGCCAACCCCGAACCGTAGCTGCGACCGACCACGACTCCGGCGACGAAGTCGAAGAACTGCTGATACCACGGATGGTCGAGTCCCATGTACAACTGCGCCTTGAGCAGATTGTCTGGCGTGCAAGGCTTTCCACATGCGAGCTGAGCCGGATCGGCGGGCAGTAGGTAGAACACCGCATAGGTCAAGAACGCGACGATGAGTAGTACGCCGAGCGCCACCAGCAGCTTCACCGCCGACGACGAGAGCCGACGACTGACGATTGTCCACCTCATCCCGCGCTGAACGCATTCCGTAGACCGTCACCCACGAGATTGAACCCCAATGTCAGTAGCACCAAAGCGATTCCAGGAAAGATGAGGAACCACGGATCTGTTTGCACCCACCCGACGGCATCGCCGATCGACCTCCCCCAAGACGGCGTCGGCGCGGGCACACCCACCCCCAAGAACGACAGCGACGCCTCCGTCGCGATGAGCCCCGGCATGCTCGTGGTGGCGAAAACCACCACCAGCGCCCGCAAATTCGGCAGCACCTCGCGCGCCAGCGCATGCAGCGGCGAAACGCCGATCACCAGCGCGGCCCGGACAAAGTTTCGGTTGCGCAGCGACAAAGCTTGCGCGCGAATCACTCTCGCCATTCCGGGCCAGCCGAAGATGCCCACGATGAACACGACAAGCACGGGACGCGGGAAGGTCGCGGGTAGTACCGCGCTCAGCGCGATCATGAACAGCAGCGACGGAAATCCGAAGAGCACATTGATCGCTCCGGAAAGCACCCGATCCACCCAGCCGCCGGCGAACCCGGCGGTAACGCCGATCACAAGGCCGAGCACCGTCGATATCACCAGCGCGCCGAGCGCGATGAACAACGACGTCCGGCTACCGGCGACAACGACGGCCAGCAGATCCCGGCCGGTCAACGGCTCGACACCCAGCGGATGCGCCGCACTCGCACCACCGAAACTGCCGGACGGCACACTCTGCGCATCCAAGGTCTCCGAATGGAACGTATACGGATCGATATCGAGCAGCCCGTTGATCACCGGCGCGAAAGCCGCAACAATGACGAAGAACCCGACCACGATGAGGCCGAAAACACTCCAGCGATCGCTTGAAAATCGATACCAACGCGAACGCACTAACCCCTCAATTCATCGGATGTCTGCGTCACTGTAGACAAGGGGTAGGGGGAGATCCACAGATTCCCTCAGCCAGATCCTAATCCGACGACACCGCGAGAACCGCTGCCTACCAGCATATTTCGACAATGTCGCCCGCGCGGACGCCCACGACTGGCCGCAGCCCGACCTGCCGCCGTCCGGTCGCGCGACTCTGTTCTGATCCGGACGCTTACCCCGCAGGCCGCTCGCGGACGTCGAAGTCGGCTCGCCGCTATGACTATCAGCCCCGGGGCCGATACCCTCATCAGGTTCGCTGTCTGCACCGAGCGAGACCAGCGAAAAGCGCAGGAGTACTTCGCTCCCCGACTTCGAGGAAGGAGTCGAGCATGGCTGACGAGCTGGCTGATCGGCCGCTCGTGCAGAAAATCGGCCAGCGGCTCACCGAGCTGATCGTTGCGCTGTACCCGGACCAGCTCAAACGTCCCGGATATGGGCGGCTGGCGACCGAGATTCGGGCGGCGACAGGCGGCACGATCTCCGGTACCTATCTGTGGGAACTGGCTACCGGGAAGAAGCGCAATCTCACCCTGGGACAGCTGGATATCCTCGCCGAATTCTTCGGGGTTCCGCCGGAGTACTTCTTCAACGACGAGGTAGCCGAGCGCGTCAGCGCCCAGCTCGAGCTCGCGACCGCGTTACGTGATGCCAAGATTCGCCGGCTCGTCATGCGCGCGGACGGACTGTCCGCCGGTGCCTTGGACTCGATCCTCACGATGGTCAACGAGGCCCGCAAACTTCAGGCTCTCACCCCGCCGGACAACCCGAAGACCAGCGACTGACGTGGCGCCCATGTCGGTGCCCGATCGCGGTGCCGCTCTTGGCCGAATGCGGTCGCATGTCTGCTACTTTTGTGGTGGCGGTTCAGGAAGACGTCGCTGGACCGGGTGCTGTTGTCAGCATGGGGGTTTGGATGGGGTTCATGCGACTGCGTCGGCGATGTCGATCGTTGGTGAGCCAGATGGATCTGCCCGCCTACGCCGACGCTCAGAGCCTGTGCCGCAGCCTGTCCGAGCGGCGGGGTCGGCCGATTTTCCTGCATCCCCTGCCGCCGCAGAACGAGACTCAGGCGTGTGGGCTATGGCTGGAAACCGATGAAGACGACCACATCTTCTTCGAACAGCAGACCTCGCTCCTACATCAGGACCACATCCTGTATCACGAACTCGGCCATATGTTGTGCGACCACGACATGCAGGGAATCGCCGAAAGTGACGCCGCCGGTTACGTATTCACCGATCTGGGCCAAGGTTTGATCCGGCGGCTGCTCGGGCGAACGAACTACACGACCCGCCAAGAGCAGGAAGCCGAGATGATTGCCGGCCTGCTGCACGCGCGCGCCCGCAACGCGGCCGAACCGTTGTCGCCTGGACTGCTCGGTGGATTGGAATCTCGGCTCCGGTTCTAGCCCGGGCCGAGTGCCTTGTGCAACGCCTCGAACAGGACGGATCGACGCGGGTCGTGGCCGTATCCGGAGAGCAGGTGGTTGGGGATGTAGCCGACCGCGAGGTGATAGGCGGGGTCGGCGAACGCTAGGGAGCCACCTTTGCCGCTGTGTCCGAAGGAAGTGTCGGTGAGCAGCGGGAACGTTCGGCTGGGGAGGCTGTAGCCGAGGCCGAAGCGCGTCGGTGCTCGGAGAGTGAGGTCGTGACCACTGACTTGTTCAGCGGTCGCGGCCGCGAGCGTCGCGGGCGAGAGCAACGGGGCTGCCGGATCGATGAGCGCGGCGTAGAGGTGGGCCAGGGCGCGAGCCGTGGCGACACCGAACGAAGGGATCTCGGCGAGATAGGTTCTGGTGTCGGTGAGGTCGATCGGTGACGTGGTGACCGCGAGCGACGGCCGTCGAGACGCTGCGCGATCCGGTGATTCGGTGAAGATGAGGTGCGCGAGGCGGTGCAGCTGGTCGGCGGGCAGCGCGAGGTGCAGATCGAGCTGTAAGGGTTGCGCGATCTCCTCGGCGAGAAAGGCCGAGACACTGCGACCGTCGATCCGCCGGATGAGCTCACCGGCCAGCCAGCCGAAAGTCAGTGGGTGGTAGCCGTGGGCGGTTCCTGGTGTCCAATAGGGCTTTTGCGCGGCGAGCGCGGTGATCATCGGCGTCCACCGCAGAGCCTGCTCGAGTGGCAAGGGATTGTCGATTCTGGGCAATCCGGCTTGATGACTGAGCAGCCACGCCACGGTGACCTCAGCTTTGCCCGATTGCGCGAATTCGGGCCAGTAGGCGGCGACAGGTGCGGCGGGATCCAGCATGCCGCGGTCGATGAGACTGTGCACGCAGGTGGCCGTCACGCCCTTCGCGGTCGAGAAGAGCCCGCAGAGCGTGTCTTCCTGCCAAGGGCGGCCGGTGCGGGGATCGGCCACACCACCCCACAGGTCGACCACGCATTCACCGTGGTGAAAGACACTCAACGAGGCACCGATCTCGCCGTGCCGAGCGAAGTTCTCCGCGAAAGCGTCACCCACAACCGCGAACTGGGGAGCGCAGCTGCCGTGAATGGCGACGGTCGCGGTCACTAGGAGCCTCCTACTGTCTGTAGTGGGGTGTCGATGACGTTATCGCGCGACAGTGTTGCCCGCCGGGGTGAGCTGGTCGACGAAGTCTTTCACCAGCGGTGAGTTGCGGGCTCGAGTGACTTGGAGCAGGAAGACGAGTTCGGTTTCGAGATCCGCGCCGCCCAGCTCCGCCATGGTCGCAATGCGCGGATGGGTGCGGCTGTGCAGCCTGGCGCGTTGCGCGGCCTGGATGAGGCATGCGGCGGTCACCGCATCGACGCGGTCGGAACCGATATTCTCGACCGTGACGCGGACGCGATCTAGCACCGACGGCGCGACGTGATCGGTGAGAATCAGTAGGGCGTCACGGATTTCGATGACCATGCGATACAGATGGAATTCCGGTGAGGACACCGCGGTGAGGGTGTCGACGGCCCGGACTCGGGGCCGCATGAGTGTCACCTGTGGGGTGGCCGTGCAGAGTTCAGACCATAGGGGCCACAGCGTCCACACCGTCCGGAGGTTCTTGGCCCACCGGTATACCGCGGGCGCCATCGGCAGCGCTACGCCTGCGGCTTGCAGGATCTCTTCGATCCCGGTGAGTGGCGGGACGTAGCTGAGGATCGCCCGGTTCGGGATGATCAGATAGCAGATGAAAACCAGCCACAGCAGGCAGGCGAAGGCCGCACCGACACCGAATATGAGCAAGCCCCAGCGGACCGGCCATTCGCGGGCGCGACGCCAGTACCGCCAGCAGATCGCGGCGACGATGGCGTCGGCGACCAGGTGGTACCCCATCAGCAGATACCAGCACAGGACCGGGATTTCGGGTGTCCGCCCGTTGAAGTGCTGATGCGGAGGTGAGGAGAGATCGAAATAGATCAGCACGACCGCCATCACCGCGGCCGCGGTGAACAACACCTTGGTGTGCTGACGGCGATCGGCGGCTCGCAGCACGAGATAAATCAATGCGGTGGCCGCGGCGACGTCGCACAGATTCCGGCCCAGATCAATCAGATGGACCGGACCGCCAACAATCCTGCTCAGCCCCTCGCTGATCGGATCCTGATACAGGGTGGTGGTCAAGGCGATGAGCCCGACAGCGAGCCACAGGTCACGCTGACGCCGATCACGCACCGCCGCCGGTGCCCGCAGCACCGTGACGATCCATACGCACACGAATCCGGTCGTTTCCAGCCACGGCATCATGACGGAGTGAACTCCGCAAACGACTGTGGCAGAGGAAATTCGGCGGCTGAGCGCCGACACGTCTTGCGGCCCTGCACAGTCCCTCGTCCCCAGCGCACTCCCACCCGGACCCCCTCGCTCAACCAACTTTGCCCGTTGCATCCATCGATGCGGGATCGACTCTAACCCTTCGTGCGGACGCGCGCGCCCGGCGATATTGCTTTCCAGCGCGCCCGCTCGAGCTGACAATTTGTTTCAATCACACACGGCTGCACAAGGATTGGCCCGGTGCTAGTGTCGTGGCTTGTACTGGTCTATTCGCTTCAGCGGATAGAGCGGCGCTGGGGGGCGGCAAGCTGGCCGTCGCGTCACGTACTGCGAAGGGGGGTCATGGATGACCGAAGGTCTTCGGATTTGCGGCACGGGTGGAATGTCTGCCGAACGCAGGTCGAGGTGTCGTGCGCTGCTGTCGGTTCGTAACGAGGCCAACCGTCCACCGTCGCAGAACTTTTCGATTCGCGAATCAGCGCAGTATCCGATATCCGGCCGTCAGGTGCGGAGAGTGGATCCCGGAGGGGAGGATCCACTCTCCGCCGTCAATGAAACCTGATGGGGGATTCGGCGCGCGGTATCGGCTAGTGGCGTGTTACTTGAATCTATCTGCACTGCAACCATGTTGGCGGTATATGGGCTCAAGCAACTTGTACTGCAAAATGTTTGGAAATTGATCTTGCCTGTGGGACTGGCTACCGGAAAGAAGCGCACTTGGCCAGAGCTTCTAGTGCCCCATTCGGTCAAGCGCTGCCTTCGGGTAACGGTCGCCTGCCACGCCGGACATAGGGACTGCCTCCGCGAGCTGTCGAACCTGGTCAGTAGTGAGCGTCAGCTCGGCCGCGGCGATGTTTTGCTCGAGGTACCGGACCTGTTTGGTGCCGGGGATGGGCACGATGTCGTCGCCCTGAGCCAGCAACCAAGCCACAGCAGCCTGCGCAGGTGTGCAACCGATCGTCGCAGCGATTTGTTTGAGGCTGTGGACTAGGGCGAGGTTCGCAGCGATGTTCTCGGCGGCGAACCGTGGCCAGCGTCGTCGGCCGTCACTATCGCCCAGGTCCGCACGGGACGACAGCAGGCCCGCCAGCATGCCTCGCCCCAGCGGCGAATAAGCGACCACCGCGACGCCGAGCTCTCGGCAGGTTCGCAGCATGTCTCCTTCCACGACATCCCGAGTGAACAGCGAATATTCCAATTGGATCGCTGCGATCGGATGGACCGCGTGGGCGCTGCGCAGTGTCTCGACACTGACCTCCGATAGTCCCAGGTGGGCGACCTTGCCCGCGGAAACCAGTGCCGCCATCGCGCCGACAGTGTCCTCGATCGGCACTTCGGGGTTGCGCCGATGGATGTAGTACACGTCGATGTAGTCGGTGCCGAGGCGCCGCAATGACGCATCGCAGGCGACGGGAACATATTCCGGAGAAGTGTCGACGGTAGCGACCATCCCGGTATCGGGGTCGTGGCGCAGTCCGAACTTCGTGGACACGACGACCTCCTCGCGGCGAGCATGCCGCAGCCATCGCCCGAGCAGTTCCTCGTTGGCACCGCGGTCGTAGGCGTCAGCAGTGTCGAGCAGCGTGATGCCCAGCTCTGCGGCGCGATCCAGGGTGCGCAGCGATTCACGGCTGTCGGAGCTGGTCATGCCCATACAGCCCAGCCCCACCGCTGACACCCGCAGTTGTCCGGCTCCCAGAGTCGTGTATCTCATGACCTTTTCATCCTCGCTGACGATGGGACGTTGTCGAATGCGCGTTCAAGATGCCCCAAGGAGGCGATGTCACTGCGGTAGTCGCCGCTGTCGTGCACCAGCACCACCGTATGTCCGATAGGCCGGGCAGGTATCGACCTGGTCTTGGCGTGAATCGCCTCCCGGAGAGCCCGGCTGGTCGCGCATCGCGTGGAGCAGTGTGGGGGCCGCGAGCAGTAACGCGATCCCGCGAAGTCCGCCGGCGGCGAGGTAGGGCGCGCGCAGTCCGAGTTGGTGTGCCACCAGTCCGCCGGTCAGCGCGCCGAGCGGAATCAGTCCCCAACCGATCATCTTGTAGACGCTGCTGACTCGTCCGAACAGCTCGGTCGGCACGATTTCCTGTCGGAGGCTGACGACCACGATGTTCCAGAGCGTGACGACGAAACCGTTGACAGCCAGCATGCTGCCCAGCACGAATCCGTTCGGACTCAGCCCGATGCCAACGAAGACAACGACATTCGTGGCGAGCGCGGTGAGAAGCGCGGGAAGCGTACCGATCTTTTCGATGATGCGCGCGTTGATCAGACCACCGAAAACGCTGCCGACCGCGGCGCTGGCGAGCAGCAGACCGTAGTCGGCGGCGTCTACCCGCAACGTCTGAGTCGCGAGCAAGACGAGCACTACGTTGCCGACCTGTCCGCAGAAAGTGTTGACACCGAGCAGGATTGCGAGCGTGCGCAGCAGCCGGTGCCGGGCCAACCAGCACAAGCCGTCGGCGATCGGTCGACGCTCGACCGCTAATCTGTTCCGCCTGGGCAGTTTCGACAGCAACACGGCGGACACAACGAAGGTCGCTGCGTCTATCCCGAACGGCAGTGCCGGGGCGACCGCGAACAGGAGACTGCCCAACGGTGGTCCCAGGAACTGCTTGCCGACCGTTTCCGCCGTCTGCTGATAGCCATTCGCCTTGTGTAGCAACGACTTCGCGACAATGTTCGTCAGATTGGCTTGTGCTGCGATGCTGAAAACGACATCGCACGCCCCCACCCCGAAGGCGGCGCATGTCAGCACATACATGTCGACGTGGCCGAATGCGACAAGGATCGCGACGACGCCGACGATCACCGCCTGGATCGCTTGCGAGCTCCACATCAGGCCGACCGGATCGCGCCAGTCTATCAGGGCACCCGCTTGCAGGGACAACAGCAACCAGGGCAGGTACATCGCGGCGGCCACGACCGACATGAGTCGAGGGTCGTGGGTGATCGTCAGTGCCAGCAGCGGAATCGCTGCGGCGAAGGCGCCATCGCCGGCGTTGCTGATACCCGCCGCCCACCAGGACCGCCAGTAGGCGCGAGACAGGCGTGGCGCTATGTGTGTCCGGGGCATTTCGAGATCGTCTGGTTTTCCAGCTCTGTCGCGACACTATTTAGGTCAGTGCTACACACTCGAATGATGACGTTGCGGATCGACTTGGGCGTTGCCGAATTGGCGGCTACGCGCTTCGCGACCTCACCGCTGTCAGAGACGGTGTCCGGGCTGCAACAACTTGCGGGCTGGCAGCGCAGGACGAGTAACCGGCCCTGGCTGCAGTGGGTGGCCGACGAGCTTGCCGGGGATCCACTCGACCTTTCACTCACCTGGCCGCTGATCGCGAACGGGCGCGCGAGCTGGCCCGAGTTTCTGGTCCCCGCACCGGTAGGCACCGCGTCATCGATAACCGATGATCTGGCAGCGTTGCAACGCACCAGCGCCGGGCAGGTGCGGGCCAGCCTACGCAACGTGTTCGGTGCGACACTCCCGGAGAACGTCGCTTCGCTCGCGGTCCGGCCGACCGTCGGATTGCGTGCGATCGCGGCGGAATTGCTTGCGGCACATGACCGGATCGTCGCACCGCACTGGTCACGGATCCGGGCGGTCCTCGATGCCGACGTCAGCTATCGTGCTGGACACCTGGTCACCGGTGGTGCCGAGAAGTTGTTCGCCGACCTGCACTCGGATCTGCATTGGCGTGACGGTCGGCTGCTGCTGCGGCGACGACGGACCGAACGTCCCGTGAACCTCGGACCGGGTGGGCTTGTCCTGATCCCGGTCGTTCTCGGCTCTCCCGAGGTGCTGATCAAGAAGAGCACGTCCACCCAGACGACGGTGCGATATCCAGCAAGGGGGATAGGGCCACTGTGGACTGCCGGGAAGCAGAAGCCTGCGGGTAGCACCGTCCGCTTACTCGGTCGGGTTCGGACCGAACTGCTCGAAACATTGCGATCCCCCGCAACGACAGGGGATTTGGCTCGGATGTTCGGTGTCACACCCAGCGCGGTGTCGCAACATTTGCGCGTACTGCACGACAGCGGGCTCGTCGCTCGGGAACGATCGGGGCGCAACGTCCGGTATGTCACCACTGCCCTCGGCATGCGCCTGCTCGCGTAGTGCGAGGGCGAAAACCCAGTCACCGCAGTCGAATTCGTAACACCACGAATCGGAGACGGCATCGACTAGGGGAGCGGGTGCACCGATCGCATGGCGGTATCGAGGAGATTGGGTAGTTGCGGGGTGTTTCCTTCGACGATCCAGCGCATTTGGACGCTGTGCAGGCAGGCCAGGGCGGCGCCGGCGAGGGCGTCGGCGACCATCTCGCGGTCGCGCTCGTCGGCGATGTGGGTGAGGCGGGCGGCAAGGGGTTCGGTGATCGCTTGTCGCCAGCTTGCTTGTTTTGCTTGGTGAGCAGCTTGTAGGGACGGGCTTTCCATCATCAGCTTCGTTGTTGCCAGGGCTTGCTCTTCTTTGGACAACTGTGCGAGCAGTGGGTCGAAGGCGCGGCGCAGTGCTTGCCAGGGTGTTTCGTCGTGGGGGCGGGCTTGCAAGGTCGCGGCGATTTCGGCTCCGGTCGCGACCATCGCCTGCATGAGCAGGTCGTCCTTGGAGGCGAAGTAGCGGAAAAAGCTGCGATAGGACATTCCTGCCGCTTTGGTGACCTGCTCGATGGTGGTGTCGTCGTAACCCTGGGACAGGAACAACTCGATCGCTACGGACACGATCTCGCCCTGCACCGCGCGGCGAGAGCGTTCGCGTAACCCGGGGTCCTTCGTTCCACTCATAGACCGAATCTTACACAATCAGACATGCTTGACACACTGTGCCAAAGACGACATGCTAAGTCACGTACCTCGGCCCGGCGCAGCACGCGCCTGGCCGGCACTCCCCAGCAGTAGGAGCAGTGATGAGCGAGAAGAAGACCGTTCTGATCACCGGAGGCAGTGATGGTGTCGGAGCCGCCGCCGCACGCCACGCCGTGGACCGAGGTCATCGGGTGGTGATCATCGGGCGCAACCGCGCCAAGACCGCGGCGCTCGGCACCGAACTCGGCATCGACCACCATGTCGCCGATTTCGCGGAGTTGGACCAGGTGCGCGCGCTCGGTGAGACCTTGCTCGCTGCCTATCCGCGCATCGATGTGCTGGCCAACAACGCCGGTGGGTGGGTGAGCGAGCGCGAAGTCACCGTCGACGGCTACGAGAAGACCTTCCAGGTCAATCACCTGGCCGGATTCCTGCTCACCACCCTCCTGCTGCCCGCGCTGCTGGCCGGGTCCGCCAAGGTGATCCAGACCTCGAGCGTCGGCGCGAAAACGTTCGGCAACATCGACATCGACGATCTGCAGAACGAACGCAAATACGCACCGTCGAAGGCCTACGGTGATTCGAAGCTGGCGAACATTCTGTTCACCCGGGAACTCGATCGCCGATACCGCGACCAAGGCCTCGCCGCGGCGGCATTCCACCCCGGCCCCGTCGCCAGCAACTTCGGCAGCGGCGCCAGCACCATCACGATTCGGTTGGCCTACACGGCCCTGCGGTGGGCGTTGATCTCGCCGGAAAAGGGCGCCGACACCCTGAACTGGCTCATCGACGAACAACCCGGCCGCACTTGGGAACCCGGCCGCTATTACGTCAAGCGCAAGCCTGCCACGACCTCCCGTCAAGCCGACGACACCGAACTCGCCGCCCAATTGTGGGATCGCAGCGCGGAATTGGCCTCCCTGGTCCACTGACCCCGCTCAGCTCCTGGTCACGGCGGTTCCGGCGGGACATGGCAGGAAGCACACTCGGACGGTGAAAGGCATTGTCTACCAACGCTTCGTATCTAGGCTGTTATCTGTGACGGTGTCGATCAATCCGCTACTCAGCGCTCTGCGCTGCCTGTCCTGTTCGTGCGAGTACGAGCCGGTGCACTTCCCGTCGGGATGCCCGGCGTGTCTGAAGGCGGGTGTGCCGTCCAACCTGTACTGCGTCTACCGCCCTGCGGGGAACGATGGCGCAGTTCAGTTTCCGCTCGTTGACCCGATCACGTTGGGGGCCGGTGCGACACCTCTACATCGTCTGACTGAGCGAGTCGGGCTCGGTTCGATGGTGTGGGTCAAGGACGAGAGTCGCAACCCGACGGGATCGCACAAGGATAGGTTCGCCCTCGGTGCGGTCGGTTGGGCGAAGGCCATCGGGTTCGACACCGTCGTTGCGGCGTCTTCGGGTAACGCCGCCTTGTCTATCAGTGCCTTCTGTGCGGCCAACGACATCCAGGGCGTCATCGCGATGACTTCGGATGTGCCGCAACAGCTTGTCGAGAGCATCCGTGCTCTCGGGGCGGACGTGAAGATATTCGACAGCTATGACGAGCGTTGGGAATTCGTTGCTACGCACTGTTCGTCGGGGCAGGCGTTCAATGCCACCAATTATGTTGTGCCCGTTGTCGGGTGCTCACCTTTCGGTATCGAGTATTTCAAGGGCATTGCCCACGAGATCGTGACGACGCGTGGCGCGGTGCCCGACGCCATGGTGATTCCCAGTTCGCGTGGGGATCTGGCACACGGGATCTATCGAGGGTTCACCGAGATCGGGCAGGGCATGCCCAGGCTGTACTTGGTGGAACCGTTTTCCCGGCTGCACGCGGTCCTCGAGCTGGGCGCCGACTGGCGAACAACGTTCAATGGTGACACCCGGCTACTCCCGTCGATCGCCGGAGACACCACCACGCGTCAGTCGGTCATGGCGGCCAGCGGTTCTGATGGCGGAGCGGTCGTCGTGTCCGATCCGATTGCCGCGCAATGGCATCGGCGGATGTGGTCGCTCGGGTATTGCTGGGAACCCAGCTCGAACGCCGCGTTCGCCGCACTCGAACTTCTGCATCAACAGGGTCGCATCCGGCCTACGGAGGTCACGGTTGTGGTGGCGTCCTCGCATGGCTTCAAAGGGCTGTGAACAGCCGTCGCTTCGCCGACCGCCCATGCCAGGTCACCGGCATGGCGCCTTGTCGAAGTCGAATAGAGCCGACGCGTTGCAGTGGAGGATCTTCTCGATGTCCTCGTCGGACAATCGGGATTCCTTGATGTACTCGAATGTCCGGCTGTAGGACTCGACCGCCAGCAGCGCGGAGAAGTCGCTCCCCGGCACGAGATGGTCGGCGCCGAAAGCTTCGCAGGCACACCGGAGAGCGGCTTGGGAACCCCATCCAACGGTGTCGTAGTAGAGGCTGCGAGCCATCGCGCTGGGTGGACTGAGCAGGTCAGGCGTGTGTGCTTGGCCGTCGAGTCGCGCCAGTTGCATCGGGATCAGACCGCCGAGATGCGGAATGATGATTTTGATATTCGGATAGCGAACCGGAATGTTTCGCTTGATCAGATGGAGCACGATAGCGGTGTCCTCCAAGGAAGCTCCGGCCGCCGCCGTGAAGCCGTAGTCATTGATCAATGGTGAACAGATGCCGTTTTGGCATGGATGAAAGAAAAGGGCCGTGCCACGTGCGTTCATCTCCTCGTAGAGTGGTTCGAATTCCGCTTCGGCGGTGGACCGGTTGAACACTGAACAGCTGACGGCCACGCCGACCATGCCCAACTCGTCCAGCCCGCGCCGCATTTCCTCGAGTGACGCATCGATATGCGGCAAGGGCAGTGAAACGAAGGCGGAGAATCGACTTGGCCGCGAACTCGTCAGCTCGCAGTAACTGTCGTTGAGCATATGTGCCGCTTCGACTGCCAACCGAGATTCCGTTGCGTAAGGCGCCAGGCTGCCAGGAGAGAGAATCTGCCGTTCCACTCCGGCATCGTCCATCATGTCGATGCGCTGATCGATCATCCCCGGTGCATCGGACATTGCTGCGAACATCCGACGTGCGACTGAGGTCGAGTTGGCTGCGGGCGCGGTCGGCGGCCCGGACATCGCGGTCAGTGTTTCCACCATGGGCCGATGCGAAGTGGGCAAGTAGTGGGTGTGTACGTCGACGATCATGTCGGGCTCTGCTTCCTTCTCCCGCGGCCGAGCTCGGGTGGCGTCGAACGGGCAGCGGCCCCGTGCCATCGGGCACTGGGTGCGCTGGCCTGAACCTCAGACATTGCGGTCCGCCCACCGAGAGTCACCGAACAGTTGTTCAGATAGTTACTGAACAAATGTTAGGAATCTTGGCGAGACTTGTCCACCCCCGGGTAGAGGCCATGTTCAGGCGAAGACGAGCGAGACGAACTCGTCGACGAACGACAGCACCGAGTCCGCATCGGCGTACCCGGCGGAGTTCGGGAAGAGAGCGACGCGGCCGTGCGCGCCGACGAAGGCTATCACCGCGGCTCGTTCCGCGGGCACCCGGAGCGCGAAACCCGCTGCGGCGCAACGCTCGAAACCGGCGACGAGCAGGTCGACCACGTCGATCAGCGAACCGGCGGGCCGGACATCGGGCGCGGTCCGGGGCGGCCCGGTGGCCGTCATCAGCCGGTAGTGCCCTGGGTTGTCCACCGCGAACCGGCAGGAGGCATGGATCATCGCCCGGACCCGGCCGACCACGTCGCCGGAGTCCACGCTGCCGTCGGCCGCCGTCATCGCGGCGCGCAGCCGGGTGAACTCGTACTCGGCCAGGCCTGCGACGAGCGCGGTGCGATCGGTGAAGTGCTGGTAGATGCTGGACGGCGCGATACCGGCGGCGCGGGCGACGCCACGGATGGTCAGCCCGTCCTCCCCCTCGAGCTCGGACAGCAACCGGCTGGCCGCGGCGAGGATCTCCCCGCGCAGCCGCTCGCCCTCACCCCACCGGTTGCGCGCGCGAGGCGCGCCGACCTGGACCTCTTCTGACACGTACCCATTCTTACTACCCGAGCCGCCCGGCCGTTGCGGAGGTCACGGTCGTTTCGGCCGGTTATCGAGTGGTCGGCGCCAAACGCAGGGGTCGTGGGTCTGATGGCGGGCGTCGCGGACCTTGTCGGGCGTAGTCTGGCGGCAGCTTCTGAGCTCGATCTCTCTGGTGAACGGAGCGCGTTGTGACGGATTCTTCGGCTCGCGGTGCTGTGCTGACTATCGCGGTGGTAGCTGCGCTGTTGTCGGCATGTTCGGCGAATTCAGCGCCGGACGCGGCACCGGCGGCGGCCGTCAATCCGCTGGCGCGTTGCGAGCCGCTGACCGATGAACAGATCACCGAAGCGGTGCATGCCGATACGCTGATCGCGCATCGCACGCCGCCGACGTGTCTGTGGAATTCGACGAATGCCGATGGTGCATTCGACATCACGTTCACCTATGACGAGCACGAGTCACTGCAGCAGTTGTGGGATCGCGCGCGTCGCGACGGGCTCGGGACCGAACACGTGACGGTTGTGCGGGATGTGCTCGGGACCAAGGTCACCGCGACCGGGTTCTACACGCACAACCCGGCCGATCCCGGCGATTGCGCCGTGTCTGCCCAGGCCAATGCGGCGATCACCTGGCGTATCCAGAATCGCAACCATATCCCGCGCGCCGATCCGTGCGCCGAAGCGCTCGAATTAACTACTCTCACAGTCGATCTGTCTCCGTAGCCAGGCTTTGCCGAGTGCGTTCTCGATGGCCCGCAAGGTGCGGGATTGTTCCGCCTGACTGGGGATGAACACGTCGTCGCCGGCAATCTTGCGGATCTGGATGATGTCGCAAATAGTGGCATTTGTCGCATTTAGCGCGCCTTGCGGCGGGTGCGTCCTCGGCTGGAAAGCGTGTCATGAAGTGCACCGCTCGGGTACCTATGGGCGAGTCGAATCACTCTGTGTAGCAGGGTAATTCGCCACTGTGGCAAGAATGTGGCCCGCTTCGGGGTGCGCCGATGATGAGCATGCGTTTGTGTCGCTGCTAGCGGGCAAAGTCGAAAGATAGTCGCGCATAACAATTTAAGCCCACGCTGCGCGGATAGCTCAAAGATTCCCGGCACATTCATCGCCGTTCCCCAGTCTCGTCGCCAGTCGAGTTGACCGCCGGTATGTGTTTCTACTTGGTAATGAAACCCACACATAAACGGGCGGGTCGAAATACCGCCTTCGCGATAATTGCTGTCGGGGCAATGGTCTTCGCGTCTGGCCCTGGTGCCAGTGGAGCGCCACCGGCCAGTCCCTCAGCGCCGGCGGGTTCCGATCTTTCCGCTGTGCCGAAAGAAGTCACGACGGATCAGCAAGGCGCCGTCCAGCAGGTGGTCCCCAAGGAGCCGCTGAAAGCGCCCGCGGGCACACCTGCCGAAGCCCCTGCCGCGGCGCAGGCGCACGCGAACGGCGCGCAGAAGGCGCTCGGCGGAAATGGTGAAACCGCAGGCAATCTCGTCGTGCAGTCGGTGTTCCGCGTTGGTGACGGATCCACCGTCCGGTTACGTCAGGAGATCGACAAGGTCCCGGTGTTCGGCGCCTCGGCGGCGGAATCGCTGACCGCCAACGGTTCGCTCATCTCGGTCACCGGCTCGCTGTCGAAGAAGTCGAAGGGCAAGTTCTCGACGACCACACCGTCCGCCGCGGTACAGCAGACCGCGCTGAAAAAGGTTGCCGAGCAGAGCAAATCGGCGCCCGACAAGCTGAGTGTCACTGAGACCAAGGCCTACTGGTACGACTCGAAACTGGCGGCCAAGGACGAGGCACAGAGCATCGCGGTGCCGGCATTCAAGGTCGACATCAAAGGTAGCAGCGCCGACAAGAAGGGCGAGCCCGCGACGTGGGTGGTGTTCGTCGACGCCAACAGCACCGGCAAGGTGCTCGACAGTTGGAGCGAGACCAGGCATCTCAACCGGGTCGTCTGTGACAACGCGAGCCAGCCGATCGACCCCAACAACGCCGGCTGCGGCACGGACAGCATCCAGTCCACCAGGGCGGAGGGTGAGGCGCCCAGCGGTATCGAGGATGTCGACAAGATCTACGACTACCTGGGCAACACCGAGAATTTCTACGCCCAATACACCAAGGTCGCGAACCTGACCAACCTGATCGGCTCCGACACCGGGGACGGCCACGGTCAGGCGCTGCGCGCCACCGTCCGGCTCTGCACCTACGATGAATGCCCGTACCAGAACGCTTTCTGGTCCGGCAGTTACATGGCCTACGGTTCGGGTCTGACCACCGAGGACATCACCGCACACGAGCTCACCCACGGTGTCACCCAGAACACCAATGGTCTGGTGTACCGCAATGAGCCGGGCGCGATCAACGAGTCCATGTCGGATGTCTTCGGCGAGCTCACCTTCCTGGTGGACACCGCCAACCCGTGCAACACCCCGGAGAACCGGTGGCAGCTGGGCGCGTGCAGCTCGATCGGCGTGATCCGGGATATGGCGAACCCGAAGTCGCACCGGAATCCCGACACCTACAAGGGCACCTACTGGTATGCCGGTAGCGGCGACAGCGGTGGCGTGCACACCAACAGCGGAGTGGGCAACCGGACCGCGTCGATCATCGTCGACGGCGGCACCCTCAACGGCGTGACCGTCGCCCCGCTGGGTATCGAGAAGACCGCGGCACTGTACTGGACGACGCAGACCCTGCTGTCGTCCAACTCCAACTACGGTGCGTTGTCCAGCGCGCTGAAGAACGCGTGCAACACCAATGTGCAAAACAACACCGCGGGGACAACGGCCGCTGACTGCGTCCAGGTGGCCAACGCCACCAAGGCGACCAAGCTGCCGCAACTCCAGACTCGCACCTGACCTCGGTCATTCACCGAGTTCTCCGGTAGCGAGCGCTGGTACGGCGAAAGGTGCTCTGATCCGCGAATATTCAACCTATGATGGTTGAATTCGCGGTTCGGAGCACCTTTCTGGTGATCCTGGGCCGAAGATCGGCGCTACCGAGTAGGCCGCCTCGCGCCCAACGTCTTTCAGCTCTTCGGCAGCGTCTGCGTGTGTTCGGCCGCGACCGCCTGCAGGTCCTGCGGGTTCAGGCCGAGACGGGTCAGGACGGTCGGCGCGATCCGGGTGGTGGCGACCTCGTCGGCGATCTCCGCGTGCGCGGTGCCCGCACCCGCGATGATCAGTGGAACGTGCCGGTCTTCCGGTGTGCCGCCGCCGTGTTCGGCGATCTTGGACTTACCGCCGGTGTAGACGGTTCCTGGCTGCTCGACCGCGTAGATGTCGGGCACGCGTGCGTCGCCGGGCCCGGTACCGAAGTACGCTGCCGCGTCTGCCCCGGCATAGATCTTGTCGATGCCGGATGCGTGGAATGGTTTGGGGTTTCCGGCGATATCGGTGCCGTCGCCATTGCGCGCCAGCAGCCGGTCCTTGACGAATCCGCTGGCCTCGGGCGACCGATCCGACAGCCAGAGGGTGATCCCGTCATCGTTGGCGCCGTGGGCAATCAGTTCGGCATTCCCTGAATGCGTTGCGCCCCATTCCTTATCGATGTCCTCGATGATCTTGTCGGCATCGATTCTGGTCAGCGTCTCCGGCTTCATCGGGCCCTGACCGTGCTTGGCCGAGACAATGATCGTGGTGCTGCCGGTCAGTCCCTTGGCGTCGAGTTCGGTGACGATCCGGCCGAGCTGGGCGTCAACGAACGCCAGCGCGGAGCCGAGCACCGGTCCGGGGGTGATGCCGTCGGCCGCATATCCGCCCGCCTTGCCGCCGGACTTGGGCAACTTCTGCGCGGTCGACACCGACTGGAAGTTCATCCCGAAGACCGCAGGCACGCCAACGTCTTTCGCGCCGGAGTGGTCCTTACCGTCGATCTCGTTGACGATCGCATCGACTTTGTATTTGTCGTAGCGTTGGGTGAGGTCGTTGTCCTTGGTCCAGGTGGCGCCGTCCGCGGTCCCGTCGGCGGCGCTGTCGATTTCGGGAGTGAACAGATCGTCGATGGTGTTGCCGCCCGGGCCGTTCAGGATTGTGTAGGCGGGGTGCTTGTCCGACCATGCGGTGCGCAGTCCGGCCTTGTGCGCGACACCGAAGATGGTGTTGACCTTCAGGTAGTCGCCCGGGCTGATCGGCTTGCAGGTTGTCGGATCGACCGGCAGCTTCGCCGGGTCGAGCACGCTGGTCGGATCACCGGTCAGCGTGCCGATCCCGTCGGGCAGGCCGGAAAGCCCTGAGCCACCGTCGATTTTGTGCGAATCCCGGTCCAGTACCTCGGTCAGTTCCACATCCGCGCCCGGCTTGGCCCCGGCACAGTTGGTCGTGCCCGCCGGAAGCAGGGTGCGGTCCCAGGACGCGTCGTAGTACACCCCAGTGGTTTTCGGTGTCCCGCCGGTGACCTGTGCGAGCAGACCGGGGAACGAATCCGACGGCGTCGGGGTCGTTGCGTTGGTGTAGCGGAGTCCGCCGGAAGCCAGCTTTGCCAGCGTCGAATCCGTGTGTGCCGCAACGTAAGCGGCCAGATCGGCCTCATGCATACCGTCGATCGATACCAACAGTACGTGCTTTCCGGAGCGGGTATCGTCGCCCCCGTTCCCGCACCCGGCGGTAAGGGCGACCATCATCGTCGCCACGGCCAGCTTGCCGAGATGCCGGAACCTCATCGCATGACTCCTTCGTCGAACGGATCCGTTGCAGCACACGCCTACTCGATTGGCGTGTGGTGAATGCCGAACGAACGACGGGCGACGGCAAGGCAGACATTCGGCGGCTGTGAGTGACGGCATCCTCGGTACCTGGGTTGCGGGTCACCGCCGGGCTGACGATGTGTCCGGGAACGGTTGCGGGGCCGACTTGTCCGTATTGTGGATTCCTGTTTTACTGCGGCGGGCCAGTGGCGTTTGCGCTGGCCTGATCAGCCGAGGATTTCGAGCACGATGAAGTCGACCGCAGAACTGTCACTATTGTCCGGTCCATTGCCGTGGACGCTGTCGATACTCGGTTTAGCCGCGGCGTTGTGGCTACTCGGTGGCGGCCGATCTGTCGGCCGCGCCGGGGTGCGGGCGTCCTGGCTGGCGATGTCGGCGGCAGTGGCGGTGTATGTCGTGGTGGAGCGCTGGTGGCGCCCGTTTCCGGACGCGATGCCGAGACCGGTGTACCTGTGGTTCGGGCTCGCGGTGTGGGCGGTCGCCTTGGCGCCGAGGCGGATTCGCGCCGCACGCTTATGGACGGCAAAGACGTTGTCGCTCGCCGCGGCGGCCGCGATGGTGGTGGCGTCGGCCGTTCAGGTCAATCTGGTATTCGCCGCGTATCCCACCGTCGAGGACGCGCTCGGATTGGGCGCAGACAATCGCATCAGTTTCACCGCCGTACCTTCCGGACAGGCAGCGCCGGTAACGGGGTGGCCGTTGGATTCGGTCTGGTTTCCGCCGGCCGGTCTGCCTGCCAATGGTCGAGTGTTGCGCGCCGCAGTGCCAGGCGCGGTCTCCCGATTCATCGCGCGGCCTGCCGAGATATACCTGCCCCCAGCATATTTCGCCACACCGCGGCCGTTGCTTCCGGTGCTGGTCCTGCTGTCCGGACAGCCCGGCAGCCCGATCGACTGGTTCAACGGTGGCCGCCTGATCCAAACGATGGATGCCTATGCCGCGACGCACGGCGGTCTCGCGCCCGTCGTGGTCGTGGCCGACGCGACGGGCGGTACCTGGAGCAACCCGCTGTGCATGGACTCCCGACTCGGCAATGTCGCCACCTACTTGGCCGTCGATCTCCGGACCTGGGTAATCGGGAAGCTCCAGGTGGACCCTGATCCGCGGCGATGGGCGATCGGCGGAATATCGTACGGCGGAACTTGCGCCCTGCAGATGGCTACCAATTATCCCGGCGCCTTTCCCACATTCCTCGGATTGTCCGGTGATGCGGAACCCACGCTCGGCGATCGCCGCCAAACGGTCAAAGCCGCCTTCGGCGCCGATGCCGCCGCCTTCGACCGAGTCAATCCGATCCACCTGCTGCGCACTCGCCGATACCCGGATTCGGCCGGGGTATTGATCACCGGCGCCGGAGACAACGTGGCCCGATCGGCACAGGCCACGGTCGCCGCGGCGGCTGCCGCGGCGGGCATGCAGATCCGCGCCCGAGAGCTACCCGGCGAACACAGTTGGGCCGTGTGGTCGGCGGGGTTGCGGACCGAAATGGATTGGCTCGCCGCGCGGATGGGAGTTTCTTCGTAACCTGGTCGCTCCGGTGGTGCCCACATGCCGTCTCCTCTTCTTCGGCAGGAGCTACTGGCGCAGTTGGCGCACGGCCATGTGACATGGATCACAATCGAGAAGTTGGCTGCCGGGCCGGACAATCCGCGAGCTCACTCGACGCGACTACCACTCGACATCATTGACGCAAGGGGAGAGGACTCGGCAGTGGACATCGATACCCCGCACACGCTGGAAACCGAACCGGTAGCGCGTATTCGAGCGATCGTCGGACGCCAGTATCGAGTGGACGACTACTACGAGGTCGGCCGGGAGAAGATCCGTGAATACGCCCGCGCGGTGCAGGATCATCACCCGGTCCACCGGGACGTGGCCACCGCGGTCGACTTCGGCTACCCGGATCTGGTCGCGCCACCTGCCTTCATCTGCCTGCTCGGCGGTACCGTGCAGAAGATCTTGACCGACGTGCTGGACGGCTACAACCTGACCACAGCGATCCAGACCGATCAGACGATCGACTTCACCCGTCCCGTCGTCGCCGGTGATCGATTGACCAGCAATCTCTCGCTGCAGTCGTTCCGGCAAGCCTTCGGCGGCGATCTCATGGTCGTGCGCAACACGGTCACCGATCAGCACGGTGCGCGGGTGCTGGTCGCGGACACCGGCCTCGTCGCCCGCTCGGCCCCTACCGAACGCGACCACGCCGTCGCCGGCGCTTTGACCGCGTTGGTTCGTGGTGATGTCGTTTCGGCCGCCGGGCCGATGAGTACCTATACCCCGATCGGCGAAATGCCCTGGGTAGGAACGGAACCGCATCGAAGCCTGCGTGCGCTCCCGCTCGCCGCGGCGCAGGTCGGCACGGAGCTGCCGCCGCGCTACGTCGATGTCTCCCTCGGCGATCTGGTCAACTACGCAGGCGTGTCCGGTGATCCGAATCCGATCCACTGGCACGCCGACGCCGCGAGGATGGTCGGGCTCGAGCACGGCGTCATCGCGCACGGCATGCTGTCGATGGCCTTCGGCGCCGCGTTCGTCACCGCATGGCTCGGTGATCCCGGCGCGATCCGGAATTACAGCGTCCGGATGACCAGCCCGGTCCGGCTGGTGGACAACACCACGGCCCGCATCGAATTCCGCGGCCGGATCAAGTCGGTCGACACCGAGTCACGTACCGCGGTAGTCGCACTCACCGCGTCGCAGGGCGGAGCCAAGATTTTCGGCCGCGCCACCGCGACAGTCCAACTCAGCTGACCGCGCGATCGACTGGGTGTCACGGTAAGCCGAAGGCCAGCAACACATTTCCCGGCATGCCGGTGGTGATCGGGTGTGCGTAACCGGAATTCGTGTACAGCATGCCGTTGGCGACGACGGCGCCGTTGCCGTTGAGGCCGCCGCCGATTCCTGGCACGCCGTTCACGGTGCGGAATAGCCGGTGGGTGTTGTACTCCCAGAGGATGGCGCCGGTGTCGGCGGCGAAGACCCGCATCTTCCCGTCCAGGCTGCCCTCATAGACCAGGCCGGGTGACGAGGAGACCGCGTTGGGCATGGACTCCTGGCACAGCGGGTCCATCGGCACGGGCGGCAGATCGATCAGGCAGCCATCGGCCGGATTGGGTGTGCGCCACAGGAGGTGACCGTCGCCGGGGTCCAGCGCGAACAGCGTGCCGGGGATCGCCCCATAGGTCGCCACATACAGTCGATTGCCGTCATAGCTTGCGCCCCACTGGATTCCGGCCAGCGACTCGGCGCCCTCGATGGGCAGCGGTGAGGTCGGAACCGACAGTTGGGTCTGCCAGACAATCGAGCCGTCGGCGGCGTCGAGCAGGTGGTAGATGCCGGTCTTCTGGCCCGCGCCGACGACCTTGCGGCCACCGATGTCGAAGACGTTGGCGTGGGCGCCGAAATCGAAATCACGTCCGGGGATGGGGCAGGCACCGCCCGCCGGCGGGATGATGCAGCGCACGTTCCAGGTGTCGTTGGGGGTCAGCGAGTTCACCCAGCGGCGCGTGCCGGTGTCGACATCGATCGCGCCGATCGATTCCAGATCGTCGGGCGTGCCGGTGTAGGGGTTGCCGGAGGTGTAGTACAGGGTGCGGGTTGCCGGGTCGATGGTCGGTGACGACCAGACCGCCCCGCCGCTGGGACTCAGCGACGGGCCCGGCGGACCTGTTCGCGTCGTCGGCTGCGCCAGCGTCGAGTACTTCCATTGCACCGCGCCGCTCGCCGCGTCGACCGACACCACGCTGCCGCGGAAGGAGCAGCACGGGTAGAGCGGATCGAGCAGGCCGCCGCCCTCCTCCTGACTCGACACGCCGATGTAGACGTGGTTCTCGAAGACCAGCGGCGAACTCGTGATGATCGAGAGGGGATGGTTGTCCAGGCGGGTATGCCACAGCTCATGGCCGGTGCCGGCGTCGACGGCCCAGAGGTTGGCCGCGTTGTCACCGAAGAAGACCCGTCCGCCTGCCACCGCCGGTCCGTCCCGCAGCCCGTAAGCCGGAATGTGTTCGAGCGCCGTACCGGTGTCGAAGACCCATCTGGTGGCGCCGGTCCGGGCGTCGAGCGCATACATCTTTCCGTCGCGTCCGCCGGAATAGAGGACACCGTCGACTACTGCGGGCTGACTGGACTGCGCTACGGCGTTGGGGAAGGCGAACGCCCACTTCAGCTGCAGTGAACCGACATTGGCGGGGGTGAGCGCGGCTTCGTTCGGGTTGTACCGCGATCCCTTGGCATCGAATTGCCACATCGGCCAATCCGCGTTCGGGGCCGGATCCGCAGTGGTGATACCGGTCGACAGCAGCAGTATCGCGACCGCCAGCATCGGCATGCGCACGGCCCGGAGGAAGGAGTTCCCGTTCATGGTGGAGGTAGCTTCGCACCGTCGGCCGCTGCCCGTCGCAATGTAAACGTGAAGTGCCAAAGTGTGATTCAAGCGATATCTGCACTGCGGTGGGGGTTGCCGTCCTGGTCGGGGTTTCACCTCATCGGATCTGTGTAGCGGAAGTGGCGTTCGAACGCTTCCTCGCACGCCGCAATCGCCTGATTGAGCCGCATTTCCGGGGGGCCGGTCAGGTGGATCCAGGCGACGCCGCGTTCGTTGAGTCTGCGTTCGAAGAGGTCGGTCATCCATTCGCGTAGCTGCTCGCCGTCGCGCCAGCCGTCCTGTTCGAACGGCACATTGTGGTGGTCGGTCAGTAGGTAGAGCGCGGGTTTGCGATCTCCCACCGCCTCGGCGACGGCGGGGTGGGGGTAGCCGAGGTAGCGCTCGCACCAGACGGTCGCGGCCCAGGGGTCGTTGTCGCACAACAGGATTGGTCTGGTACCGGCTTCTTCGTCCTCGGCGCGAGCTTGTCGCGTGGCGATGTCCACGAAGTCGCCGACCGTCCACACCAGATCCTCGAGGGCGACTCGTCCGCCGAACGATTGTGCGGCACAGAGCTTCTCCTCGGTGTGTAACCGGCCGTGCTCGGGGACCCACGGCGCACGGTAATGCGCGGCAAGAGCTTTCGACAGTGTGGTGGTTCCGGTGGATTCCGCGCCCACGACGACGATCCGGGCCGCCAGGCCTGCGCGGGTCGGCGGCGCCAGATCCGGCCAGTGGCCCTGTGCGTCGGCGCGGATCGCGGTGCCGGAGACGGGATGCGAAACTCGGCCCATGTCGACGAGAACATGCTGTGCGCCAAGGCGTTTGGCCAGTTCGTCGCCATACTCCTCGGATGTGAACACGGCATCCACCGCGGCGGTCGAAGGATTGGCGTCCAGGATCGCGCGTCGGCACAGTACCGATCGGAAGATGGCGACGTGCGCCTCCCAGATCGCGTCGTCCGCGTAATCGATGGGATGGTCGTCGACATCGCCGAGCACGACAACACCTGGGTCGTCGCGGTGTGCTGCGACCAGCCAGGAGACCCTGTCGCGCAAGGGAATCGACTCGACAGCGGACGCGAGCACCGCGACCGTGGTCCGTTCGCTCGCGGCTGCGGCGGTGCGGATCAGGTGATGATGCCCGACGTGCGGCGGATAGAACTTGCCGACGACGAGAGCGTGCCGGAACTGTTTCACGCCGCGACCTGAGCCCTCGTCCGCAGGTCCGCACGCCAGTTGCGCACTCCGAGCAGACACAGTGCGAGGAAGATGCAGTAGAGGATCGCGGTGAGCCACAACTCTTTGTAGGCGTAGAGCGGAATGTAGATGACGTCCGCGGTGATCCACAGCCACCAGGATTCCAGCTTCTTGCGCGCCTGGCCCCAGGTCGCGAGCAAGGACAAGACGGTCGTGACGGCGTCAGGGAACGGCACCGTGGAGTCCGTCCACGTGACCAGGACCCAGGTGAGCAACACGGTCGCCGCGACGCCCGCGCCGAACAACACCGACCATTGCCGCCGGGTTGTCCGGCTGACCGGAAGCGTCGTATGCGCCCGGCCGCCGCGCAGCCACGACCACCAGCCGTATACGGCCAACGTTACGTACACGACCTGCAACCAGCCGTCCGCGTACAGCCCGCTGGAGAAGAACAGCGCGAGGAACGCGAGGTTGTTCAGGATCCCGATCGGCCAATTCCAGACGTTCTGCTGGGCCACCAGCCAGACGCAGAGTGCGCCGGTGACGAAACTGACGATCTCGCCCCAGCTGGTGGCGGCCCCGGCCAGCGTGATCGCCGTCGTGTGGAACGGGACCAGAATGGTGTCCAACAGTGACATGGCCCGATTTTGTCAGAGCAAGCTTTCAGCGTCTTCTCAGCGAGATTCCTGCACACTGCATGCCGGAGGTTTCGGCACTAGGAATGGAGCGCGTGGATGGTGCGGAGTTCGGCTCGGACGTTGCTCGTGGATTACAAGCTGCCGCAGATCACGGCGATGTTCTGGCTACTCAAGATCGCCGCGACCACCCTGGGCGAGACCGGCGGGGATCTGCTCGCGCAGACGTTGGGGCTCGGCTACGCCCAGGCGTCGCTACTGTTCCTGGCGCTGTTCGTGATCAGTTTGGCAACGCAGTTGCGGGCCAACCGGTTTCATCCCGCGTTGTACTGGACGGTGATCGCGGCGACCAGCACCGCGGGCACGACCATGTCGGACCTGATCAACCGGGGACCTGGCTCGGGGACGTCTACCGACGGTGGACTCGGCTACGGTGGTGGCGCGATCGTGCTCATCACCGGGTTGACGCTCGTCTTCACCGTCTGGAAGGTGAGCGGGCAGACCTTCGATGTCGAGAACATCACCACCTTCCGCGGCGAAATGTTGTACTGGGCCGCGATCCTGCTGTCCAACACCCTGGGTACCTCGCTGGGCGACTACCTTTCCGACAGTTCAGGATTGGGCTACTGGGGCAGCGCGGCATTGATCGCCGCGATTATGGTGGCGATCCTGGCCGTGCACTACTTCACGCGTGTTTCCGGTGTGCTGCTGTTCTGGATGGCATTCGTGCTGACCCGGCCGTTGGGCGCGACGGTGGGGGACTTCCTGTCCAAACCGCGGGCCAGCGGCGGGCTCGCGTTCGGCACCTACGGCACATCCGCTGTGCTGCTGGCGATTCTGATCGGGGGCATCGGGTTCGCCTACCGTACCCGCCGCACCGCGGCGACCGTGCGTCCGTCCGAGGCCGCGCTCACCGGCAATTCGGAGAAGCCGACCGCCGGGTGACACTCCCCGCCGCCATCAACTTCGCGCGGTCGACGATATTCTGCGGCAGACGAAGTCGGATTCGTCCGGGCGGACGGCTGTCGAGATCGGCATCGGGCGAGCACGGAAACGTGACCAGTGGGTCTGTCGACCTGCGATCATGAATCATGGGCAACGATGGGGTGGACAGCAGGCGAACTACGTGCGGGGTGGCGGTGCCGAGGTAGGTGTCCCGTGCACGACGAATCCGATGTGGCGCAGGCCGCGGTGTTCTACGAACTACTCAGTGCCGAGGCCGTTTCCCTGACCTCGGCTCTTCGAGCCATGGTGCCCCGGCGCGGAATCCCGACAACGGAAGGGCGGCGCCTGGAACGAGACCTGCGGGAGGTTGGCCGCTGTTTGGATCGGCTTCGCCACAACTTTCCCGAACTGAGTGATCAATCGACGGCGCACGCGCCCGGGACTCGGGGGTGCGTCGAAGGTGGGTCGTGAACAGGTGGGCCCGCTACCTGTCGATCACTCGCGTCAGGCCTGACGGTTCGATTAGCCTGGCCTGCCGCGGGTTTCGCGCGAAGGCGGTGTGATGCTAGTTTGCGGGACTGCCGAGCCAGCGGTCTGCGGCCCGCTCGAATTCTTCGCGATCAGGGGCGTGATCGGTTGCCCAGCCGACTATTCCGTCGGGTCGGACGAGCACCGCGCTCAATCCGAGGTCGTTTCTCGCCGGACCGGCGGCATACCGTATCCGGCTGTCCCGCGCGATCGCGGAATCGCGCAGGCGTCGGTCGGTGCTGAAATCGAGTGTGACGCAACGTCCGTCCTGCATCAGATCGCCGAGACGAGTGCCGTCGGCGAGGCGGAAGTCGGGGCTGTCGCGCCCGACCAGCGGGTGCTCGCTGCCGAGGTCGTAGCGGGTGGCCGAGCCCGAGGTCTGCTGGAACACGTAGGTTGTTCCGGCACGGGTCGCGATCAGGTCGCGAATCACTCGTTGGGTCGCCTGGGCATGCGGGTCCGGTTTCATCACCGCCACTTGGGCGCGCGACCAGTCGAGCACCTGGGCGCCGATCAGGTGACGCTCACGGGTGTAGGTGTCGAGCAGGCCGTCCGGCGCGTTTCCGTGCACGGTCGCCGCGAGCTTCCAGCCCAGGTTCATGGCGTCGCCGATCCCGGTGTTGAGTCCTTGCCCGCCGAGGGGGGAGTGGATGTGCGCGGCGTCGCCTGCGAGCAGGATGCGGCCCCGCCGGTAGGTCGTCGCTTGCATGGCCCGGTCGGTGAAGCTGGAAGCGAGCTCGACCTCGCTTAGCGTCACGTCGGTGCCTGACACCCGTCGCAGCACCGCCTGCAGATGCTCGCGAGTCGGCTGCTGTGTGCGATCGAACGCGCCGCCGTCGAAGTCCATCATGCCGATGTGCCCGGGCGTGGGCATCTGGATGTACATGCCCGTCGGCGTCAGGTTGAATCCATGGCTCAGCTTCGCCGGATCGGCGATGGTGGCGAGCATGGTGTAGCCGGTGAATTGTGGTTCGGTGCCGACGAATTCGAAGCCCGCGAGTCGACGCACCGTGCTGTGGCCGCCATCGCAGCCGACGACCCAGCGCGTCGCGTACTCGTGCTCGCCGGCGCGGACGATCACGCTGTCTTCTCCCTGCGCAACGGCCGAGACTGCGGCGCCGTGCCTGACCTCGACGCCGAGCTCGGCGGCCCGCTTCGACAGCACCGTCTCGACCGTTTCGAGGCTGGTCATCATGAATTCCGGTGCGGGGCTGGGTAACCGGAACGGCAGGGCGGCGAGGTCGATGTCGGCCGGATCGAGCACGATGCCGGCGAAATGACCCGCGATGGGCGGGGGTGACGGCTCGTCCGTGTCGAGGTTCGCGTCGGTGACGCCCGACGCGGTCAGCAGCGGGTGCAGCATCCCGCGCCGATAGAACGCCTCGACCGATGGTGCGGACAGACCCCGCATCCCGAGCGGTGCCGTCCGCCAGGGGGAGCCGGGCTCGGCGTCTTGCTCGAGCACCAGGACCGAGCAGCCCGCGAGGCCGAGCTCGCAGGCGAGAAAAAGACCGACCGGGCCTGCGCCCACTATCACTACGTCATGCATGAGAACTCCACTTTTCGATGCTTGTTCTGTTCGGGCACGCAAAGACTGACGCGGGCCGCTCACACGGGGCACACACGGCGCTCACACGGGCATGAATGCGCTGGTGAAAGGCAGGCATCGCCATGATTGATTGGCGGACTCGCGAGTGCGTACGCGAAGATCGGGGGATGGACGGGGGTGCGCGGCTCAGGGTTAAGGTGCTCGGCGCCTTTCAGGTGTCGCACGGTGATGCCGTACTGGCCGTTCCGGGTGCGCGGTTGCAGGGGCTGGTTGTTCGGCTGGCGCTGGCGGGTGGACGGGCGGTCGAGCAGGGCGTTCTGGTCGACGCGGTCTGGGCCGAGGATCCACCGGCCGGTCCCGCGCACGCGTTGCAGACCCTGGTCTCGCGGTTGCGCCGGAGCCTCGGTTCGGCCGGTGACGTCACGCAGGTCGCGGGCGGCTATCGGCTCGCGGTGGACGCCGTCGATGTGGACGCGCTGCGATTCGAGCAACTCGCGGTGGCCGGCCGTGACTACTTGCGCACCGGCGACTGGAACGCCGCAGCGGGTGTGCTCGGCCAGGCCGTGCGGTTGTGGGGTGACCGTCCCGGTGCCGAACCTACGGTCGTCGCTGCTGTTTCGCCCGCCGCGGCGACCCGGCTGGCCAAGGTCTCGATCGAGGTCGTCACCGATTTGGCCGAGGTGGAGCTGTCGCTGGGCCGGGCCGATGCGGCCGCCGATCGGTTGACCGCATTGCTTGCCGAGCAGTCCGTCGACGAGCGAGCGGCCGCACTGCTGATGGACGCGCTCGCCGCTCAGGGTCGCCAGGCTGAGGCCCTCGCCGTATATGAGCGGATACGCGAGACCCTGGCCGACGTCCTCGGCGCTGATCCGGGCGCCGCTCTGCGCGAGCGCCACCTGAGTCTGCTGCGTACGGATCAGCCTGCGCCGCAGACGATCTTGAGTAACCTGCCCGCGTCGCTGACCAGCTTCATCGGCCGCGCCGACGACCTCGCCCGAATCGAAACGCTGCTCGCCGCCGGACGTTTGGTGACCGTGCTCGGTCCCGGCGGCGCGGGCAAAACCCGGCTCGCGGTCGAGGCGGCCCGTCGCCATCGGCACGAATATCGTGACGGCGCATGGCTGATCGACCTCGCCGCGATCACCGAACCGGCCAAGGTCGGTGCGGCGCTGCTCGCCGCGATCGGGTTGCGCGGTGCGGCACTGTTCGAGGCTTCAGCCAAGCTGCGGGGCGACCCGATCGGCGAGGTGGTCGTGCTGGCCGACCAACTGGGCGGGCGCGAGAGCCTGCTCGTGCTCGACAACTGCGAGCACCTGATCGACGCTGTGGCACAACTGGTTTCGGCGCTGCTGGCCCGCTGCGCCGAGCTGCGGGTGCTGGCCACCAGCCGGGAGCCGTTGGCGATCGACGGCGAGGCGCTGGTCCCGCTCGGTCCGCTCGCCCTGCCCGAGCCGGGTGCGAACGTCGAGCAGGCCCGCGGTACGGCGTCGGTGCGCCTGTTCGCTGAACGCGCGGCGGCCGTGCGGCCCGGGTTCGACGTCGACGAACAGAATCTCGACGAGGTGCTGCGGATCGTTCGCGCGCTGGACGGCATGCCGCTCGCTCTCGAACTGGCCGCCGCCCGCCTGCGCACGTTATCGCTGACCGACCTGACCGCTGGACTCGCCGACCGATTCCGCCTGCTCACCGCGGGCAGCCGCGCCGCGTTGCCGCGCCACCGCACGCTGCGGGCCGTCATCGGATGGAGCTGGGACCTGCTGACCGATCCCGAACGGATTGTCGCGGAACGGATCTCGGCTCTGCCCGGCGGCGTCACGCCTGCCTCGGCGACCGCCGTCTGTGCCGACAACGCGATGCCGGCGGACAACAGCGTCGAACCGATCTCGGTCACCCGCAACGGCGGCACACTGGCGTCGGCCACCCGCGATTTCGAAGAGGCCGACGTCGGACCCGCGCTCGGCGGTATACCTTGCGGTACCGCGATACCGGCCGATGACATCTCGGAATTGCTCGCACGCCTGGTCGACCGGTCGTTGCTGCAGCTCGCGCCGGATACCGGCGGATATCGGATGTTGGAAACGATCCGCGAGTACGGCCTCCAGCGTCTCGCCGAGCAAGGCACCCTCGGCGGCGTGCGGGACCTGGCCGCGCAGTACTTCGCCGAGTTGGCCGCCCGCTACGATCCGCTGCTGCGCGGTCCCGGCCAGCTCGACGCACTGCACGTGCTGCGCGTCGAGTACGACAACGTGCTCGCCGCGCTGCGGTACCGCTGCGACACCGGCGACGCCGAGCGCGCCATCGGGCTCGCGGTGAACCTAACCTGGTACTGGCACATGCTCGGCCGACACACCGACATCAGCTACTGGCTCGGCCGAGCGGTCGCGATGCCGACCGCGCGAGCGAGCGTGGCACGCGATATCGCTTCGGGGACACTGCTTCTCAACACCATCGCTTCCATGAGCGACGCACTCGAGGAGCTGCAGGCGCTCGCCGACCGGCTGCTGAGCCATCCGGAACTGCCGGGCGTCGGCGCGCTGACCGCGCTCAGGCTGGTCTCGCTGGCGGGGACCGAGGCGTCGCCGGCGATCATCCAACGGCTGGTCGACGGTCCGGACGGATGGCTGGCCGGGCTGGCCCGCATGGTTCGCGCCCACCTCGCCGAGAACGCGGGCCGCCTCGACCAGGTTCGCAGCGACGTGACCGCCGCCCTGGAATGCTTCGTCCGGGCGGGTGACCAGTGGGGCCGCGCGAAAGCGCTGCCGTTGCGCGCGTTGCTGCGGCAATACGACAGCGATCTCGACGGCGCGCTGGCCGACCTTGCCGAGGCCGAACGGCTGGCCCGTCAGTTCGGGGCGCTCGGTCCCGCCGACGAGTTCTTCCTCGATCTGCGCTCGATCGATCTGCGCATGCGGCTCGACACTGCGCGGGTGATCGAGATGATCGCCGCGACCAGGGCGCGCGTGCAGGGCTCGGCATCGCCCGAGCTGGCGATTCTGCTCGACGCGCGCGAGGCCGCCCTGCGGGTGCGGCTCGGTGACCTCGACCGGGCGCGGGAGTTGGTCGAGTCGGCCGAAGCCGAGCTGTCCGAGCAGCTCTCGTTCGGCGACCACCACGGGCAAGCGGTGGTCGGCGCGGCGCGGGGCGCGCTGTGTCTCGAACTCGGCGACGGGCCGGGCGCCGAACAGGCGCTGAGCCGGGCCTACGCGGCGGCGGTCGACAGCACGGACCTGCCTCTCGTGGCGACGGTGGCGGTGACCGTGGCCGGCCTTGCCGCACACTACGATCGGCACCGCGACGCGGCCGTCCTGCTCGGCGCGGCGGCCCGCCTGCGCGGTGCCGACGACCCGACAGATCCGCAGATCGACACGCTGAGCAAGCACTGCCGGACCGCGCTCGGCGACGAGCGCTTCGCCGAGAAGTACCAGACCGGCAGGCAACTGACCACACGGCTGGCCCTGACCCAGGCCGATCCCGCCCGGTTGCGTCGCACGGGGCTTACGCCCGCCGCGCCTCCCGAGCCGGGCGGCACGCGGCGGACGTAACCCCGTGCGGCTCAGGGCTATTGATGCGCGGTCGGCAAAGGGTCCTGGCCGACCAGGGTGTGCCCGAGGGCAGCCGATTCGCGTACCGCGTCGAAGCCGTAGCCGAGCATCTGAGTTTCGTAGGCGCGCAGGGCTTCTCGTAGTGGCCGGCCCTGGGCGGTCTCGGCCAGTCGAGCGGTGAGCACCTGCGCGTCACGCAACGCTGTGTTCGCGCCGATACCGAGGGCGGGGCTCATGACGTGGATCGCATCGCCGAGCACGGTCACCGAGGTGGTGTCCCACGCGGTGCGGGGCACACTCGTGCGGACCGAAACCGGGAAGATCGACGCCGGATCCTGGTGGGACACGATATCGATCAGCCGGGGATGCCAACCCGCCAGCAGCGAGCGGGTCAACGCGCGCAGACCAGCCCCGTCCATGGCGAGCAGCTCCTCGTCCGAGCAGGGGAACTGCTCGGTGCGGGCGCCGAAAACGCAAGTGAGATAATCGCTTTCATCATCGAGCAGGACGCCCGGAGCCAGCCGTTCGGTCACCTGGTGGATGGGCTCACGAAATTGCACGGGGGCGAGGCCGACAAACCGTTTGCCCGGGCCGACGACGGTGGTCCAGAGCCCGAGCAACTGCGGCGGGACCAAGGCTCGGACCTCGTCGTCGACGAACGGTATCTTGCCGTAGCACAGCCGCAGTCCGGCATCGACGACACGTGCCTGGGGCAGGTACTGCCTGCGGATCGCCGAATTGACCCCGTCGGCTCCGATCAGGACGGCACCGGTGGCGGTGGTGCCGTTCGCGAAGTGCGCGGTCACTTCGGATACACCCTCGGTGTAGTGGGTGAGCCGCGCGCCGTAGTTGATGGCCGTGTCCAGGCCGGTGGCCAGGATCTGCCGCAATGTCCGGCGGTTGACCGCCAAGTGGCCACCACCGGGCAGGCCCGCGACGGATGGAAGTTCTTGGGCGTGCAGCAGATTCAACTGCTGGTCGAACGTATTCATTCGCGTTCCGGGGTTTCCGGCGGTGGCCGCGAATACCTCGAATGCCTCCGGCGTCAGCACTGCGCGCAGCGCGGTGATGCCGTCGGCGTTGATGCGGATGCGATAGCCCTGGTCGCGGAATTCCGGTGTGGGGTCCTTCTCGTAGACGGCGACGCTGATCCCCGCCCGCCGAAGTCCCTGTGCGAGAGCCAGCCCACCCAGCCCCGCCCCGGCGACGACGACATGCAGATCCGACATGGTAAGTCCCTTCTCGATCACGAAATGAAAAGGGACGCACCGGATATGCCGCCAGGGCATCGTACGAGCGGCCATGCGCCATCCGGACTACCAACCGGACCGTGACTTCCGTACGTCCGACCCGAACGTAGCCTATGAACGCTCGACACTACGAGCCCAGCGCGACCAGGAAAGCTGAATCCTCCATCCGCACGGCAGAATTCGGTGCTTTCCGCCGAGATCACGCAGTAGGCACGAGGGGACCGGTGCTGCGGTCGGCCACCGCGCTGTCGGCGGAGCCCAGCCATTGGTCGAGGGCGTCGGTCAGGGTGTTGTGGGCGACAGGTGCGCCAGCGGGGTTGATCCACGCGACATAGCCGTCGGGCCTGATGAATACCGCGTCGCAGGCGGGGACATCGCCGAAGACGGGCAGATGCCAGGTGTCTGTTGACGAGGTGAGGTCGAGCCGGGCTTCGATGTAGTCCACCCGATCCGCCCACGGGGCCGACGCACCGGTCAACTCGGCGGTACCGAGGTTGATCAGCACCGGCCTTGCCTGATGCAGCAGGTCGAACACCCCGGTGGTGCCCTGTTCGGTGGACAGGGGCAGATCGGGCATGCGACGCCCGAGCAGGGGATGGGTGTCGCCGAGCGGGTAGCGCAGGTTCAGTCCGCTGAGAATCCCGCTGAGCCGCAGGCAGGTCTCGGGCACCGCGAGCATGTCCGTTACGACGCCGCGCAGCGCGTCCATCTGTGCTCCGGGCTTGATCAGTGCCGTCTGTGCTTTGGTCAGTTGGAGCACGGTGGACGCGACCGGGTGCCGCTCCTGGTGATAGGTGTCGAGCAGCGAGTCGGGCGCGGCGCCGTTCAGCACGGCGGCCAGTTTCCACCCCAGGTTCACCGCGTCCTGGATTCCGAGATTCAAGCCTTGCCCGCCGATGGGCGAATGAGTGTGCCCGGCATCGCCGGCCAGGAAGACCCGCCCGTGCCGGTATTCGGTGATCTGCCGGAACCCGTCGGAGAATCGTGACATCCATCGGGCCTCCCGCAGGCCGTAGTCGGTGCCGAGTCCGTCGCGCATGACCTCGCGCAGTTCGTCGAGGGTGACCGGCGCGGTGCGGTCGGCCGGCGGGGTGGCTCGCATCAGGCTCAGCCGGAACCAGCCCGGTTCGGCCCGAGATATCTGGTAGGTGCCGATTCGCTCGTTGCGGCCGAAGACGCCGCGGCCGTCGGGCGGGGAATCCAGTTGCACATCGCCGACTACCCAATAGGACACGGGCTCGTCGCCGGGGAACGGGACCTGGCAGATTCGTCGCACCGTGCTGTGGCCGCCGTCGCAGCCGACGAGGTAGTCGGCACGGATCGTGGCCGGGCCCGTTGGTCCTTCGACGAATACCTCGACATCGTCGTCGTCTTGCCGCAGGTCGACCACGGCGGTGGACCACAGGAACCGGATGCCGAGTTCGGTGGCCCGGGCGGCCAGGATCCGCTCGGTTTCGTGCTGCGGCAGGATCAGGGCCGACGGCCAGCCCGGATCGAGTTCGTGCGGGGCCATCGGGAGCCCGGAAAACAGTACGCCGGGAAGGACTTTGCCGCGGCTGAGGAATTCCTCGGCCAGCCCGCGCTGGGTGAGGATCTCGATGCTGCGGGCGTTGATGCCGGGTGCGCGTGACTCGCCGACGGTACCGGCCGCGCGCCGCTCGACCACGACGACGTCGACGCCGCCGAGCCGCAATTCGGCGGCCAGCATGAGGCCGGTCGGGCCGGCGCCGGCGATGATGACTTGGGCTTGCGCCACTGAAGAGTTAGAGTTCATAGGTTCCTATGTAACACTAGATAGGACCCTATGTAAAGGATGATATGGACCCCATCACCGCACCGAGCCTGGCCCAGCTGATCAACCGCGCATCCCGCGCGCTCGCGCGCGACGGAGACGCCACCCTTAAACCGCTCGGCCTGCGCTACGCCCAGGTACCCGTCCTCGCGCTGCTGCGCGAGGACGCGGAACGGACGCAGAAGGAACTGGCCGAGGCCACCGGCATCGAGCAGCCGTCGATGGCCCAGTTGCTCTCCCGGATGGACCGCGACGGGCTGATCCGCCGCACGCCGCACCCGCGCGATGCGCGCAGCCAGACGATCGCGCTGACGCCCGGCGGGGGTGCGGTGGTCGCCGACGCCCACGATCGGCTGGCCGCCCTCGACGACCGGGCCGTCACCGGGCTCACCGCCGCCGAGATCGGCATCCTGAAGGACCTGCTGACCCGGGTCGGCAACAATCTCGACCGGACGAAAGCGGCAATCGCCGACGAATCAGCTGCTCCAGGACGGTCGTGAGCTACACCGGCGGAGCCACGAAGACGCCGCGGTCGACGTCGTTGTGCAGCTCCTTGCCGACGGCCTCGTTCATCGGATTCGCGGTGCCCCACTGATCGCTCACCTGCTCGTCCAAGAACGTGTACTGGTGCGGATGCCAGATGTCCTCGTCCAGCTGCTCCATCTCGGTGGTGTATTCCATGGTGTTGCCGTGCGGATCGGCGAAGTACGAGAAGGTGTTGTCACCGGCCAGATGCCGGCCTGGTCCCCACGTCAGGGGCGCGCCCGCGCGGAGCAGGCGGCCGGTGCCCCGCATGAATTCGTCCAACCCGCGCAGCTCGAACGAGACGTGGTGCACCGACGCATGCGGGCCCGCCGCGATGCCGAGACTGTGGTGTTGCGGATTGATGCGCAGGAAGTTCATGACGTCGCCGGTATGCGGCGAGCCGATCGCATCGGACAGTGCGAAACCCAGGTGCCGTTCGTACCAGGTCCGGGTCGCGGCGATGCCGGGGCTGTTCACCACCACGTGCGACAGCCGGACCGGAATGGCTTCGCGCTCTTCGATTTTGCGGTGCACCCGCGCCGTCACGTCCGCGGACACCTCGACGGTGCGGCCGTCGACGTCGAAGAACCGGAAACCGTAGCCGCCGCCCGGTGTGTCGAGGGTGCCCGGCCGTGAGATCAGCCGCTCACCGGCCGCCAGCAGACGTTCGGCGAGCGCATCGACATCAGTCCGGGTCGCGGCCCCGAAGGCGAGGAGATCCAGGCGCTTCTCCTCGGCCCGGCGCAACCGCACGACGTAGTGCTCGGGTGAGCCCTCCGCGGCCAGGAAGGAGATCCCGGAGTCCTCCGCGACCGGCATGAGTCCCCATAGCGTCGAGAAGAATTCGAGCTGGCGCCGGTAGTCGGGAACGGCCAGATCGACGTGCCGGAGATGGGTGAGCAGACGCTGTGTCATGGTGTCGTCCTTGCTATTTCGCCGGAGGGCTGTCGCGCCGTCACAGCATCGGGTCGTCGACGTCGAACCCGAATTCGCTGCGCCCGAACAACACCAGCGCCCGCTCCGGATCGTTGGTGACATGACCGCGGCCGGTATGCACGTCCCGCCAGGCCCGCTGCAGCACGTTGCCGCCCGTGCGCATCGCGCCGCCGCCCGCGTTCTCCATCAGCAGATCGACGGCGGCCATCGCCCGCTCGGTGGCCAGCACCTGGTCGCGGCGCAGCCGGGTCCGCAACCGGACCGGCGGCGGGTGGCCCTCCTTGGCGTACGCATAGACCTCGGAGATGTTGCGGGACAGCTGCAGCCACGCGGCGTCGATCTCGCTCGCCGCACGGCCGGCCCTGATCTGCGCGAAGGGATCCTCGGCCGCCGGTGTGCCCCGGCCACTGACCCGGATGCGGTCGCGCATCGCGGTCAGATACGACTCGTAGGCGGCCTCGGCCATGCCGACGATCGGTGTCGAAATCGACGTGGTGAACAGTGAACCCAGCGGCAGCCGGTACACCGCCTCGGGATTGACGGCATGCCCGGGACGCACCGGCGCGGCGATCTGGCCGGCGGAGATGGTCCGGTACGCGGGGACGAAGACCTCCTCGACCGCGATGTCGTTACTGCCGGTGCCGCGCAACCCGACGGTGTCCCACACCGGGTCGATGCGGAAGTCGGAGCTCGGCAGCAGGAAGGTGCGCATGCCGACCGGATTGCCGCCGTCGTCGCGCACAATGGCGCCGAGCATCGCCCAGTCGGCGTGATCGCACCCGGACGCGAAACTCCATCGCCCCGACAGCACATAGCCGTCGGGTACGACGGTCACTTTTCCCATGGGCGCCAGCGAAAGGCATACTCGCGCATCGTGATCGGCGCCCCAGACATCGTCCTGCGCGCGGGCGTCGAACAAACCCAGCTGCCAGGTGTTCACGCCGAGCACGCCGGTCACCCAGCCCGTGGAACCGCATGCGCGGGCCAGCTCGCGCAGGCAGCACAGGAAGATCATCGGGTCGGCCGCGTAGCCGCCGTAGCGCCGGGGCCGCAGCAGGCGGAAGACTCCCGCCTCGGTCAATTCCTTGATCGTCGCTATCGGAACGCAGCGTGCGGCCTCGGCCTCGGCGGCACGATCACGTACCGCCGGAGCCAGCCCGCGAACCGCGGCTAGGACGTCGTGTTCACTCATGGGCTGCTCCGGATGCTCGTTGCCGCTACTCGCGGTGTGCGAGCCAGGCGAACGGTACGGATCGGGCAGCCGGCGGGACATAGTTTTTTCCCGCTCAGCGGAAGACCGGTATTCTCCCACTGACCGGAAGAACAAGGGGCGCAACGATGCCGGATTCAGTCGACCCCCCGGCCGCACCGTCCTTGCTGGACAAAGCGGCCAAGATCCTCGGCTGCTTCGAGGGCGCGGTGGCCACACTTACCCTCACCGATGTGGTGCGCCGCACGGGACTGTCCCAGAGCACCGTGCACCGGCTCATGGATCAGCTGCTCACCCTCGGATGGCTGGAGCGCGAGGGACGCAGATATCGCCTCGGGCTGCGCCTGTTCGAGCTCGGCGCCTACGCCTCCCGCCACAACCAGCTGCGCCGCGCCGCGTTGCCGCACTTGATTTCGTTGCACCACACGACCGGTCACTGGGCGCACCTGTCGGTCATCGACGGCGCCGAGGTGCTCTATCTCGACCAGATCGGCGATCCGAGCCGCTCGACCCTGCCGGTGGAGATCGGCACCCGGCTGCCGGTGCACTGCACGGCGGCGGGCAAGATCCTGCTCGCGTTCGGCCAGCCCGGTACCGCCGAAACACTGGCCGGTGACCTCGTCCCGCGCACCCGCCGCACCATCATCCGGGCCGATTCGCTGCGTAACGAGTTGACGGCGGCCCACCGGCAGGGGGTGGCCTTCGATCGCGAGGAGACCTTCCCCGGCGTGCTGTGCGCGGCCGCGCCGCTACGCGGATCCGGTCAGGCCCTGGGCGCGATCTCCCTGTCCTGGAAGGGAACTCGCGTCGACCGCGAGCGCATGGGGATTCTGGCGGGCCAGTGCGCCCGGACGATCTGGGCGGCACTGCTCGAATCCCGCCGCCGATACGGGCAGCAGCACCAGCCCCGAACCACGGCGCCCGCCGACCCCGACATCGCCGCGGTCACCACCTGGCTGCGCTTCAGCGAGTGGCAGTAGCGGCCTGCGGTGGGCCCTCGAGTCCGAGTAGCGCCGAGAGACTTTCGGCCGCAAGCTCTTCCGGCGGTGCGTTGAAGCCGAACAGGTCGTGGGGTCGGCGCAGGCTCAGCACCGCGATGCCGTGCAGCGTCGACCAGATGGATCGGGCCATGAGTTCCGGCGTCGGGCCGCGGCGGATCACGCCGGAATGCTGGGCCTCGGCAACGGTATTCAGCAAGATGTCGAATGATTCCAGACCGACCGGGCCGGTACCCGGGCGACTGCGGAACATCGTCGCGAACAAATCCGGATGCTCGCGCGCGAACCGCACATAGGCTCCGCCCAGGCTCAGCAATCGCGCGCCGACCTCCGGCGTGGCGGCAGCCGCCCGCGCGAGGTCTTGCCGCAGCGTCTCATAGCCCTGCTCGGCCACCGCCGTGAGCAGCTCCTCCTTTCCGGCGAAGTGGCGATAGGGTGCGGCGGTGCTCACGCCCGCACGACGGGCGACTTCATTGAGGCTGAAGTGCTCGTGCCCCTGCTCGGTGAGGATCTCCCGCGCGCCGTCGATCAGCGCCTGCCGGAGTGCGCCGTGATGGTAGGTCGTGCGTGCCACGTTGCTCCCGTCCGCCCTTTCTCTCCGTGCCGGCACCGGCCGACGCGCCGTCGGGCTCCGCCGGAACTCGCTATGTAAGTAACACTAACATCCTGCTATGTTAGAACTACTTACATTCCGGGAAGCCGCCGAACATCAGGAGCGCCAATGGTTTCCGCACCTCCCCGCCAAGACCGGCGACAGCCATCCCGACAGCGCGCACGCTGGAGCTGGGCCTGGGTCACGCTGTCCTCGGTCACCATCGCCGGATACTTCGTCGGCCAGTACGCCCAGGGCACCCTCGATTCCCTCGCCCATCGCCACGTCGGACTCGCGGCCAGCTACGCCTTCCGCGCATGGCCGATCCAGGCGGCCTTCTACCTGCACATCACCTTCGCTGGACTCGCCCTTGCCTTGGGCCCATGGCAATTCGCCACCCGGCTGCGCAGCCGACGACCCCGCATCCACCGTGCCATCGGACGGGCTTACCTCATCAGCGTCGCCATCGGTTCGATTGCGGCACTGGTGATGTCGATGTTCAGCTCGATCGGACTCAACGGCTTTTTCGGCTTCGGCACGCTGGCCGTGCTGTGGGGCTGGACGTCCTGGCGGGGGTATCGCGCCATCCGGGCGCGCGACTTCGCCGATCATCAGGCGTGGATGATCCGCAGCTTCGCGCTCACCTACGCGGCAGTGACGCTGCGACTGTGGTTCGGCGTGCTGATCTTCGCCCAAATTCCCTTCGTACACAGCGACGACCCGTTCGCCACCATCATGCGCGAGGCCTACGCACCGCTACCGTTCCTGTGCTGGCTACCCAACATCGTCATCGCCGAGCTCATCATCCGCGGCCGCGGGCTGCCCGGCCTGCGCGCCTCCCGGTAGGCCCAGGTCGCATATATGTTGAGCCCGCCGCGCAATCCCGTTGTTGGACAGTCGATTCGTAACCTGATCGCGGGGCGCGTCCATCCCGTAGGGTTTCCTCGGTGGTCGACTACTCGAGCCTCGTCTGTTACCCGGTGTACGTGTCGTGGACATAGCCGAGGAGGTGACCGGTGTCAGGCTGCGCAACTTCGATCTCAATTTGCTGATCCCGCTGCACGCGTTGCTGATGGAACGCAGTGTCACCAGGGCCGCCGAGCGGATGCTGATCGGCCAACCGGCGATGAGTGCGTCACTGAGCCGGCTGCGGCGCGTGTTCAACGACCCGCTGCTGGTCCGCATCGGCCGCCAGATGGAGCTGACGCCGCTGGCGGAATCGCTGCTGCCACAACTCGACGAGCTGCTGACCGGACTCAGGTCCCTGCTCGGCACCGGAGCGCACTTCGAACCGGCCAGCGACCATCGGGTGTTCACCATCGTCGCCAGCGACTACGTGATCGCAGTATTGCTCCGGCCGCTGATCCGCGAACTGGGTGTCGATACGCCGAATGTCCGGATAAGAATCGTGTCACTGCGGCCGGACATGGTGGACCAATTGCGCCGGAACCGATTCGACCTGTTGATCTGGCCGCCCAGCCTGCCGTTCGAAGAGTTGTCGGCCTTTCCGAACGTGCCGCTGTTCACGGACGAGTTCGTCGCGGTGGTGGACGAGCATCATCCGGAGGTCGGGTCGGAACTGCCTACCGCACAGTTGTCGGCGCTGCCGTATATCCGCGTCGAGGGCCCGACCGCCACGGTGATCGACGCTTACCTGGACGAGCGCAGCGTGCATCGGCAGGTAGCTGTCACCACGGGATCCTTTCTGAGCGGGGCGATCCTGGTGCCGGGCACCCGATTGGTGCTGATCATTCAGCGACGACTGTTCGAGCAGTTCGGCCGCGCCATCGGGTTGCGGGCCGCGCGACTGGAGCCCGAATACCCGACGCTGATCGAGGCGATGTACTGGCACCCAGGGCACACGATCGACCCGAGCCATCGGTGGCTACGGGAACGCGTCCAGCGGCTGGCCGCGAACCTGTAAGCCCTCGTGCTCGCGGGGCCCGCGGCGTCGGGCATCGTCGCCGTCGATGCGCCCCATCACCGGCGCGTAACTTTTGCATAACCTCGCCGACTCGTAATGTGTTGCCGGATAAGTAAATCGATAGACCAGCACGAATTGAGAATTCATGTCGACACCCGATGTCGTGGTGACGGTGTACGACGATGACCCACTTTCTCGCGCGGGCGTGGTCGCGCTGCTGGAGCGGCGGCGCGACACGGTCGTGCTGCTCGATCCCGGCGCGGCCGGTGACCACCGGAACGGGAATGTCGGGCTCGTCGTCGTCGACCTTTTGGACGAATTAGCACTGGCCAGGCTGCGGAAGCTGGTTATCGATACCGACCGGAGACTCGTGCTGGTGACCGGCGAGTTGGACGAGGCCCAGGTGCAACTGGTCATCGATGCCGGAGTGCAGAGTGTGATCTGGCGGCACCAGGTGACCGCCGAGCGGTTGGCGAAGGCGGTGGAGACGGCGTCGCGGGGCGAGGGGCATATTCCCGGAGATCTCCTGGTCAAAGTGCTTGCCCAACTGCGCAGAATACGCCGCGACAGCGCGGATAGTTCGGCCGAGACCGCCGTGCCGACCCGGCGCGAACTCGCCGTACTGGAACTCCTCGCCGACGGGTTGGATACCAAGGAAATCGCGGAACAGCTGTCCTACTCCGAACGCACGGTCAAAGGGGTGCTGCACGAGTTGACGACCCGGCTGCGGCTGCGGAACCGGGCACACGCGGTCGCCTTCGCGGTCCGGGAGGGCTACATATGAGCCAGCCTGCGATTGCCCGAAAAGACTGTCCGGCTGGACGTTTCGC
Source organism: Nocardia sp. NPDC060255 (assembly GCF_042727395.1). Lineage (NCBI taxonomy): Bacteria > Bacillati > Actinomycetota > Actinomycetes > Mycobacteriales > Nocardiaceae > Nocardia > Nocardia sp. NPDC060255. The sequence goes on along the minus strand of NZ_JBHXAU010000002.1, from coordinate 474,391 downwards.
TACCCGGTCCACTTCCGACAGGATGGAAACCAGCGCGGCCTGACGATGGCGATCGAGATCGGCTGCGAAATCGTAATCGACAGGTGGAGAGTCGCGCGGCGGTCTCTCCTTACGAATGGATGTCGAAATGCCGAAGTCGGTTGTGTTGTTCTCTGGTGGCGTCGAATCGACGGTGCTCGCCTATCAATTACACAGCCAGGGACATGATCTGCACCTACTGGCCATCGATTACGGGCAACGTCATCGGAACGAGCATGCGTTCGCACTCGGCACCGCCGAGCGACTCGACGCGTCGTTCGACGAACTCGATGTGCGCGGCATCGGTGCCATGCTGCCGGGGAATTCACTGACCGATCCCCGGGTGGACGTGACCGATTACGAAGCGGCGCCGCTCGGTGTGGCGCATGTGGTACCCAACCGCAATGCGGTGCTGCTCGCCATCGCCGTCGCGAGAGCCGTTGTGCTGGGCGCGGATCGAGTGGTCATCGGCTCGATCGCGGGCGACGCGCGCACCGGGGATTGCTCGAAGGATTTCATCGCCGCGTTCAACGCGATGGAACGGGTGGTCACGGCGGATTTCCCCGAGCAGATCGCCGTGGTGGCACCGCTGATCGGTATGGAGAAGTTCGAGGTGATCCGTCTCGGCGAGTCATTGGGGATTCCGTGGGACGAGACCTGGAGTTGTTTTCGGGGCGGTGACGCACAGTGCGGTACGTGCGCGACCTGCTACGACCGTCGCTCCGCCTTTCGTAAAGCAGGAGTGGACGACCCTACTCTTTATCTGAAGGACTGATCGCAATGTTACGTATCACCAAGGACTTTCAGTTCTCGGCAAGCCACCGGCTGGATCATCTGCCTGCCGACCACCAGTGCGCGCGGTTGCACGGGCACAACTATGTCGTTCAGTTGGAACTGTCCGCGGCCTCGCCGGACGATCTCAACGAAGCCGGTTTCGTGCGTGACTACGGTGATCTGTCGGATTTCAAGAAATGGATCGACGCGGAAATCGACCACCGGCATCTGAATGACGTGCTGCCCGACCGGAACCCGTCGGCGGAGAACCTGGCCGTCTGGATCTACGAAACCTGGTCGGCGCGCTTCGCCGAGATCAGCGCCGTCCGGGTATCGGAGACGCCGAAGACCTGGGCGGAGTACCGCCCGTGAGCGAGCGGCAGCCAGGCGCGGTCGTCACCGATCCGGTGGTGCTCGGCAAGGGCGAAAAGCGTTCGGACCGTGCGCTTGTCGTCAACGAGATATTCGGCCCGACCGTACAGGGTGAGGGGCCGTCGGCGGGCAGGCGGTGCGGATTTCTGCGGCTCGGTGGCTGCAATCTGTCCTGCCATTGGTGCGACACTCCGTATACCTGGGACTGGCGTGGCGTCAGCGACGCCGGGGCGGCATTCGACCCGCACAAGGAACTCGTGGTGCGTTCGATCGAGGACGTGCTCGCGGAACTGTTCGCGATGCGGGTGCCGCTCGTGGTGATCAGCGGTGGTGAACCGATGGCGCAGCAGGACAGGCTGATTCCGGTGCTGCGTGCGCTGTCGGAGCGCGGTGTCGCGGTGGAGATCGAGACGAACGGCACGGTTACCCCGTCCGACGCCGTGCTCGAACTCGGCGTGCGATTCAACGTGTCGCCCAAACTGAACCACTCCGGCGACCCGGAGCATCGGCGGATAAAGCCGGTCGCATTGCGAAAGCTCGGCGAAACACCGGGTGTGGCTTTCAAATTCGTGTGCCAGTCGCTCGACGATTTGGCCGAGGTGGCGGCGCTGCGCGACGAGATCGGTCTCGAGAATATCTGGATCATGCCCGAAGGAAAGACTCAGCAGCAGATCGTCGACAACATGCGGGCGATCGCTGACGAGACGGTGCGGCGCGGGTGGAATCTGACCACTCGGCTGCACATTCTCGCCTGGGGCGACAAGCGAGGAGTATAGAATGGCAGTGACGCTGGAGCCGGAACATGTCGGCGATTATCAGGACGAACCGGATCGTAATCCTGATCCGCTGGAGGCGATCGCCAGAAAACTACTCATTGCCATCGGCGAGGATCCGGACAGAGAGGGTCTCGCGCAGACGCCGCGCCGTTATGCGCGCTGGTGGCGGGAGTTCTCCGAATACGACCCCGGCAGCATCGAGACGCTGTTCGAGGGATTCACCGACAACCAACTGGTTTTCGTCTCGGACATTCGCGTCTGGTCATTGTGCGAACACCACTTGCTGCCGTTCAACTGCACGTTGAGCATCGCCTATCGCAGCGACAAACGACTGCTCGGTCTGTCGAAGTTCGCCAGAATCGCACACAAGCACGCGCACAAGTTGCAGGTGCAGGAACGCCTGGTTTCCGATGTGGCGGCGGAGATTTCGGCCGTCACCGGTTCGGCGGACGTCGCCGTGATCGGCAGGGGCGAGCACCTGTGTATGACGATGCGCGGTATACGCACCGGAGCCCAGATGACCTCGGCCTTTTTCAGCGGGGTTTTCGAGACAGACGGCCCAGAACGATCCCAACTACTTGCCCTCGCGCACACCTCCGGTGGCCAATCCCGCTGGTGAGAACGGACGAGCACATGAGCACCTCAGTTGCTGCTCTGCAGAATTTCTACCTTTCTCGAAATGTCGACGAGCCCAGCCTGTTCCAGGTGTGGGAGCGGGGCGAGGCGCGCGGTGATTCCGTCACGCCCGCCACCTACTCGGCACCCTATCGGGCGTGGATGCACTACAAGCTCGTTGTCGCGCTCAAGGAAAACGAGACCGACCGGCTGTTGAGCCTCGGCAGCGGCAACGCGGCGATAGAGCGGGGCGTGGTGCAGGACGGCTACCGCGTCCTCGCCGTCGACGCGATGCAGGAAGCGGTCGATCTGGCCCGCTCGAAAGGGGTCGACGCGCTGTGCGCGGACGTGCTGACCTGGTCACCGGACGGCAATTGGCCGGTGGTGTACGCCGATGGTCTGCTCGGGCATCTCTATGACCCGGACGACGGCCTGCTGCCGGTGTTCCGCCGCATCCACTCGTGGCTGTCCGACGGACCAGGCCGCGGCACCTTCATAGTCTCGAACGACAGTCCGGCCGAGACACATTCGGCGCAGGCCGCGCCCGGTGTCCCCGGTTTTCATTGGTTGTCCGCGCCCTACCTGCGAGACGAAGCGCTGCGGGCCGGTTTCACCGAGGTGACCGTCGATACGTTCGACTACGACCGACCGCTGTCGGGTCGGCGAACGCGCGCGGTGATCACCGCGAACCTCGAATCGCCCGCACCGGAGGAGCACGCGCGCCATGCCGATGAGTAAGGACTTCGAGAGTCGCCTCCATCCGGTATTGTCCACGGTCGCACAACGTTTCGGTACGCCGTTCCACATCTATGACGAGCTCGGCATTCACGAAACGTGCACGGCGTTCGAGACCGCGTTCCAGCACACCGCCTACCGCGAGCACTTCGCGGTGAAGGGGCTGCCCAACCCGGTGATGCTGCGCATGCTGGCCGAACGCGGGCTCGGCTTCGACTGCAGCTCACTGCCGGAGCTGACGCTGGCCACCCAGGCGGGCGCCGTCGGCCACGACATCTGCTTCACCTCGAACAACACCAGCCGAGTCGAACTCGAGGCGGCGCTGCGGCTCGGCGCGCTGATCACGGTGGACGACGTCACCGTGTTCGACAAGCTGGTAGAGATCGGCGATATGCCCGAAACCCTGTGTTTCCGAGTGCATCCCGGCATCGGCGGCGCGGAGGTCGGTGAGTCGTATCTCGGCAAGGCCGAGTCGGCGAAGTTCGGTGTGCCGACCGGCCGACTGGTCGAGCTGTGCGCCCGTGCGCGCCGGCACGGGGTGCGGTCGATCGGCCTGCACATGATGTTGGGCTCGGGTTTCCTGTCCTATCAACCGTTTCTGCGTAGCCTGGATCTGCTGCTGGAGCAGGGCGACCGGTTGCGCGAATCGTTGGGCTTAGCAATAGAATTCGTGAATCTGGGTGGGGGAATCGGCATTCCCTACCGGCCGGACGAGGACGCGTTCGATCTCGCAGGGCTCGGCCGTGCCATCCGTGACCGGCTGGCGCAGTGGGAGCGGCGCCACCGCGTACCGCGCCCGCGGGTGCTGTTCGAGAGCGGACGCTTCGTCACCGGACCACACGGTGTTCTGGTCACCCGGGTGGTCAACCGGATGAGCAAGGGGCGCGAGTACGTCGGCGTCGACGCGGGGATGAGCGCGCTCATGCGACCGGCACTGTACGGCGCGTACCACCACGTCACCGTGCCCGGTGGCGCGGACCGGCCGCGGGAGGTCGTGGACGTTGTCGGGTCGCTGTGCGAGAACAACGACAAGTTCGCGCAGCAGCGCGAGATTCCCGCGACGCGCGAGGGCGACTTCGTGCTCATCCACGACACCGGGGCGCACGCGCTGTCCATGGGGTTCGCCTACAACGGCCGACTTCGCCCGCAGGAGTTGCTGTTTCGTCGCGATGGCAGCGTCGAACGGATCCGCAGGGCGGAAAACGAGGGCGACTATTTCGCCACCCTGGACTTCGCGCCACTGCGGCTGGCGCCGAGCGAACTGCCGGTGGGTGCGGTGTGACGGCCGGACAGGTGTGGGGCAGGGCGCAGCTGCTCGCGTTGGCGACCGAGCACGGCCATGTGCCGCTCGACCTTTCGCTCGGGGTCGCCGCGGATCCGGAGCCGGTGGTTGCTCAGGTCGATGAGCGGCGGGGCGGGCCAGCGCAGTACCCACCCAGCCGGGGCACAGCGGAACTGCTTGCCGCAGTGCGCGGGTACCTCGCGCGCCGGTTCGGCGTGTCCGTGCCCGTCGACTCGATAGGCGTCTGTGCCGGCGCCAAGGAGTTCATCGCCACGGCGCCACTGTTGCTGCGCGACAGCCGCACCGGTGCGGACGCTCGGGACACCGTGTTGATTCCGGCCCTCGGCTATCCACCGTACGAACTGGGTGCGCGGCTGGCCGGGCTGCGACCCTACCGGGTGCCGGTGGATGCCGAGTTCCGGATGCGACTGGATTTGTTGCCGGAAGATGTTGCGGCGCGGGCGCTTTGCCTGTGGGTGAACAGTCCGGCGAATCCGACCGGCGTGCTCGAACCCTTGACACGGTGTGCCGAGTGGGGCCGGGAACGCGGTGTGCTGGTGCTCTCCGACGAGGCCTACGCGGACACCACCTGGTCCGGCCCGCCGCGCACGATCCTGTCCAGTGGCCCGGACGGCGTGCTGGCGGTGCACAGTCTGTCCAAGCGTTCCAACGCCCCGGGTCTGCGTGTCGCCAGCTATTCCGGCGATCGCCGAGTGGTCGAGCACCTGGCCGACCGCAGGCGCGCGGCCGGGTTCATGGCCGCCGGTCTCGCCCAGGCTAGGGCGGCGCTGCTATTCGGCGACGATCAGCAGGCGGCGGCACAACAGGCCCGCAACCGGCAGCGGCTCACCGACCTCGTCGCGGAGCTGAATGCCAACGGTCTGCGGTGCAGCGCGCCCGAAGGCGGTCTGTTCGTCTGGCTGCGGGTGCCGGACCGCGCCGCCGCCACCTTCGTGCGTGACGCGGCCATCCACGCGGGAATCGTGCTGGCGCAAGGTGACTCGTACGGGCCGGCCGGGCACGGACACGTGCGGATCGCCGCCGTGCACGACCGCGAGGTAGTCGCGCCTCGGCTCGCGTTGCTGTCAGAGCGACTGGTCGGCGTGTCGTGAGTTGACCACGTCGAATCGACCCCCTACTTGCACCAGCGAAGAGGAACACCATGACGAACGTCCTTCCTGTCCTGGATCTGCGGGACGCCGACCGGGGACCGTCGGCGCGTGCGACGTTTCTGACCGAGCTGTCGGCCGCTGTGCACGACGTCGGCTTTTTCCAGCTCGTCGGGCACGGTGTCGACAACGGCGCCGATATCCTGCGGCTGACCAGAGAGTTCTTCTCCCGGCCGGAATCGGAGCTCGCCGAGCTGAGCATCCTCGGGTCGCCGCACCTGCGCGGGTACTCCGAGGTCGGGCGGGAACTCACCAAGGGCGCGCCGGACCGGCGGCGCCAGCTCGACATCGGACCCGAACGCGCGCCGGGGCCGGAAGGTCCGGGCGCCGCACCGTGGGCGTGGTTGGCGGGCCCGAACCAGTGGCCGGCCGCGATGCCGGAACTCGAACCGGCGATCACCGACTGGATGGCCGCCCTGACGAGGCTGTCCTACCGGCTGCTCCGGCTGATCCTCGCGTCCCTCGACGCACCGGAAGATTTCCTGGACGACGTCGTCGCACCCGATCCCCAGGTGCACATGAAACTGCTGCACTACCCCGGGCGCGGCGGCGAACGACCGTCCGGCGACCAAGGCATCGGCGTGCACAAGGACTACGGCCTGCTTACGCTGCTGCTGCAGGACGACCATGGGGGCCTGCAGGTTTCGCTGACCGAGGGCGAATTCCTGGACGTGCCACCGCTTTCCGGCGCGTTCGTGGTCAATCTCGGTGAGCTGCTGGAGGTGTCGACACGTGGTTACCTCCGGGCCACCACCCATCGGGTGGTCAGCCCGCCGCCCGGGGTCGATCGCTATTCCACCCCGTTCTTCTACAACCCGAGGCTCGACGCGATCATGCGCCCGCTGCACACCGACGCGGTCCGGAACGCGGCCGGCGTGGTTCCCGACCCGGAGAATCCGCTCACGGCCAGCTACGGGGCCAACGTGCTGCGCGGCATGGTGCGGGCATTTCCGGAGTTGATCGCGCTGCACCATCCCGAGGTGCTCGATCGTTCCGCGTCACGGTGATGGGAATGGCGAGCCCGATGCCCGAGGCCGTCGACGAGTTATGGGAGCGGCGCGCCGACCTCTCCGCGAGTGACCCGGGCGCGCTGCCCGTGGTGGTGGCGGCGCTCGATCTGCTGGATTGCGGCGCGGCCGCGGTCGCGTGGATCGAACCGGACACCGACCGGGTGGTCGTGGACGAGCGAGCCCGACGCGCGATCTTGTTGTCGTTCAAGCTGTTTCCGATGCGCGAGAGCGCGGTCGGGCCGTTTCGCCAGCACGACCGGCTGCCGTTGAAGTCGGCGTTCCCGGGCGTCCGGCTGGTGCCGGGCGCCATCGCCCGGTACGGCTGCCACCTTGCCGCCGGCGTGGTGCTGATGCCGTCGTTCGTGAATATCGGCGCGCGGGTCGGGGCGGGAACGCTGGTCGACACATGGGCGACGGTCGGGTCGTGCGCGCAGGTCGGTGCGAACGTGCACCTGTCCGGTGGGGTCGGCCTCGGCGGCGTGCTGGAGCCGGCCGGCGCGGTGCCCGTCGTGGTGGAGGACGACGCGTTCGTCGGCTCGCGTTCGATCGTCGTCGAGGGCGCCAGGGTGCGCCAGGGTGCCAAACTCGGCGCCGGGGTGCTGCTGACCGGCACCAGCCGCGTGTTCGACGCCGAGACCGGTGCCGAACTGCCGCGCGGCGAGGCCCCCGCCTGGTCGGTCTGCGTGAACGCCACCCGGGTTCGCTCCTTTCCCGGCGGCGATTTCGGGGTGCCGTGCCTGCTGGTGATCAAACGGCTGGCACCGGGCGAACGGCACGACAAGTTGCTGCTGGACAGCCTGTTTCGAGAACACGGCAGTGCCGCCTAGGCGGCTGCCCACTACCTGTTTCGACCGAGGAAAGAGCGCGTTATGAGCACAGATCGCCCGGCCGTCGTGTTGGTGGATCCGACTCGCAATGGTGCAGGCTACAAGTCGGCGGCACGTGAGCTCGGGTTCACTGTCGTCTCGGTGTATACCTGCGAATACACCACCGCCGCATCGGATCACGCCGATGGGGACGACCTGACGTACTACGCGAGCTCCCCGGATCAGGCGGTGCGCATGCTGACCGAAGCCGGACTGCCGATCAGGGCGATCGTGCCCGCGATGGAGGTGAGCACGCACATCGCGGACCGGATCGCCCAGCTGTTCGGCCTGCCGGGCAACGATCACACACTGGCCTGGGCGCGCCGCAACAAGGCGGCCATGCGCGAGCATGCCCGCGCCGCCGGTCTGCGCATCCCGGAGTTCCGCCTGGTGCATGCCAAGGACGACATCGTTGCGGCGGCACACGACATCGGATTCCCGGCCATCCTGAAACCCACCGCCAGCGCCGGTTCGCGGGGCGTGACACTGTTGCCGGACGCCGCGTCCCTGGCCGACCTCGGCCACCTCGAAACCCTCGACGCCTTCGACGTGCCTATCTCGGAATGGTTGGTGGAGCGCTACATCCGGGGCCGCGAGATCTCGGCGAACTACTACAGTTTCGAGGGCGAGCACCGCCTGGTCGACATGTGGGAATACCTGCAGCCCGACGACCGCGACTACGACTTCCCGATCTGGGACAACATCCAGCTCGACGACACCCACCCCGAGTGGTATCGCGTCGACGAGTACGTGCGGACCGTCCTCGACGCCTTCGGTATCGAGCGCGGCCCGAGCCACGTCGAGGTCAAGTGCGCGGCGGACGGCATCTACCTGATGGAGATCGCCGCCCGCCTGCCCGGCGGTCCGATGGTCGGAATGTGGCTCGAGCACAGCGATTTCCGCCCCTTCCATGATTCGATTCGGTGCTTCCTCGGTACCCGCCCGCTGATGTTCGACGCGCCCCTCGAGTTCACCGCCCGATGCGGTGCGCTGGCGATCCACAACGAGCAGGGCCCCGGAACCTTGGTCGCTATTCACGGACTCGAGGTGGTGCGCGGCCTTCCCGGTATCGACGAGGTGCTCGTCGATTGTCGGCCCGGCGACCATGTTCCGGTGACCCGCGACGATCTCACCATCCCGCTCGGGTTCTATGTGTCCGGCGCGGACAGCGACGACGTGCTGCGCACCCTCGCGACCATCCGCGCCGAGGTGTCGCTGGAAATCGCGCACGGGCAGGCATGATGACCCGATTTACGGTCGAGCAACGGCGCCTGCGTGGCGAGGTTCGAGAGTTGCTGTCCCGCAGCGATGTTCAGGAGGAGCTGGCCGGGCTGGGCGGCGGCGCGAGCGCCGGTCGCCCGGAGCGGCATCCGTGGGGCGTGTACCGGCTGCTCGGCGCGCGCGGCTTGATCGCGCCGCACTGGCCGGTTCGCTACGGCGGACGCGGACTGGGGTGGGTGGCGGCGGGTATCGTCGCCGAAGAGCTTGCGCTGCACGGTGTGCCGGACACCGCGATCGTCAACGGCATCTACAACGTCGGGCAGGTCGTGTTGCTCGCGGGCACGCCGGCCCAACGGCAGCGCGTCCTGCCCGGCCTCGCCTCCGGTCGCAGCCTCGCCACCGCACTGCTCACGGAGCCGGAGGCCGGTTCGGACCTGGCCTCCCTGCGGAGTGTGGCGACCAAGACGGCGACCGGGTGGCTGCTGAGCGGGACCAAGGTGTGGAATGCCAAGGCGCACCTGGCCGACCTGGCGATCTGCGTGGCGCGCACCGGCGACGGGGACGGCTACGCGGGACTCAGCCTGTTCCTTGTCCCGTTGCGCGCCAAGGAAATTCGGGTCACCGCCCTCGATACGACCAACGTCGAGACGTTGTACGAGGTCGTCTTCGACCAGTTGCCGGTCGACGACGATCGGCTACTCGGCCCGGTCGGGCAGGGGTGGCCGCTGCTGGTCGGCGCGCTGACCCTGGAACGAGCGGGGCTCGGTTATCACGGGCGCGCGGCCCGGTGGCTCACCGCACTGGCCGACCACCTGCGGCGCATCGACGGGCCGCTCGGCGTCGAGAGCGACCATCGAATCGCGGGGCTGGCGCGCAGCACCCGGGCCGGTCGCGAACTGGCCTGGCATGCGGTGCGCGTGCTCGCCGCGCAGGGGCCCGAGGCCGCCGCGGTGCCCGCCGCGATCGCGAAATGGTTCAACACCGAACTCGCCGCCGACATCGTCGACCACGCTCGTTCGGTCGACGCGGAGTTGTCCGACGGTGCGTCCGAATCGAGTTTGGTTGCGGCGCAACGGGAAGCGGTGGGCCTCACGCTGGCGGCGGGCACCTCGGAAATGATGCTCTCGATCATCCAGGCGAACCTGCGCGGGCTGCTCGGCGGCCCGGTCGTCGACGCCGTGCGGCCGGCCGGGCCGCGAGACCTGTTGGGGGAGTTGCGATCTGCCTATCGGCTCGGCGACACCGGGGCCGCGCCGCCCGACCTCGGCCGGGTGGTGCTGGCCCGCCTCGACGCCGAACGCGCCGGCCTGCCGGGATCGGAGATGCTCGTCGCGGCGGTGGAACACGGGTATGACAGCCCGCTGCGACCCGGCCCGCTGAAGGTCGAGAGCCGGCTCGGCGGCGGGTGGTCGGCCAGGGGGACCCGCTGGGCACAGGCGCGCGGCGACGGCACCGGACCGATCGAAGTGCTGCTCCCGCTGGTGCTCGACGATTCGACGATCACGGTCGCGGTGGTGCCCGCGGCTCGGGCCGGCGTTGTCATCGAACCGGCTCGGGCGCCGGAGTCGCCGGTGTCGTGCCGGATTCATCTGAACGATGTGCGGATCGAGCCCGGCGACGTGCTGCGGTCGGCCGACTTTCCGGCCGCCGTCGCCCAGGCCCGCCTCGTCGCCGCCGGATATCTGCTCGGCGGCTGCCGCCGGATGCTGCGTGCCGCGCAGGAATGGACCGACGCTCGCCGGCAATTCGGCCGTCCGCTGTCGGCCAACCAGTCGGTCGGACACGCCATGGCCGCCGCATGGGCACGAACCCAGGGCGCCTGGCTGCTGACCGAACAGGTGGCGGCGGAGCTGGCCGACGGTCTCCTCGCACCCGAGGAGACCGTCGGCGCAGTGGTTCTCGCGGCCGAGGCGGCCGCCGAGGTGACCCGGCTCGCGACGCGGATGTGCGGCGCGCACGGACTCTTGCGCCGCGGGCCGATCCAGGACTTCGCCCGTCTCGCGCGATATCCCGCGGCGGCGCTCGGCACGCTCGCGGCCGTCCGCACCGAAGCCACCGACAGCGCGGCGACGCTGCCCGATCATGCGGTCGAAACCGTTCCCGCCGTGGCGGATTCGCCGACTCCCGCCGCGATCACTCCGGAATACCGGCTCGTCGAACGACAGGCCCGGCTGACGCCGACCGCGGTCGCGCTCGTCAGCGGCGGCGAGCGGGTGACCTACGCGGACCTGAACGCTCGGGCCAATCGCGTCGCCCATGCCCTGCGCGACTACGGCGTCGGGCCGGACGTACCGGTCGGCGTCTGTGTGGAGCGATCGATCGACCTGGTGGTCGCGGTGCTCGGCGTGCTCAAATCCGGCGGCGCCTACGTTCCGCTCGATCCGGCGCATCCGCCGAATCGCCTGCGCGACATGATCGATGACGCCGACCCGGCCGTTGTCGTCACGCACGACTGGATGCGCGAGTGGCTTTCCGACGAACGTCTACTGCTCTGCCTGGATAGCGACGAATCGCTGCCGGCCCAGCCGATCACCGATTTGCAAGGCACACCGAACCCCGGCAACTTGATGTACATCATGTACACCTCGGGGTCGACCGGGCGGCCGAAGGGCGTGATGGTGCCGCACAGCGCGATCGCCAATCGCATGGCTTGGGACCGGACGACGTTCCCGCTGTCCGAAACCGATGCGGTACTGCAGCTGACGTCCATGAGCTTCGACCCGTCGGTGTGGGAGATCTTCGCGGCACTCACCAGCGGCGCCCGCCTGATCATCCTGCCGCCGCAGGCCAACCTCGACCCGCGCACCGTCGTCGACGTCGTCATGGCCGAGCGGGTGACCGCGCTGACGGGCGTGCCGTCGCAGATCACCCTGTTGGTCGAGCAGCAACCCGGACTGCTGGACTGTCCGTCACTGCGGTACGTGTTCTGTGGCGGCGACGTTCTTCCGCCTGCGCTGGCCCGGCTGTTCCCGCCGGACCGGTCGCCCACGCTCTACAACATGTACGGACCGACCGAGGCCGCGATCGACGCCACCGCATGGCGATCCGGTCGATTCGAGGGGCCGGTACCGATCGGGTACCCCATCGGCGGAGTGTCGGTGTCCGTGCGGGACGGCGACCTGACCGAGGTCGGTGCCGGGCAGGTCGGCGAGCTGTGGATCGGCGGGGACGGACTGGCCAGGGGCTACTGGGGCCGGCCGGCCGAGACGGCCGACGCCTTCCGGCCCGATCCGGCGGGTGCGCCGGGTTCACGCGTCTATCGCACCGGGGATCGGGTGCGCCGCATGGCCGATGGCGGTCTGGAGTTCCTCGGCCGGATCGATCGTCAGGCGAAGATTCGCGGGCATCGCGTCGAGCCCGCGGAGGTCGAGGTCGCGCTGCGGCGACTGCTCGACCTCGAGGAGGTCGCGGTGGTCGCGACGAACGGGCGGCTGTGCGCGTTCGTGGTCGGCCCGTCGGACGTTCGGGATCTGCGCTCGCGGCTGCGCGGACAACTCCCGGATCACCTCGTGCCCGCCCGCCTGGTGCCGGTCGCGGAACTGGTCCGGGGCCCGTCGGGCAAGATCGACTACGCGCGACTGCGCGACCTGGCCGACCCGCCGATCGATCGGCCGTCGACGGATCGTCCCGGCGACCGGGCGGCAGCCCTGACCGGACTTGTCGCGGAACTGCTCGGGCTCGCGGAGGTCACCGTTGACGACGAATTCTTTGCGCTGGGCGGAGATTCGCTGAGCGCAGCACAACTGGTCACCCGTGCGACGCGAGACCTGAAACTGCCGCTGACGCTGGACATGCTGCTCGCCACACCGGCATTGGGTGAACTCGTCGCGATGGTCCGGCAGGACGGCGCATGAGGTCGGCGAGCATCAGGCTCCTGTGTTTCCCCGCAGCGGGTGGCTACAGCGCGCCGTATCGGGCCTGGCGCACGATGCTGCCCCCCGAGGTGGAGGTTCATCCAGTGGACCTGCCCGAGGGCTGCGCCGACGTGGATTCCCTGCTGGCGGTACTAGATTCGTCGGTGGCGGCGCTGGTCGATCGCCCGACGGTGCTGTTCGGCCACAGCTTCGGCGGACTGGTCTCGTACGAGCTCGCGCAGCGCCTCCAGGATCGCCGTCTGCCCCTTGCCCGTCTCGCCGTCTCCGCCAGTGCGCCACCGCATCTCGCTGCCTCGGCGCGTGGCGACTTCGTTGCCGATTCAGCTCGGCTGGCGGCGTGGTTCACGCTGGCCGACGGCTATCGCCATCGGCCACGGCCGCCGTTGACGTGCCCGATCTCGGTCTTCGGTGGGCTGACCGACACGACCGTGCGCCGCGACGAGTTGGCCGCCTGGCAGGACCATACGGTCGGCACGTGCCGGCTTCGGATGCTGCCGGGCTCGCATGATCTCCTGCGCGAGGGCGGCACCTACCTGGCTCGGGCACTCGCCAAGGATCTCCTGGACGACGCCCGCCAGGCCGCTACATGAAGGCCGCCTATCGCGTGCTGCTCGCCGCGCCGGGCAGCGGCAGGCTGCTGTCGGCCAGTCTGGCGTCGAAGCTGCCCATCAACGCCTTCTCCGTGAGTGCCCTGCTGCTGTTGTCTCCCCGGTATTCCTACGCCGCAGCGGGTTTGGTGATCGCCACGATGCTGGTGGCGAACGCGGTGAGCAGTCCGGCGCGCGGCAGGCTCGCCGACCGGTACTCGGCGCCTGCCGTCCTCGGCGGGTGCCTCGTCGGCTACCTGATCGGCATCGCCGGACTCTGTGTCTGCGCGGCTGCCCGACTGCCACTCGGGCTGGTGTTCGCCTCGGCCGCGCTGATCGGGCTGTCGTTCCCGCCGGTGAGCATCCTGCTGCGCGGCCACTGGGTCGCGATCGCGGGGGAGCGCGGACTCACCGCGGCCAATTCGGTGGAGTCCGCGCTCATGGATCTGACCCTCATCACCGGCCCCGCGCTGGCCGCCTGGCTGAGCGTCGCGGCCTCGCCATTCGCGCCGTTCTTCGCGACCAGCGCGCTGATGGCGGTCGCGGTGGCCTTGATGTCGACGGTGCGCGTCGGACCGCGTGCGCCGGCGGAGCACCCGGGTGACTGGGCGGGGCCGCTGCGGGCGCGGCCACTGCTGCTGGTGCTCGGTGCGCTGCTGTTCTTCTCCGCGGCGCTCTCGGTGATCGAGGTGGTGCTGCCCATCTACGCCCAGCAACACCAGGTCAGCGGGTACAGCGGCGGGTTCCTCGCGGGACTGTCGGTGGGCAGCATCGTCGGTGCGCTGGTTTTCGGTCCGATGTCCTCGCCGAGGCGACCGATACTGCCCATACTGCTCGGTCTGTTCGTCGCCGGCGCGCTGCTGCTCGGGTTCGCGATGACCATCGGGCCGCTCGTCGTGCTGGCCATCTGCCCACTCGCCGGCCTGGCGATCGGCAGCACCTTCACCCACCTGTACACGGCGGTGTGGACGGTCGGACCGACCGGCTACGAGAACGAGACACAAGGCTGGGCCACCAGCCTCACGACGACCGGCGCCGCGGCCGGATCCGCTGCGGGTGCCGTGGTCGCCGGACTCACGGCCGCACCGACTTTCGTGTTGCTGAGCGCACCCACCGCACTGATCGCCGCCGCGCTCGTCCTCCGAGCGCGACCTCGACGCAGCGCGTCGCTCGCCTAGTACCCATTCCAGCCACCGGACCGACTGCTCGGTGGCGGTGATTGCGAAGGATCTGCGGACGACGGTGAACCTGGAGGGAGCGAACATCGTTCATCTGTATTGAACGCCCTGAGACCGAGAACTGAGTGCTGTCGGGTGCGGCCCGATGGTCGTCAGTCTCGGTCGCGTGACAGGGAATTCAGGGGATGGCATGGTCATAATCGCTCCGGACATGGACAGGTTGGCCCGCGACCTGCGCGGGCTGGTGGCGCACGCGGTCGAACCGGACGATCTCGGTGCGGCAATTGCCGAGACGTTGCGTTCCTGCGTGGCTTTCGACGCGGTTCGGCTGGTAGCCACCGATCCGGCGGCAGAACTGGGGCTCGGCTCGTTCAGCTGCTGGCATCGCTATGATTCCGGACTGCTCTCGGCGCTCGTGCTCGACCAATATCTGGGCGGTGATCCCTGTCGGCCCGAGGACTTGAACCGGTTATCGGTGCCGGTGGCCGTGGTCGGCGTCGACGGCCAGTACGAGGACCGCGGGCGCCGCACCGCACGACTGCTGTCCGAACATGGCGCGAGCGGTGAACTGCGTGCGCTGTTACGAGATCGCCGGGGAGTGTGGGGGTTTCTCGGACTCTTACGAGCCGAGGACGCCCGGCCGTTCGACCGCGCGGATCTGAACCGGGTCGCCGAGCTCGGACCGGCGTTCAACGCAGCCATCCGCGAGTTCGCGCGCAGTCGGCCGTCGCCGATCGCGCCCGGCCCGTCCGCGCCCGGGATCATCACGGTCGGATCCGACCATGCCGTCAAGGGGATCAGCGACGAGGCGCATTACTGGCTCGAGCAGCTCTGGACGCCGGGCCGCGGCGATCCCGTCGACTGGGTGGTAGCGCCATTCGCTCCCGAATTATACTGCCGGGCAAGGGAACTAATGCGCCAGGGCGTTGCTCCGAAGCCGCTGATCTGTGCTGCGGCGGCCGGTTCCGGCCGCTGGATCGCGATTCACGGCCGGGCGCTGGCCGGTGACGACGGCGAGGTCGCCATCGTCATTCAGGCCGCCCGGGGCGATCTGCTCTTGCCGTCGTTCTGTCACTGGCATGAGCTCACTGCTCGTCAGCGAGCTATTCTCGAACAGCTCTGCACCGGGGATCCGCCTCGAACGATCGCCAAGACCCTTGCGGTGTCGACACATACGGTCAACGCTCATCTAAAAGCTTTGTACCACAAGACCGGAGCCGACGGCCGCGATGAGCTCATGGCCGCCTTGGCTTGTTGAAGATACCCAAATTTAGGGATATCGACCGTTGTCGACACCGTCATAGTCTGCGAGCACAGCTATTTCGACCCGCAAGGGGTGTATTACGGTGGCGGACAGTCATTTTCGCTATATGTATCCGCGTGGACGGACCGTCCACGAACTCTTCGAGGCGTGGGTGGACCGGGCACCGGACGCGCCCGCCGTGCGCTATGGCGAGGTGGCATTGTCCTACCGGGAACTCGACATTCGGGCCAATCGACTCGGGCACTACCTGCGCCGATCGGGGATCGGCGCGGAGGCGCGCGTCGGGCTGTGTGTACGGGACGAGAACTGGGTCATCGGCGCCTTGGCGACGTTGAAAGCGGGCGGTGTCTATGTGCCGCTCGATCCGTCATACCCGCCCGAACGGCTGGACCACATGTGCCGGGATGCCGGTGTCCAGGTGGTGCTGAGGGCGCACGGCGAAACCGTGAAACTGCCTGGGAGACAGGTATTTCTGGACACCCTCGAGATCGACTGCGAGCCGTCCGGTCGGCTGGGCGTTTCGGTCGGGCCGCAGTCGCTGGCGTACATCATGTACACCTCCGGGTCCACCGGCACCCCCAAAGGGGTCGCGGTCGGGCACCGAAATATCGTCCGGCTGGTCCGCAGCCGGGACTCGATCACCGTGCGGCACAACGACACTGCCGTGCAGGCGGCCAACATCTCGTTCGACGCGGCCACGCTCGAAACATGGGGTGCGTTGCTCAACGGGGCTCGGCTGGTCGGTCTCGGCCTCGACGAGGTGCTCGTGCCCGAGCGGCTCGGACAGGCGCTGCGGGCGCACGGCGTCGACGTCCTGTTCCTGCCGACCGCTCTGCTCCGGCAGTTGGCGCTGGAGGATCCGAGTACGTTCCGCACCGTACGGCAGCTGTCGTTCGGCGGCGAGAAGGCCGACGTCCGCGCGGTCACCGCGCTGCTGCGGCACTGCCCGGACACCGAACTCGTAAACCTTTACGGCCCAACGGAAATCACCACCTACGCGACCGCATACCGCTGCAACGGGCTGTCCGGTGACGAGTCGAGCGTGCCGATCGGCCGGGCCGCCGCGAACAGCAGCGCGTACGTGCTCGACGACACGCTGCGGCCGGTGCGTGCCGAGCGTCCCGGCGAACTGTACCTCGGTGGCGACGGCGTGGCCCGAGGCTATCTCGGCAGGCCGGGGGCGACCGCGCAACGATTCGTGGCCGACCCCTTCACTACCGAACCGGGCGCGCGAATGTACCGCACCGGCGATCTCGTGCGTCGGCGCGCCGACGGCGAGCTCGAGTTTCTCGGTCGGGTGGACCGCCAGGTCAAGGTGCGCGGACATCGTGTCGAACCGGCCGAGGTCGAGGACGCGCTCGGCGAATTTCCCGGACTTTCCGAGGTCGTCGTGCTGGCCGGGCGGGACGCGGGCGGGGACACCCAGTTGATCGCCTACGTCGTGCTGCGGGCCGGCGTGAGCGTCGACAGCCTGCGCGCCTATCTCGCGGGGCGGATACCGCACCATCTGATACCGGCCGTGTTCGTGACGATGGCCCGGCTGCCATTGAACCCGAACGGCAAGGTCGATACGGCAGCCCTGCCCGCCCCCGTCGCGATAGCCCCGGGCGACCCGCCGGAGATGGCCGCAACGCCGACTGAGCAAGTGGTACAGGCTATTTGGCAGGACGTCCTCGGTGTCGCCGTCACGAGGACGGACGCGGACTTCTTCGAACTCGGCGGGCATTCGCTGGCCGCCGCCCGGGTGCGGTCGCGGCTGTCGGCGGTCTTCGGTGCGCACGTTCCGCTGCGAATTGTCTTCGAGCACACCACGATCGGTGCGCTGGCTCGCGCGGTCGAGGGTCTCCCGCAGGCACTCCCGGCCGCGGCCCCGGCCCCGCAGGCAGCGCGGCTGAGCGTGGCCGACCTGCTGGCCGAATTCGAGATCTGAGGGATTCGATGACAACGCCTGATGTGGCGCAGCGACTGCATGCGCTCCCCGTCGACCGTAAGGTTGCGTTCCTGCGGGCCCTACGCCGCCAGCACGAACGCTACGACCTTCATCCGCTGACCGCCGCGCAGCGCCGGATGTGGCTGCACGACCGGCTCCGGCCCGGCAGCCCGATGTACCGGGTCACTTTCCGGATCGATCTGCACGGTGCCCTCGAAATCCCGGCATTGACAACGGCTTTCGACCAGGTGCTGGCACGACATCAGGCGCTTCGCACGCTGTTCGTCGAGATCGACGGCGAGCCTTGGCAACTGGTGCTGCCCGAGGCTCCGGCGGTGACGCGGCTGCGGGTGGGTGACGTCGCCGCGCGGCTGCCGGTCGACCTCGACGGCGCACCACCGGTGCGGGCGACGCTGACTGCGGCCGGACCCGATCGGTGGGTGCTTGTCCTCGAGCTGCACCATATCGTTTGCGACGGCTGGAGTATGGGACTGATCTTCGACGATCTCTCCCGGTGCTATGGCGGTGAGGACGTCCGCCCTGCCCCGCGTCACGTCGATATGGCGGCCGGTCCGCTGGATGAGGAGCTCGTCCGGTTCTGGTTGTCCGAACTCGATGGCGCACCGCCCACGATCACTCTCCCGCTGGACCGGCCGCGCCCGGCGCTCGTCGACGAGGCCGGCGACGAGTTCGCCTTTACCTGGCCCGCCGCAGTCGCAGACGGGGTCACCACGCTGGCCGCCGAGCTCGGTGCCACACCGTTCATGGTGTTGCTGGCGGCCTGGGAGGCCGTGCTCCGCCGTTACGGGCCGGACGCGGACTTTGTGGTGGCGACGCCCGTCGCGGGCCGGACCGAACAGTCCACCGAAGGCGTTGTCGGCCTGTTCGTGAACACGCTCGCGCTGCGCGCCGAGGTGGATCCCGCAACCACGTTCCGCGCGCTGGTGCGACAGGTCCGGGATCGGGCGGTCGCCGCGTTCGAGCATCAGGCCCTGCCGTTCGACACCCTGGTCGACCGGCTGCGCCAGGAGCGCGACCCGAGTCGTACGCCGGTGGCGCAGGTGATGTTCGCGGTCGAGGACGGCTGGGCGGACCGGCTCAGGTTGCCCGGGATCGCCGTCCACTGTGTCGAGCAGTCCACCGGCACAGCCACTTACGACCTCACTATGACGCTGACCCCACGACAACGGGAGATCAGCGGGCGACTGGAGTACCGGACCGCCCTGTTCGACCGCGCTACCGCCGAGCGCCTGGCCGGACACGTCCACACGCTGCTCACCGCCGCGCTCGCCGAACCGCAACGCCAGGTCGGGGAGCTGCCGTTGCTCGCGGATTCGGAACGCCGAACGATCACCGTCTGGGGCACCTCGAAGCCGGCGCGTTCCGATGAGCGGCCGGTGCACGAACTGATCGCCGAGATCGCACCGGAACGTATCGCGGTGGTCTGTCGCGGCCATCGCGTCACCTACGGCGAACTCGATGCGCGCGCCAACCAGATCGCAACTCTGTTGCACCGCAACGGGATTACCGCCGAGCGGCCGGTCGGCGTCTGCCTGCCGACGTGTCCCGACGCCGTGGCGGCATTTCTCGGAGTGCTGGGCGCGGGCGGAATGTATGTCCCGCTCAACCCCGAACTGCCGGCCGAGCGGATCCACTACCTCATCGACGACGCCGGGGTCGATGTCGTCCTCGCGCACGCGGAGACCGCGATCCTGTTGCCGCACAGCACAACTGTGCTGGCATTGGACGAGCCGACCATCGAGCCGGGCGGGCCACCGAAGGTCGTGATCCCGCCTGCGGCGGCCGCCTACCTGATCTATACCTCCGGATCCACCGGGCGGCCGAAGGGCGTGGTGAACACGCACCGCGGGCTGAGCAACCTTGCCGCGGCGATGCGGGATCTGCTCGCTCTCCGGCCGGATGATCGGATCCTGCAATTCCATTCGACCGGGTTCGATGTCGCGGTCTCCGACCTGGTGACCACGCTCTGCGCCGGGGCCGAACTGCACCTCGTGCCGCAACACGATCGAGTCCCCGGCCCGGATCTGGTCCGCACCCTGCGCGAGAACCGGATCACCGTGGCGGATCTCCCGCCGGTCGCCTTGCAGGCGATGGACCCGGCCGCAGTACCCGAGCTGCGCGTGCTGACCGTCGGCGGCGAGGCTTGCCCGGCCGACGTCGCGCGGGCCTGGGCGTCCGGTCGCGAGTTCTACAACTCGTACGGCCCGACCGAAGCGTCGGTGACGGTGACCAGCGGCCGCTACCTCGACGGCCCGACCGTTCCCATCGGACGGCCGACGACAGGCAGTCGAATCTACTTGCTGGACAATCGGCTTCGCCTGGTCCCGGCCGGGGTGGCCGGCGAGCTGTACATCGGCGGCGCGGGCGTGGGCCGGGGTTACCTGGGTCGCTCGGCGATGACCGCGGCCGCGTTCGTGCCCGACCCGTTCGCCGAGCTGGGGCAGCGCATGTATCGCACCGGCGACCTCGCTCGGTGGCTGCCGGACGGGTCGCTGGACTTCCTCGGCCGGGCCGACGCCCAGGTGCAGATCCGCGGGCACCGGGTCGAGCCCGGCGAGGCCGAGGCGCGCCTGCGCGAGTGCGCCGGAGTCGCCCGCTGCGCGGTCGTCGTGCGCGAGGATCGGCCAGGCGACAAGCGGCTCGTCGGCTACATCGTCGCCGAGCCGCAGGCCGACGGTCCGAATACGGACGCGTTGCGCGCCGAGCTGCTGCGCACCCTGCCGGACTACTTGGTGCCGACCGCATTCGTCGAGGTGCCCCGGCTTCCGATGACGCCGAACGGAAAACTCGACCACCGCGCGCTGCCCGCGCCGAGCGCGCGCCGCCCCCGGCTCGGCACCACGTTCCGTCCGCCGCGCGGCGAAGCGGAGCAGACGGTGGCCGCGGTGTGGCGGAAAGTGCTCGGGCTGAACAGGATCGGCGCGGACGACAACTTCTTCGATCTGGGCGGCAATTCGATGCTGCTGGTGCCGGTCCATACCGGGCTGGAGGCGGCGACGGGTGTCAAGGTGCCCGCGGTTGAGTTGTTCCGCTACCCGACGGTGGCACAGCTGGCCCGGTTCCTGGTCGACGGCGAATCCACTGCCGAATCGACGACCAGCGGGCACCGGCGTGCCGCCGCGATGCGCGCCCGTCGGGTGCGGGTAGGACAGGGGGAAAAATGACCGAGAATTCGGGATTGGACATCGCGATCGTCGGCCTGGCCGGCCGGTTCCCCGGTGCCGCCGACATCGACGGCCTCTGGCAGCGCATCCTGCGCGGGAAACCAACGGTGTCGCGGTTCACGCCGGAAGAATTGGCCGCGTCCGGTGTGCCCGCGCGAGAGTACCGCAGACCCGACTACGTGCCCGTCTACGGCGTGCTGGACGACATCGACCGATTCGACGCCGAATTCTTCGGCTACACACCGCGCGACGCCCGGTTGATCGACCCGCAGCAACGGCTCTTCCTGGAATGCGCGTGGCAGGCGCTGGAGTCGTCCGGACACCTCGCGCTGACGGACGACGAGTTGGTCGGCGTCTATGCCGCCACCGCCATGAGCACCTACCTGCTGAAGAACCTGCTCGCCGCGGGCGATGCCGCGGGGTCCGAATATGAACTGTTGCTTGGCAACGACAAGGACGGGGTCGCCACCCGGGTGGCCTATCACCTGGGTTTGCGCGGCCCGGCCTGCACGATCCAGACGGCCTGCTCGTCGTCTCTGGTCGCGGTGCACGTGGCCTGCCAGGCATTGCTCACCGGGGAATGCGATCTCGCGCTGGCCGGTGCCGCGCACATGCGGCTGCCGATGCGGTCCGGCTATCGCTACGAACCCGGTGGGATCATGGCCGCCGACGGCGTCTGCCGCCCGTTCGATGCGGCGGCGACCGGTGCGGTCGGCGGCAATGGCGCGGGAATCGTGGTGCTGCGTCGCCTGGATGACGCCGAAACCGACGGCGACACGATCTACGCGGTGATCAAGGGTTCGGCGGTCAACAACGACGGCCGAGCCAAAGTCGGCTACACCGCGCCGAGTGTCGACGGCCAGATCGCGGTTATCCGGGCCGCTCAGCAAGCCGCCGGGGTCGATCCGGCAACCATCGGCTATGTCGAGGCGCACGGCACCGGGACCGCGCTCGGCGACCAGATCGAGTTCGCCGCCCTGCACCGGGCTTTCGGTCCGGCGGGACGCCGCGCGCTCGGCTCGGTCAAGGCGGTCACCGGGCACCTGGACGTCGCCGCCGGAGTGACCGGACTGATCAAGGCCTGTCTCGCGGTGCAGCACGGGGTGGTCCCGCCCAGCCCGTATTTCATTGCGCCGCACCCTGATCTGCCGATGGCGGGCAGTTCGTTCTACGTCAACCCCGAACCCGAGCCGTGGCCGGTGACCGGCTCGCCCCGGCGGGCTGCGGTGAGCTCGTTCGGCATCGGCGGCACCAACGCGCACGTCGTCCTTGAACAAGCCCCGGCCGTCGCCACCACCGAATCCGTTGGGACCGAGCACATTCTGGTGCTTTCGGCGCGTTCCCGCGCGGCCTTGACCGAGGCGCGTGATCGGTTGCGCGAGCATCTGATCCGGACGGCCGACCCGCTGGCCGATGTGGCGTACACGCTGCAGACAACCCGCCGCCGGTTCGAGCACCGGCTCGCGGTGGCCTGCCGCGATCGGGACGAGGCGATCGCCCGGCTGGCCGATGGGCTCGACAGCAGTTCCGAGGCGGAAACCGATGGTTCGGTCGCCTTTCTGTTCCCGGGCCAGGGCACCCAGTACCCGGGCATGGGCGGTGAGCTCTATCGGACCGAGCCGGTCTTCCGCGAGTCGATGGACGCCGGTGCGGCGGCACTGCGCAGCCACCTCGGCCTCGACCTACGCGACGTGCTCTACCAGGACCGCGACAACGAGTTACTGCGACAGACCCGGATCACCCAGCCCGCGCTGTTCGTTGTCGAGTACGCGCTCGCGCGGCTCTGGCAGCACCGGGGCATTCGGCCTGCCGCGATGGCCGGGCACAGCGTCGGAGAGTATGTCGCCGCTTGTCTCGCGGGGGTTTTCGACTTCGAGGACGCGCTGGCGATCGTGGCCGCCAGGGGCGAGCGGATGCAGTCGATGCCGCCCGGCGCGATGCTCTCCGTCGCGCTGCCCTGGCGCGAGTTGGCCGAGCGACTGCCGGACGAGGTCGAGCTCGCTGCGGCCAATGCGCCGCGGCTGTGCGTGGTAGCGGGCGAACCGCGCCGGATCGCCGCGTTCGCGCAGTCACTGCGAGCGGACGGGGTGAAGTGCACGGAACTGCACACATCGCATGCCTTCCACACATCGATGATGGAACCGGTCGTCGCCGAATTCGCCGAGTACGTCAGCGGATTCACGCTGCACACGCCACAGATCCCGGTGCTGTCCAACGTCACCGGGGACTGGCTCGGCGACGCCGAGGCGCGCGACCCGAAATACTGGGCGCGGCAGCTGCGCGAACCGGTCCGCTTCGCCGACTGCGCCCGGCGGCTGCTCGACCGGCCGCACGCGCTCCTGGAGGTCGGGCCGGGCACGACGCTGACCACGCTGGTCCGCCAGCACCCGGACGCCTACGCGCGCAGCACCCCCTCGCTGGGCGAATCGAAAGCTCCGCAACCCGAGCGGCTCGCCATGGCGAGCGCACTGGGCAGACTGTGGCTGGCCGGGGTCGAGGTCGACTGGACGGCCGATGGCGAACGCCGTCGCCGGGTGCCGCTGCCGACGTATCCGTTTCAGCGAGAACGGTATTGGATCGACCGGGGGAGCCCGGTCGTACCCGACGCCCCGGCAGCGCGCCCGAGATTGTCGCCGCGAGAGGCGATCCGCGATATCTGGGCCAACCTGCTCGGCATCCCGGATGTGCGTGACGATCAGGACTTCTTTCAGCTGGGCGGGCATTCGCTGCTCGGCACCCAGGTCATCGCGCGCATCCGCGAAGCGCTCGGCGTCGACCTGCCCGCGAGCGCCCTGTTCGACACGCCGACGATCGCCACCCTTGCCGAATCCGTCGAAGAACTCCTTGCCGCACAACGGCAACCACGACAGGAGTCCGTCCAGCTGCCGGACCTGATGGCCGAGATCCGCGCGCTGTCGCCGACGGAACTGCAGGCCCGGCTCGCCGAACTGCGGCGCGCGGACTCGCAATGATTGAGGACACCGAACCCATGACCTATGACCTTTCGCCGGAGCTCGCCGAGCTGACCCCGGATCAGCGGGAGCTGCTGCTCCGGCTCGCCGAGGCGACCAGCCACCCCGCACGTCCCGAGCGAATTCCGTTGTCCTTCACCCAGGAACAGCTCTGGTTCCTCGACCGCATGGACCCCGGCACTCCGCTCTACAACATCCCGTTCGCGTTGCGGCTGCGCGGACCACTCGACACCGGCGCGTTGCGCTCGGCTCTCAATGCGGTGGTGGCACGACAGGAAGCCCTGCGGATCGTGTTCGGCGAGAACGAGACCGGGCCATACCAGGTTATCCGCGCCGCGCTCGATATCGACCTGCCGATCGTCGACCTGCGGTACCTGCCCGTCGATGAGCGGGCGGCGGCGGCAACCCGGGAGGCGACCGCGCAGGGGCGAGTCTCGTTCGACCTGTGCGGCGGCCCGCTGCTGGATACCAGGCTGGTGGTGCTCGACGACTCGGAGCATCTGCTGCTGACCACCGTGCATCACATCGCCTTCGACGCGTCGTCCGGTGAGATCTTCATGGCGGAGCTGGTCGAGTGTTATCGCCAATTCGCTTGCGGCACACCCGCCGATCGCCCGGCGTTGCCCGGAAGCTTCGGCGACTTCGCGTGGCACGGGCGCGAACCGGCCGCGTGCGCCGCGATGGACGCGCAGCTGACGCACTGGCAGGTCAAGCTCGCCGATGCCCCGTCGACGTCCACCCTGCGTCCGGACCGGCCGCGTCCGGTAGTGCAAACCCATCGCGGCGGCCGGTGCGCCAGGGTGCTCCCCGGCGAGCTGACCACGGCGATGACCAAGCTGGCGCGCGACTGCGGCGCCACACTCAATGCGGTTGCGCTGGCTGGGTTTTCGGCGGCGCTGCACCAGTTGACCGGCCAGGCCGACCTGCTCCTCGGCGTGCCGTCGGCCGGTCGCTCGCGCGTCGAGCTGGAACAGCTGATCGGTCCGTTCGCCAACATGCTGGTGTTGCGGATGGACCTCGGCGGCGATCCCACGGTGCGGACGCTGGTCGAGCGGGCGCACCGGACGGTAGGCGAGGCGTACCGGCATTCGGATGCGCCGTACGCGCGAGTCGTCGAAACGGTTGCCCCGCCCCGCGATCCGGGGATCAACCCGATGTTCCAGATCCTGTTCACCGTGGCCGAGCCCGGCAGCGGCGCGCGCTCGGCGGCCGGTGTCGAGTTCGCGCCGGTGCCGGTGGACAACCAGCTGACCGACTTCGATCTCTTCGTCACGCTCACCCCAGGCGACGACGGTGAACTAGTGGTGGACTACAACGTCGATCTCTATTTGGCCGAGACGATCGAGCTGCTCAGCGAGCGGGTCATCGAGGTGCTCACCGGGATGGTCCACGCGCCCGACGCACCACTCGGCTCGGTGCCCGCGCTGCGCCGGGACGTGGTCGCGCTCGCCGGGACCTTCGTTGTCGACCCCGCCGCCGCACCGCTGCAGTTCTGGCTGGACTTCTGCCGCGCTCCCGCGTCGGTCGAGGCCGTCCCCTACGGGCAGCTGGTCCAGCACCTGCTGACCGGCGGCGACAACGCGGCCACCGTCGGGCTGCTGCGCTGGGAGGACTGGCTGTGGCAGTCGGCATCGGACGCCGAGCCGGGCGTCGTGCTCGACCAGGCCATGCGTGCGTTCGAGACGGCCGTGGTCACCTACCGCCGGCGCACGGACGCGCCGCTGATCCTGGTCCGGTGCCCGAGCTCGTCGCGGGACGGGGAGTCCCGGCTGTTCGCCCGGCTCGACGATCGTCTCGCCCTGCTGCGCGAACGGATTCCGAACATGTACGTGGAATGGGCCGAGGAGAACCCGACGGCCCAGGGATACGACCACGTGCGGTACAACCCCGAGTATTTCGCCGCACTCGCCACACTGGCCGCCCGGTGGCTACCCACCCCGGAACCGGGACCCGAGCGCGCGGCATACCGCGCCGAATATCTCGCCGACCCGGCCGCGGTGGCCGAGCGGGTTGCGGTGCGGACCGCGCAGGCCCCGGCGAGCTCAGCGCCGATCATCGAGCCGAGCACGCCTACCGAGAAGCGGATCGCCGCCGTCTGGCGGGCGGTTCTCAGCATCGATACGGTCGGGACGAACTCCAATTTCTTTGCGCTCGGCGGACATTCGCTGCTGGTGGTCCAGCTCCTGTCCGGACTCCAGCGGGAGTTCGATCGGGCGGTCTCGTTGCCGACGCTGTTCACCAACCCGACCATCGCGCAGCTCGCCGCGATCCTCGAGGAGAACGAAGAACCGGCCGATCCGCCGCTCGAGCCGATGCCACGCGAAGCCGAACCCGTAGCGTCCTCGATTCAGCAAAGGCTTTGGGCGACAGGCCAACTCGACAGCGCGGACGCGCGCCACAACACGATGTTCGCCGCGACTCTGCGTGGTGCGCTCGACCTCGTGGCGTTGGAGCGCGCGGTGGGGGAGATCGTGCGCAGGCACGACGTATTGCGGACCACCTTCACCGCCCACCGCGGCCGTCCGAAACCGGTCGTGCACCCGCAGCTGTCGGCATGGTGTGTGCCGGTAGACCTTTCGGAGGTGCCGCACGACCGGCGCGCGGCGCTGGTGGCCGACTACCTCGACGAGCACAGCGGCTATCCCTACGACCTCGCCGCCGGGCCGCTGCTGCGCGTCCAGGTGATCCGCGTCGGTCCCGACGAGCAGCACCTGCTGATCGGGATGCACCACATCATCTGCGACAACACGTCCTGGAGCATATTTCTCGACGAGCTCACCACCCTGTACGCCGCCTACTCCGCCGGACGGCCCTCGACACTGCCCCAACCTCGGTTGCAGTTCGGCGATTTCGCCTACGACCAGCAGAACTGGCTCGGCGGCAGTGCCGTCGAACCACACATCGCCTACTGGCGCGAGAACCTGCGTGGCGCCCCGGCGCCGCTCGAACTTCCGGGCGACCGGCCGGATCCGGCCGGGGACGAGGTGGCCGGGCGCGCGGTGCGGCTACTCCCGGTCGACGTCGGCCGAGCGGTCCGGGCGCTCGCCCGCGCCGAGAGCGTGACGCCGTACAGCGTGCTCCTCGCCGCGTTCAGCGTCTTGCTGTACCGCGAGAGCGGGCAGCCCGACCTGGTCATCGGCATGCCGACGTCCGGGCGTGATCGGCCCGAGCTGGCGGGCGTCATCGGCTGCTTCGCGGAGCTGCTCCCGTTGCGGCTGGACGTCACCGGCAGGCCGACCTTCCGCCGGCTCGTCCGCCGGGTGCACTCGACGGTGCGGGACGCGATGGCACACCAGCGACTGCCCTTCCCGGCCATCATGGAAACGCTTCGGCTGCCGCGTGATTCAGCACGCCACCCGCTCAAGTGCGTGCTCAACTACGTCGACCTGCCCGACGAGGAACTGTCGCTGTCCGGCCTCGAGGTCGTGCCGCTGTCCACCGGAGCCGCGGGCGCCGACTTCGATGCGCTGTTCACCCTGGACTGGCACGATGAGCAACTTCAGGCCGACCTCACCTACGCCACCGAGCTGTTCAGTGCGAACCACGCGGACGGACTGGTCGAGCGGTTCGGCGAACTGCTGGCCGAGTTGGTCCAGCGCGCGGACACGGTAATAGGCACGCTCGCAACACAATTCACTGATCCTGTCGAGTCGTCCGCGGCGATCGGGTTGGCCGCGTCGTTCCCGCTCGGCCCGGTCGAGCCGACGCTGCGGTTCTGGTCGGACCTGCTCGGCGAATCGCCGCTCGCCGTCACCTCGGCGCCCGCCGGGCAGGTGCTGCGGCCGCTGCTCGACGCGAACGGGCCGTTCCGCGGACACGCACTGAACGTTGTCCTGCTGCGGTGGGAGGACTGGCTCACCGACGCGAATCCCACTGTCCCCGTGGCGGTTACCATGCTGGAAGAGGTTCTCGCCGAGCTTTGTGCTGCGATAGCGCGCTACCGTGCCCGGACCGATGCGGAACTCGTGCTCGGCAGCTGCCCGGCGTCGCCGCGTTTCGCGGACGACCGGTGGGCCGGCATCTTCGGCGGTCTCGACCAGCGGCTGCGGGCGTTCGCCGCGGAACAGCCTGCGGTGCGGGTGGTTTCGATGAACCGGTGGGCCGAGCGCTACGGTGTCGAGGATCCCGGCCGGGGCCGCGACGGGTTCCCGTATTCCGCGGAATTCGAGACGGTGGCGGCGACCATGCTCGCCCGCTGGGCGCACTGCCGAACCCATCCGCCGGTCTCGGCAGTCGTCCTGGACCCGGCGGAATTCTCCGCGCAGGCCGAGCTGATCCGCGTGGTGCGCGATCAGCTCGCACACGGCCGCGGCGTCGTGCTGACCAGGCCGCCGGCCGCGCCGGAACTGGCCGCACTGGTCGCCGTCGGGGCGATCGCGGTCGGCGAGGCACCCGAGTCGAGCCTGAGCCTCAGCTCGGCGACGGCTACCGATCGCGCGACCGTCGGGGGCGCGCCTGCGGGGGAGGGGCTGGCGGCCTTCGTCGCGCACCTCTGGTCGCTCGACGGGCCGGTTATCGGATCGGTTGCGCCGCAACTTATCCCAGTGGACCTGTTGGTCGACATCGCCACCGAGTTGAATACCGCCGAGCGGATCGCGGCGGCGGTGCGGTCCGGGGTCCGTCGTCCCGCGCAGCGGTTGACGACTCAGCCGAGGACCGGCCGCGAACGCGCGATAGCCCAAATCTGGGCCGAGGTACTCAATTTGGCCGAGGTCGGCATCCACGACGACTTCTACGAACTGGGCGGCGACTCACTGCTGGCGATCACGGTTGCTTTTCACGCCGCCGAGGCGGGCATCAACCTGTCCGCCCGGCAGCTCACCGAGCGTCGGACCATCGCCGAGCTGGACTTGGACACGACCGAGGTGGTCACGCGGGCCGCGCCCGAGATCGTCGAGGGCGAAGTGCCGCTCGCCCCAGCGCAACTGTGGTGGTTCGACACCGTGGCGACGACGATGCGCAACCCGGCCTGGTTCAATCACCCCTACTACCTGGAACTGCGTCGGCCGATCGCGGCCGCGCACCTGGCCGAGGCCGTCCGGTTGCTCGCCGCCCACCACGACTCACTCCGGCTGCGATTCCGCAGGGACGACACCGGAATGCTGTGGCAGCACCACGCCGACGGTGCCACGGCCGTGCCGTTCACCAGCCATGACCTGACAGCTGTACCCGCAGCCGCGCTGACTGAGGCCATGCTGTCACTGGCCGGTGCGGAACAGCTGAAACTGCACCTCACCGACGGCCCGACCTGCCGGGTGCTGCACCTAGCCACCGGCGGCCGTGGCCGGGATCGATTGCTCATCGTGGCGCACCACCTGGTGGTGGACGCGATCTCGCGAGAACTGTTGCTGAACGATCTGCAGACCTTGTGTGCGCAGCTCGAGCGCGGTGAGACGACCTGTCTGCCCGCCAAGACCACGGCCTACAGTGCTTGGGCCAGAAGGCTTTCCACTGCGGATATGACGGCCGAAATCCCGTTCTGGCTCGCCCAAATACCGCACGAGGATACGGCGCCGCCGCCGGATCGGCCGGGCACTGTCACGACCCTCGCGACCGGTCGCATGATGAACACCGTTCTGTCGGCCGAGGAAACAGCGGGCCTGCAGGAGGCCACCCGGCGGCTGCGCGCCACTATGCGCGACCTCATCGTCTGGGGAGTCGCGGAGGCCGTCGCGGTACGCACCGGTAGCCGCGAGTGCGTGGTGGCGACAACCGGCCACGGACGTGAAGACCTGTTCGCCGACGTAGACCTGAGCCGGACGACCGGCTGGTTCCAGGTGATGTATCCGATCCGCGTGCGTCTGCCCGAAACCGAGGATGCCGCCGCCGTCTCGGCCGCAGCCGTCGCCGGACAGCTCGCCATGGTGCCGCACAACGGGATCGGGTACGGGATGCTCGAGTGCTTCGGCCAGGACCCGGCGCTGCGAAAACGGCTCGCCGCCACCGGCGAACCGCGCATCGCGGTCAACTACATGGGCACCTTCGGTTTCGACGAAGTGTCGCAGGCCGAGGAGCTCTTCGACGTGTGCTCGGCCCCCTACGGCGACACCGAGGACGGCACCGGTGTCTGGCCCTACGACCTCGAGGTGAGCGGCACGCTCCTCGGCGGCCGACTCCGGCTCGACCTCGGATACGGCGCCGACGTCTACCTGGCGGAGACCGCCGCCGCGTTCCTCGACGACGTGCGGTCACGTCTGCTCAGCCTGCTCGGCTGAGGCGAGCACCGAGATTTCCTTCGAAAGGACTACCCGACAATGCGACGACAACAATCCGGATTCGCCACGTTCACCGTGGTGTGGCTAGGCCAACTGCTCTCCGTGGTCGGCACCCGAATGACCAACTTCGCGATCAGCATCTGGGTGTGGGATGCCACCGGCAGCGCGACCCAGTTCGCGAGCGTCCTCCTGTCGTCCTTCGCCGCGACGGTGATATTCAGCCCGATAGTCGGTGTGTTCATCGACCGGTGGAACCGGCGGCTGACGATGATGATGAGCGACCTCGGCTCGGCGGCGGCCACCGGCGTGCTGCTGATCTTCTTCCTGTCCGGCTCGGTGCAGATGTGGCAGCTGTACCTGGTCAACTTCGCCACCGGCGCGTTCCTGGCCTTCCAGGTCCCGGTCTTCTCCTCGACCATCACCTTGCTGATGGAGCGCGGGCAGTACCCGCGGGCGAACGCGATGATGTTCGTGGCGCGTTCCGGCCCAGGGCTTTTCGCACCCGCCGCGGCCGCCGCGCTGCTCGCGGCGACGAACATCCAGGCGATCCTGCTGGTGGACACCGTCTCCTACGGCATCGCCATCGCCGCGGTGCTGGTGGTGGGGATACCGCAGACGCCACAGCAACCCGGTACCTCGCCGGCGAAGATGTGGCAGGACTGCCTGTTCGGCTTCCAATACATCCTCCGCAGCCGATCGTTCCGCAACCTGCAGGCGATGTTGATCGTGATCAACATCCTGGCTTCGCTGGGCTTCGTGCTGCTGCGCCCGCTGGTGCTCACCAGGACCGGCAACAGTGTCGGCGCGCTCAGCGTGGTGATGACCACCGGTGCGTTCGGCGGCGTACTCGGTGCCGTGCTGCTCGGCGCCACGAAGGCGCCGCGCGACAAGATGCTGCGCGTGCTCGGCGCGATCCTCATCTTCAGCATCCTCGGCCGGCTGATGTACGGCCTCGCCGATGTTGTTGCGCTCCTGGCGATTTCGCTCATGTTCGTCTCGTTCACCATTCCGATCATCGACGGCTACACGAACAGCATCTGGCAGGAGAAGGTCGAACCGCGGTTCCAGGGCCGCGTTTTCGCCGCTCGGCAGTTCACCGAGGAGCTCACCGTTCCGATCGCAACGCTCATCGCGGGCCCGCTCGTCGACAACGTGCTGACGCCGTGGATGCAGCCGGACGCCGCGGGCGCCCACCTGTTCGGCAGCCTGTTCGGGACCGGGCAGTCCGGCGGCATCGGACTTATCTTCGCGGTGATCGGCGTGCTCGGCGTCGGGGTCGCCGTTGCCGGGTTCCGCATGCCGAGCGTCCGGCGAATCGAAACACTGCTGCCCGACCACGAATCGCTGAAGTCGGTCGAGGGGGCAACGGCATGAGTACCACCCTGCTGCGGATCGGTGTGCTTGCCGACTACCCCCTCGACCCGTTCGTTCCCCATCTCGATCTGGCGCTGCGCCTCGCCGGGCTGCCGGCGACCTGCCACACCGGCCTGCTCGGCCAGCTTCGGCAGAGCCTCGACGCTACCGGCGAAACATCGTGCAGTGCAGCAGATGTGCTGATCGTGGCGCCCCAGTTCGATGAGCCCGGTCCGGCGAATCTGCTGGACCTCGCGGATTGTGCGGCAGGCACCGTCGGCCGCACGAGTGGATCCCTGCTGTTCGTGCTTCCTCCGATGCCGGAGGACCGAGCGTTCGGAGTCGGTGACACCGGAGCGCTCGCCGGGGTGGCGGCGGAGGCGACACGCGTCCGGGAAGCGATGCGCGCCAAGCTTATTGCGTTGCCTAACGTGTACCTGGCCGACGCCGAAGATGCGGTGCGGGCCGTGGGCGCCCGCTTGTCCTATCACCCGGCGGCCGCGCGGCCAAGGCGCTATACCGACGATCTGTTCGCCTGTCTCGCAACACAACTCGCTCGGATTCTCAGTACGCGATATGGAACATCCTGTCAGGCCGTGGTATTCGATGCGGACAGTGTGTTCGGCGAGGGTGCCGCAATCCTGCGCGAACCGGTTCGCGATCTGCGGCGGGCCGGGATCCGGCTCGCCGTGCGCGGCGCGGGCAATCCGTCCGGCGTGTGGGCATCGGTGGCGGCCGCGTGCCCGGAGCTGGTGGCAGGTGCCGAAACGTCTGTCGTGGACGGACGCCCGGTCACTGAGCAGCTCGCGGTGATCGCCGCCGAGCTGGACGTGCCGACATCGCGCACGGTGCTGGTCACGGCCGATCCCGAACTGGCCGACGCGGGTCTGCTACTCGGTGACCGGCCCGAGTCCTGGCCGGGCCGGTTACGTGACGGCGGGCTCTTCGACCGCCCCGCCCCGCTCGCGACCACGATCGGACCGGTGCTGCTTGCCGAAACCATCGCACCGCCAACGGATTTCGTGGCTCGCCGGTCTTCGGTCGACGCCGTACCCGGGCCGGACGAAGCCGACCCGTCCGGTCCGGCCGTCCCGTTCGGCATCGTCGCCTTCGGGAAATCGTTGCCGGAGCCGTCCGAAGTAGCCAGTGCCGCAGTGGATTACACCGCGGAACTCGACCGGGTCCGCGGCTGGGGATACCGGCGGTTCCACCGGGCTCCCGACGGTGTCGGACTCACCGACCTCGCCGTCGCGGCCGGGACCGAGGCCCTCGCCGCGGCCGGTGTTGCCGCTAGCGACGTCGATCTGGTCGTGCTCGCGATCGCGGACCTCGCCGAATACCTGTACTGGGACCCGGCGGCGGCGACTCAGGCCCGGCTGGGCGCACACCACGCCGAGGCGGTGTTGATCAACCAGGCGTGCGGCGGCGGCGTCGCGGCGTTCGACCTGGTGGCGGGCAAGTTCGCCGCACACCCCGGCTATCGCACGGCGTTGCTGATCGGCGCGAATCGGGTATGCGAGCCGTACTGGAATCGGATGGAGATCAACACCAGCATCTACTCCGACGGTGCCGCGGCCGCCGTGCTCCGGCGTGACTACGGCACCTGCCGGTGGCTGGCCACCGAATTCATCACCGACGGCACTTACGCGGATTTCATGCGGATGGATGTCGGCGCCGCCGCGCACCCGTTCACCCCGGAGACGGCCGGCCACCCGCGAGTGCGGAGTCCGCAGGACCGGCTGGACGAGTTCTTCGCCGGTGACGTCCGCAAGATGTTCGCCTTCCTGTCGACCCTCCGGGCCCGCAGTCGCGAGGTGGTCGACGCCGCGTGCGCCCGGGTCGGCAGCACCCGCGCCGACCTGCGCCGGGTGATCCATTTCAACGACAACGCCCGCCAACTCGCCGAACTCGCAACCGAACTCGGCATCCCCACGGCGCGGACGAATGTGGACATCGCACTCGACCACGGGCATGTCGGATGCGCCGACCAGCTGCTCACCTTGCAGCACCTGCTGGCCGAGGGGGACCTCGCCGCCGGCGACCTGGTGGCGCTGACCAGCACGAGCAGCGGCATGCACTGGATCTGCACGCTGCTGCGGGTATGAGAAACGAGAGAACCGTGCACGACACCCACGACATCCTGACCCGAATTCGAGCGGTCCGGAACCCGGACACGGCACCGGATCCGACCCTGCTCGACGCGTTCGGCTCCTTGCTTGAGCTGAATCTACCTGCCGCACAACGGGATGCGGGCCGCCTGCTGGCCGATGTCCCCACCGCGCGCATTACGGCCGAGGGCCGCACCCTGCGACCCCTGCGGATCGCGATCGCCGGAACCTTCACCGCCGAATATGTCGCGCCGATGCTGCGCGTCGAACTGTTGCACAGTGGGATCGAGCCGCGGATCCAGGTCAGCGGATTCGACCAGCTGCTCGCGCAATTGAGCGATCCGGACTCGGACCTGTCCCGGTTCGACCCGGACGTCACGTTGTGTCTACTGCACGACCACGCG
The DNA here is from genome assembly GCF_042727395.1 of Nocardia sp. NPDC060255. Taxonomy (NCBI): domain Bacteria; kingdom Bacillati; phylum Actinomycetota; class Actinomycetes; order Mycobacteriales; family Nocardiaceae; genus Nocardia; species Nocardia sp. NPDC060255. The sequence continues at coordinate 440,482 of NZ_JBHXAU010000002.1, read as the reverse complement.
CTGCTGCCACAGCGGTGGGATCCGGCCGAGCTGTCCGAACTCGCCGAGCAACTCACGGAACGAACCGCCCGCATCGAACAGGCGGTGGCCGGTTTCGCCGCGCGGTCGGCGAGCGCCGTTGTGCTGCACACGGTTCCGCTCTCCCGGCCGGAGCAGCGCGTCGTGATCGGCTTCGCCGGGCGGGCCGAACTCGGGCGCCGATGGCGCGAGCTGAACGGACGGTTGCTCGGGCTGGCCGAGCGACATCCCTCGGTGTACGTCCTCGACTTCGAAGCGCTGCTCAGCGACCATCCCGGCCCCGTGCGCGACGATCGCCTCTACCAATTCGCCGGGATGGCATGGACTCCCGCCGTCGAACTGGCCTATGCGCGGGAGGCGGCGGCGTTCTGCCGGGCGACCGCGGGACTCAGCAAGAAGCTGCTCGTCGTCGACCTGGACAACACGCTGTGGGGTGGTGTCCTCGGCGACGACGGCCCCGAGGGGATCCAGATCGGCGGGGGTTACCCCGGCAACTGCTACACCCACCTGCAACAGGCGCTGGCGGCCCTGCGCAGCCAGGGCGTACTGCTCGCGGTGTGCAGCAAGAACGAGCAGGCGGCGGTCGATAGCGTGTTGGCTTCCCATCCCGAGCTGGTCTTGCGGCCGGACGACTTCGTCGCGCGAGTGGCCAACTGGGGCAGGAAGGATCACAACATCCGCCAGATCGTGCAGACCCTCAACATCGGGCTGGACAGCGTGGTGTTCGCCGACGACAGCCCGTTCGAATGCGATCTGGTCCGCGAGCAGATTCCCGAGATCGACGTCGTGCACCTGGACGGCGACCCGGCGCGGTACCGCTCGGCCTTGCTGGAGCCTCAGTTCTTCGGCGCCCTCGCGACGGTCGCCACCGATCGAGACCGCACGTCGTTGTATCGGTCGCGGGCCGGGCGCGAAGAATTCGCCGCGTCGTTCGCCTCCGCCGAGGACTACCTGGGCGGGCTCGACCTGCGCGTGCGGGTCGCACCCGCCGACGAGTTCAGCCTGCCGCGGCTGATCCAGCTCGGACTGCGCACCAACCAGTTCAACCTCAACCCGCGCGCCCACACCGAGAGCCGTACCCGCGAAATGGCCGACGCCGCCACGTATCTCGTGCTCGGCTTCGAGGTCGAGGATCGATTCGGCCGCGAGGGACTGGTCGGCGCGGTGTGGGTGGCAAAGGAATCGACCCACTGGCTGATCGAGAACTTCGTGATGAGCTGCCGGGTCTTCTCCCGAGGCATCGAACACGCCGTGCTGTCCGATCTCATCGACACCGCACGGCGCGAAGGAGTTCGCGAGTTGCAGGCGTTGTACCGGCGCGGCGATCGCAATCAAGCTGCGGGCAGCCTCGTTACCGAATTCGGCTTGCTCGACGAGACCGATGGTATCGCGCGGTACCGGCTCGACCTGACCGCTACGCGTTTCCGCAAACCCCCCTGGATCACCCTGAACCGAAACGAGGAACCCGCTGATGTCTGATATCACCGTCGACCTGGTCGACCTTGTCGAGCGGGTCACCGAGCACCCCGGCATCACGACTGCGCTGAAGTTCGAGAGCCTGGACAACTGGACCAGCCTCGTCGCACTGCGCCTGCTGACCGATATCGAGGACGCCTTCGGCGTACAGCTGGATCTGCGGGCCTATCTCGCGGTCACCGACGTCGGCCAACTGTCCGCATTGGTCTCCGACACCCTGGCCGTCCGATGATCCGCCGCATCGATCACGTCGGCCTGGTCGCGCGGGACCTCGACGCCGCCGCGACCGGCCTGCGCATGCTGACCATGCGCCCGGACGCGACGGACGTGGTGCAGACCTACGGCGTCGCCTGCCAGTTCTGGCACTGCGCGGGCGATCGCGTCGCGCTCGAGGTCGTCGCACCCGATGAGCCGGGCGACCAGGTGAGCGGACATCTCCGTCGCCAGGGGCCGGGCCTGCACCACATCGCCTTCGAGGTCGACGACATCGACGCGGCGCTACACGCGCTCCGGGGCCGCGGCGCCGTGCTGGTGGACAGCGAGCCGAGGCCGGGCGGGCAGGACGGGTTGCGGATCGCCTTTGTCCATCTGGGCCCGGCGACCGGCCTGCTAGTCGAGCTCGTCGAATATTCGAACCAGCAGTAGGACCGCACCATGAACGAAGTGAACACCGCCGCACCACGCACCAGGCGACTGTGGCGGATCATCGCGATGCTGGCCGGTGCGGTCGGCGCGCTGCTCGCGGTGTCGGTTCCGCTGCTGCCGGTGAACCAGGAACAGGCCTCGTTCTCTTGGCCGGCAACGCACTTGGCGAATGTCACCGCCCCGCTGCTGTCGTACTCGCCGGTGCGGGTGGACGCGCAGGTCCCGTGCGCGGCAATCAGCACCCTGGGTCCGCAGGGCGGGACGCTGCTGTCCACGGTGCCGCCCGCCTCCGCTACCGCGCACCGCTACGGCTTGAATGTCACAGTCACGCAGGGGAATCGGCTACAGGTGGGGCTTCGTGATCGCACGCTGATCGATACCGCGGTCGCTGAGCTGCCGCCGGACTGCCGACTGCTGATCGCGTCGGACAGCACCCGCACCACCGTCGATCTCGGCGGCAATCCGGTTGTGCTGGACGGTGATTACCGGCCACAGCTGGTGGGGTTGTTCACCGATCTGACCGGCGCGGCGCCGTCCGGCATGCAGGTGCGGGTGCTGATCGATTCGCGGTTCACCACCTCGCCGACGGTGTTGAAATTGTGTGCGATTATCGGTGCGCTGGTGGCCACCGCGTTGGCGCTGGTGGCCGTGCATCGGCTCGACCGCCTGGACGGCCGCCGGCGCCGCCGGGTGTCGCGGTGGCGCAGGTGGCGGCCGCGGCCGATCGATGGGGTGGTCGTCGGGATTCTGGTGCTGTGGTATTTCATCGGCGCGGGCACCACCGACGACGGCTACGTATACGGAATGGTCCGCGCCCGCGGGCACGCAGGCTATCTGGCGAACTACTTCACGTACTTCGGGGTGCCCGAGTCGCCGATGGGGCTCCCTTATTACCACCTGTTCGAGCTGTTGGCCCACGTGTCGACCGCGAGTATCGTGCTGCGGTTGCCCGAGCTCGTCGCGGGTGTGCTGTGCTGGCTGCTGATCAGCCGTGAAGTCGTGCCGCGACTCGGCATCGCCGCACGGACCGAGCGGGCCGCGCTCTGGGCCGGTGCGGGGGCGCTGCTGGCGTTCTGGCTCCCGTACAACAACGGTCTTCGGCCGGAACCACCTGTCGCCCTTGGGGTTTTGCTGACGTGGGTGCTGATCGAACGGGCACTGGCCACCCGGCGACTGACGCCCGCGGTCGCCGCGCTGATCCCGGCTGCCCTGTCCGCGGTGACCAACCCGGCGGGATTGATCTGTCTCGCGGCGCTACTGGCCGGCGCGCGCCCGCTGGCGCAGCTCGTCGTCGCGCGCGCCAGAACGTCCGGCTACGCGTCGGTGCTGGCGCCCGCCGCGGCAGCGGGCGTGGTCGTGCTGACGATCGTGTTCGCCGGACTACCGGTGTCCGAAGTCGCGACGATGTGGCAGGCGCACACTGTCGTAGGGCCCGAGTTCCATTGGTACGACGAGTACTTCAGGTACCGGCTGCTGTTCCAGTCGACCCCGGACGGGTCGGTGGCGCGGCGGTTCGCGATGCTGTTCATGTTCCTCACCCTTGCCGTCGCGGTGTCGGCGCTGCTGTACCGGAAGGGCCGGATTCCGGGGCTCGCGGCCGGGCCCGCGCGGCGGATCGTCGGCACCACCCTCGGTGCTGTCGCGTTGATGGCGTTCACACCAACCAAATTCACTCACCACTTCGGGGTGTTCGCCGGGCTCGCCGGTGCCGTCGCGGTGGTCGCGGTGGTCGCGGTGGGGCCGCGATCAATGCGATCGGCACGTAACAGAACGATGGTCGCCGCCGCAGCCGTCGCGGTGCTCGCCCTCGCGCTGGCGAGCGAGAACGGTTGGTGGTATGTGGCCGGTTACGGTGTGCCTTGGTGGGATAAACCTGTTGCGGTGCAAGGTATCTCGGCGGGCACGGCGGCGCTGGCCATCGCCGTGGTGCTGGCGTTGATCGCGGGCTGGTTCCACATTCGTGAACCGTTCCGCCGGACGCCGCGCCGGGCGCGACAACGGATACCCGTGCTGGCCGTCGCCGTGGCGCTGATGATCGCCTTCGAGGTGATCTCGCTCGGCTATGCCGCCGTGCTGCGCTACCCCGCGTATTCGCCCGCGACATCGAACTTTTCGGCGCTGGCCGGCAAACCGTGTGGGCTGGCCGACGCCGTACTCGTCGAACCCGATCCGAATGCGGGTCTGCTACAACCGCTCTCGGGCAACCCGGGCACCGCGCTCGGTGCGGGCACCGATGCCGGATTCACCCCCGACGGTGCCGACCTCGACGACCTGACACCCGATCCCTCCGACGCCGCGACCGGAACGGTCGGGAAAACCGTGGCAGGCGCGAACAGCTCCGCACCCGGCGGCGGTTCCGGCAAGCCCGGGAAGCCCGGAATCAACGGCAGCACAATCCCGTTGCCCTACACCCTGGATCCGGCGATCACCCCTGTCCTCGGCAGCTACGGCGGCCCGGCGGCGCCGACGAAGAAGCTGATCTCCGACTGGTACCGGCTGCCGGCCCCGGACCCGAGCGGCAGCCGCGGCGAGCTCGTCACCATCACCGCTGCCGGACACGTCGCCTCGACCGATGTCGACAACGTCGCCGTCGGCGGCGCGAACGTGCGCCTCGAATACGGTGTCACCGGCGACGACGGCGTGCGAGCGCTCGGCGCGATCGCCCCCGACGATGTGAGCGGGCTCCCGCCGTCCTGGCGGAACCTGCGGATCCCCTTGCCGCGCTTGCCTGCCGAAGCGAACGTGGTACGCATCGTTGCCGTGGTCGACAGCTCCGATCCCACCCAGTGGGTGGCCGTGACGCCGCCGCGCGTGCCGCAGCTGCGAACCCTGGACGCGCTCGTCGGCCACACCGACCCCGTGCTGCTGGATTGGCTTGTCGGCCTGCACTTCCCGTGCCAGCAACCGTTCCGGCATCGCGACGGCGTCGCCGAAATACCCGAATACCGCATTACCCCGGACTATTCGGGCGCGATGGTGACCGGCAACTGGGAAGCGCACGACGCCGGAGGCGTCCTCGGCTACACCCAACTGCTGACCCGATCCGAAACGCTGCCCTCCTACCTGAAGGACGACTGGAAACGCGACTGGGGCAGCATCGACCGATTTGTCCCGCTCGATGCGGCTGCGACACCGGCACGGCTCGACCTCGCCATCGTCCGCCGCCCGGGATGGTGGAGCCCCGGACCGTTGAACCTCGGCATCCGATGAGGTCAGCTTCCCGTGGTGTCATCGAGGACGCGGATGGCGGCGTCGACCAGGGTGGTGGCGGTCCGCGCGCACAGGTCGACGGCACGTTCCGGTGACAGCGCGCGGATATCGATGAGGACCATGAAGGCCTCCCAGCCGACGACCGTCGCCACGGCGGAAACGAGTTCGTCGAACTCCGCTGCCGGCATCCGATCGCGTATCGGCGCCAAGGCCCACTCGATCCAGCGAACCCGACGGTAGCCGCGGCGGGGTGTGTCCGGTGCCGGTGGCGCGGCGTCGATGGTGAGTTTCACCAATCGTCTTCCCAGCGGGAGTGATTCGACGATGTTGACACCCAGGGCGTGGGTCAGCGCGGCGACTCGGACGCGGGGGTCGGTGGAGGTGACGTGGTCGAGGATCGCGTCGGTATCGGAGCTGAGCAGGCCGAGGGTCGCATCGAGCATGAGCTGGTCGAGGCTGGGGAAGTGCAGATAGACCGTGCGCCGCGATACCTCGGCGGCGACGGCGATGTCGTTGACGGAAGGTTCGCCGCCCTCGCTGATCAATGCCATCGTCGCCTCGACGATGGCATTGCGGGTGCGGCGCCGTTGGGCGGCGCGGCCCGGCCCGTCCGCTGCGGAGGTAGCTCGGGTCATCGGTTCCGGTGCCTCAGTTCTATGTCTTGACAGCGGGTGCTGTGTAGTCAATATACTCAACTGCATTAAGTGCACAGCTGTGAATTGAGTGCACTGGGAGGAATTCGAGGTGGGCGGTGGTATCACTCGGCGCGACCGAGGCGGCCTAGCTTCAGGTATTCAATGCTCTGACCGAAGGCGTGGGGTGCGCCTCGGCGGGGCAGCGGGCCACCGGTTTCCGGACGGCGCGACGCCGACCGCTTCGACTGTCGAAGTGGTTGGCGGACAACTCATTCAACGAGCACGATGCGCCGCGCGGTAGGCGTCGACTGCGGACTCGAAACGGCGGACGGGCAGTCCGTCGAGAGTGGGAGACGACGTGGTGATCGAGCACACGACAGGGGAGTCGGTTCGGCGTTCGCGCCCTTGGCCGGGCGACGCGGGCGCCGAAGTGCACATACTCGGCCCGGTACGGGCAATGACCGGCGGCCGGAATCTCGGCATAGACCGTCCGCTGGAGCAGGCCGCGCTGGTCCGGCTGGCACTGGCCCGCGGGGTGCCCGTTCCGGACGGGCGACTGGTGGCCGATCTGTGGGGTGACGAGGACCTGCCTCGCCCGATCGAGCGTCTGCGCGTGTTGATTTCGCGGCTGCGGACGGCCCTGGGTGACCACAGTGCCACGGTGACCCGGTCGCCGTCTGGATACCGGACCACCATCGCCGCAGCCGATCTGATTGCCGTCGAGGCGGCCGCGGACCGGATGCACGCGGCGCAGCGCGCCGGACAGCATGCCGCGGTGCGGTCGGCCGCCGAAGACGCCCTGCGCTGGTGGCGCGGCCCCACGCTGGTCGACTTGACGTCCACACCGTTCGCCATCGCGGAATCGACCCGGCTCGAACAGTGGCGGCTCGGTTTGACCGTGGCCAGGTTGGACGCGGCGCTGCACCTCGGTTCGGGCGCCGAAATCGCCAGGGAGCTGGCCACATTGGTGCGCGAGCATCCACAGCACGAACCACTCGCCCGCTTGTATGCGCTCACCTTGTATCGGACCGGCAGTCAGGCCGACGCCCTCGATCGGCTGCACCGACTACGCCGAGCCTTGTCCGATGAGCTCGGCGTCGATCCCACCCCGGAAACGGCCGAGCTGGAGCTGCGGATACTGCGCCACGATCCTTCGCTGCAACCGCCGCGCCCAACCCACGCCCTCGCCATCGCCGACAGTTCAACGGACACAACGTATCCGACGCCCACGGACACCTTTGTCGGCAGACGTCAGGAGCTGGCGGCAGTGCTGGAAAGTCTCCGACAGTCGGCCGTGGTGACGCTGCTCGGCGGGCCGGGCAGCGGCAAAACCCGGCTCGCGCTCGAGGCTGCGCGCAAGGCCGCCGCCGAACGGACCGTCGTATTCGTCGAATTGGCGCCACTGCGGCGCGGCGACACCATCAACCAGGCGATCGCCGTAGCCGTCGACGCGGCCCCGGAGGCCGTCTGCGCCGCCCTGACCGGAGCGGTGCTCGTGCTCGACAGCGCCGAGCACGTCACCGAGGAAGTCCGGGCGACCGTCGAGGCCCTTGCGGTGCGGGTGCCCGGGTTGACCTTCCTGATCACCTCCCAGTCGGCGCTCGAGTTGCCGAGGGAGGTCGTGCTCCGGATCGGGGCGCTGGACCGCGCGGCCGGGCTCGAATTGTTCGCCGAGCGGGCGATGTGCCCGGTCACCGCAGCCGATCGGGCCGATGTGGTCGCGGTGTGCACGGCGGTCGATTGGCTGCCGCTCGGCATCGAACTGGCCGCCGGTATGACCAGGACGTTCACGATTTCCCAACTCGCCCAACGGATCGACGGACGTATCCGGCTGCGCATGGGTAGTCGCCGCGGCATCGGTGGCGGTCGGCACAGCAGTTTGCGTGCGGCCCTCGACTGGAGCCATGAACTGCTCGACCCGACGGAACAGGCGGTGCTGCGCCGGATTTCGGTGTTCGCCGGTGGGTTCGGGCTCGAGGCCGCCGAGCGAGTGGTGCCCTTCGGAATACTCGAAACAGCAGACGTCGCACCGGCATTGGCGGGTCTGGTGGACCGTGGGCTGGCCATGGTGCTGGTCGACGGCGGGAACCGTCGTTTCGTGCTCTTGGAGACGGTGCGCGACTACGCGTCGACCATGCTGGCCGCTGCGGGGGAGGCGCCGCTCGCCCGGCAGCGGCATGTGGCGTGGTGCCAGAGCGTGGCGTCAAGAGGCGAGCCGGCACTGCCGGACCGGTTCGCCGAATCAGCGCGCCTGCCTGCCTCGGCCGACCGGGCCGCCGACGGCCTCGGGGACCACTTGCAGTCCCTCGGTATCCGGCAGCACCGCGGCAATCCACCTCGGCACAGTGCTTTTGACGAAGTGCTGGTCCATTCATCGAACCGTCAGTGAGCCGGATCTGTGTCTGATCCGTACTCGCGTGAGGACAGTTCGGGTACGCACAGCCGAGGGCGCGATGGTAACGAAAATGGTAGATCCAGAACAGTTGTCGCGCGACCTGAGCGCGGCGGTGCACGGTGTCGGACCCGATGGGTTCGGGCAGATGATCGCCGATGCGGTCGGCAAGTGGGTGGCATTCGACGCGGTGCGCCTGGTGTGTACCAATCCGGCGTCGGTGCTCGCGCTCGGCTCGTTCAGCTGCTGGCATCGTTACGACCGCGATCTGCTCGAGGCGCTGGTGCTGGATCGGTTTCGGGGCGGCGATCCCTGCCGCCCAGAGGATTTGGTAGGCAGGCAAGCCCCGGTCGGCATCGTCGACGTCGCAGACGATCGCGGGTCGCGGGCACGGTGCACGGGCGAGCTGCTCGCGGCGCACGGTGTGCATTGCGAGTTGCGGGCGTTGCTGCGCGACCGTAGCGGGGTTTGGGGGTTTCTCGGGTTGGCCCGTGAATACGGTGCCCGGCCGTTCGATCACCAAGACGTCGAACGGATCACCCGGCTCGGCCCGATCTTGGCCAAGGCGATCCGCGAGTTCGCGCGGGATTGTTCGCTCGTACCCGCCGCGCCCGCACTCCGCCCGGGCGTGTTCACCATCGGGCCCGATCATCGCGTCCGGGGGGTCACCTCGGACGCTCAGGCCTGGTTCGCGCGGCTGTGGATGCCCGAGGAGCGGGGCGTTCTGGATTGGGTAGCAACGCCGTTCGCGGAGGAACTGTCGATGCGGATCCGGGCCCGAGTGGGTGCCTGCCGCGAAGACAAGCCGTTGATCTGTGCGTCCGTGGCGGGTGCGGGGCGCTGGATCGCGGTGCACGGTCAGCTGCTGGACAGCGCCGGAGCCGACGATATCGCGGTGGTGATCCAGGCCGCGCGCGGCGACGTGCTGTTGCCGTCGTTCTGCCACTGGTATGGCATCACCGCACGCGAGCGGTCGGTACTCGAACTGCTCTGTCGCGGCGAGTCGCCGAGAATGATCGCCAAAGCCCTGGACCTGTCGGCACACACGGTCAATGACCACCTCAAATCGATATATCGCAAGACGGCCGCCGACGGACGCGACGAGTTACTCGCCGCGGTCACGACGTAGGTGCAACGCGCGAGGTGTCACGACGGTGCGTTAGTCCCGCCCAGCACGGTCAGCAGCTCGGTACCGACCGGAACGCCCAGTCCGGTGCACGCGTCCCAGCCGGGGCCGGCCGAGTAGGAGCCGTTGGTGCCGGTGGTGATGTCGCGGAAGCCCGGCGCCGCTCGGCCGCGAGTCGCACCCTGATAGAGGGCCGTCTGCAGCAGGCCCTGCTTACGACCGAGAGCTTGGGCGAGCCTGCACACCAAACCGGCCCACAGTGGGGCGGACGCGCTGGTCCCGCCGACGACCTGGGTGGTTCCGTTCACGTAGATCCGGTAGCCGGTCTGCGGATCGGCATCGGCGGCGACATCCGGTACACCGCGCCCGGAGCCCGGCACGCCGACGTTGCCCTGCCAGACCGGCACGGGGTAGAGAGTGCTGACACCACCACCGGTAGCGGAGCTCGGTCCGTCGTTCCAGACGGTCTCCGACCGCACGCCACCGCTCGAGTCGAGTTGTAGTGTGGTGCCGCCGACACCGAGCACATAGGGACTCGAGGCCGGGTAGTCGACGTGATCGGCACCGTCGCCGACACCGTCGCCGCTGCCGCCGTCGCCCGCCGCGGCGGTCACGGTGACGCCGAGTGCGTTGCCGTCGCTGAAGGCGGCGTCCATGGCCTGACGGCCCTGTGCGGACCAGGATCGCTCGGGGCCGCCCCAGCTGATGCTCACCACAGTCGGTGTGGGAGTGGCATGTACCGCTCGGCTTATCGCGTCGATGAAACCCTGTTCGCTGTTGGGCGCGAAGTAGACCAGCTGAGCTGCCCGGGGTGCCATGGCGCCCAGCACCTCGATATCCAAGGTGGTCTCGATGGTGGCACCGTCGGTGCCGGGGCGGTTCACGGCACCATCGACGCTCACCGCGGTGACATTCGGTGCGGCGAGGCCGGCGCTGGTGAAATAGGCGCTCAGGTCGGCGGTGAAGAAGCCGCCGCCGAACTCGAGGATGGCTGCCGTCTGACCGGAGCCGTCCCCGGTGGGGAAGCGGTAGACCGTCGCCAATTGCGTTGGCACGTACGACACCGCCGGACTGACGGCGGTCTGCACATGCGGCCGGGCCACCGGCCGGGTGTCCACGCCGAGCACCGCGACGACGACACCGCCCAGTTCGGCGGGTAGCCGCAGGTCTCCGACATGAATGCGGAACTCGATGGGGTTTCCGGTCACCGGATCGGTACCGCGAACCGCACGCAGTTCGGTGTCGAACAGCTGCTGCACCACCGATGTCGTAGCGAGCGCCTGCACGCGGCGCGACGGGATGTCCTGGTCGACTATGCGCGCCCCCGCCGCCGTGAGTGTCGAAGCGACCAGCGTGATGTCGGCGGGATCGGCCCCGTATCGCGCGGCGAACTCGGCCGAGGCTACCGTCTCGCTACCGAAGACCAACCGGTCGGGCAGCGGCGCTCGGCGTCGCAGCACCAGGGTGAATCCGATCGTCTCGTCCGGGGCCACCGGACCGAGATCCGTGACACCGGCGATCGGAGCCGGCGAGCTTCCAGGTAACAGGACGTGCGTGGAATCTGTCATGGCTCTTCTTTCCAAAAGATTCCGGGACCTGGCAGAACGGGTTGTCCTGCAACAGGATCCACCGAGGATGCCGGGTCTCCGTGCAGGCAGGCAATCGTAGGCCGTGCTTCCTGGCGGAAGAAGAACAGATACCAGACTACAACTATGAGATCGTTCGGGGAATTTCCGCCCCGCCCCGGCACCAGAACCTGTCCGGCTATGCGAAGTGGGCCAAGGCCGACAACAGCCTGCGGCCGAACAACCGCTGCTCAGCTCCGGCGCGAGATCCCGGATCCGCTGACCCGCCGGGAAGGTCGCGAATCCGCTTCGGCTATCGCATAATTGAGCCGGAGGACGATATGGGTTTCACCAGCGGGCATTACACCGGCGCAACGAACGGCCGGTGCTTCGATCCAGTGTCCAGGCGATTCCCTACCCCGGTCCTGGTTATGGCGGCGCTGGCGGTCGCGTTGTCGATCAACGCCTGCACGCCAACGAATTCCGCGCCGGCGAGCGAGGCCGGGTCGGGCCCTTCCGTGGAGGCGCCGCCCGCGGCAGGTGTTCCGGTCGGTCCAGGCCCCACGAATTACACTGTGCAGCACCAACCTGGACCGGGGAGCTGCCACGTCCGGTTGACACCGGCCGGTCAACCGTTGCCGGATCCCGCGTGTACGCCGGGAGCGTTGAATCCGAAGGTGACACAATCGAATCTCGCGAACACGATCTGTAAATCCGGGTACACCAAGTCGATTCGCCCCGCCGAGGCGATCACCGACGCGGAGAAGAAGGCCAACGCCGAGTCCTACAGCTATACCGGCGATCCACACCAGGCTGAGTACGACCACCTGATTTCGCTAGAACTCGGCGGCGATCCCAATGACCCGCGCAACCTCTGGGTCGAGCCGCCGTCACCAGGCCACCAAACCAAAGACGGCGTGAACAATCCGAAAGACCAGGTGGAAAACAGCCTGCACGCGCTGGTCTGCAACGGGAAAGTACCACTCGCCCAGGCCCAAAGCGCGATCACCACCGACTGGACCACCGCACTGGCGACAGTCGGCCATCCCACCGGTAAATAGGGATCAATTGCCGTGGTGCGACTGTGCGGGGTGTCAGCGCCTGCCAGCCGGTCTTCCGTCAGAGCCTGCGAGGTCGGTGGCAGAGCAGAGCCTCACCGAGGACCCATAAATAACCGGTGTCAGGGGAGCCCGAGTAGTTCGCGGCCGGCCCGAATCACGGTGTCGCGTACTTCTCGGGGATCGTCGAGTTCTGCGGCTGACAGTGCTCCGTCATGCAGCAGCACGAGGACTCGCCCGGCATAGTTCGGATCGGGGTGCCCGGCGCGCTCGGCCAGCAGGGTCACGGTCTCTTGAAACCAGGCGCGGTGTTCGGCGACCGCGATCCGCACCGGGTCGGCCGGATCCGGGTATTCGGCCGAGGCATTGATGAAATGGCAGCCGCGGAAGCCGGCCGAGCAGGTGACCTGGCCGATCAGTTCCAGCAGCGCGGCGGCACTGTGCTGCGGACTTTCCTGATCCAGCGCCTCGCCGACCGCCGCGCGCAGATCTGCGTCGGTAGCGCGCAGATACGCCTCGACCAGGCTCTCCTTGGTGGGGAAGTGCCGGTAGAAGGTCGCCCTGGTGACGCCGGCCTCGGTCACCAGCCGGTCGACCGGCACGCTGTGGATCCCTTCGCCGTAGAACAGGCGGCGTGCGGTCTCCAGTAGCCGGTCACGCGGCTTCGATTCGGCGGCAACCATGGACTCCACCATAGAGGCAGAACGTTCTGTTGACACGTGCCCGGGGGCGCGCTTAGGGTTCTCGGCATGGAGAGAACGAACATTCTGTCTACCTCAGACCCGGTACTGATCCTCGTCCACGGCGCACTCACCGACGCCTCGATCTGGCATCCGGTCATCGCTCGGCTGCACTCGTCCGGGCACACGGTGCTCGCACCCGCCCTGCCCATGCGCAGCCTCGAACAAGACGCCGCCTACCTGGCCGCGGTGATCGCCGATACCGGGCGGCCGGTCGTGCTGGCCGCGCACTCATACGCAGGCGCGGTGATATCCCACCCGGCCATCACCGCGACCGGCGCCGTGCGCGCGCTCGTCTATGTCGCCGCCTTCCAGCCCGACACGGGCGAGAGCGTCGGTGAACTCAACGCCAAATTTTCCGGCAGCCTGCTCACCCCCGACAATCTTGCTATCGCCCCCAATCCCCTTGGCGGACAAGACCTCACACTGCGGCCCGAGCGTTTCGCCGAGGTTTACGCCGGCGATCTCGACCCGGCACTTGCCGCCGTGCTGGCCGCCGCTCAGCGGCCCATCGAGCCCGCCGCCCTCGCCGAGACACTGCCCGGCGAGCCCGCCTGGCGCTCGATTCCGTCCTGGGCGCTGATCTCGACCCGCGATCGCTCCCTTCCCGCGCAAACCATGCGTTTCATGGCCGAACGCGCCGAATCCCGCGTCACCGAAGTCGATTCCGCACACGCCGTGCCCGCCGCCCGACCCGAGCCGGTCGCCGAGGTCATCCTCGACGCCGCCCGCGCGATCGACCGCCTCGCTACTCCCTGATCGGAACCGTTGACCATGACCTCCTCGAACTTCACCGCCCTGCTGGACCGCAACCAGCACTTCGCCGCCACCGAGGCCAAGCACGACATCCCCGCGATTCCGTTCCTTCCCTTCCGTCAGCTGTACCTCATCACCTGCATAGACCCACGAGTCGAGCCCGCCGCGACACTCGGACTCCGGCTCGGTGAGGCCGTCGTCGCGCGCAACGTCGGCGGGCGGGTCACCCCCGCCGTCATCAAGGACCTGGCCTGGATCTGTCACCTGCACGAGACCAAGACCCCCGGTGCCGACTGGTTCGAGGTAGCGGTCATCCACCACACCGACTGCGGTTCAGCACTATTCGCCGACGACGATCTTCGCCATACCTTCGCCGCTCGTGGCGGCTACGACGAACAGACCGCGAAGGACATGGCGGTCCTCGACCCCGCCGTCACCGTGCGCGCAGACGTCGCACTACTGCGGGCGGCGCCTGAACTACGGCCCAGTAGTGAGCATTTCGCCATCGGGGGATATACCTACGATCTGAAGACCGGCCTGCTGACCACCGTCGTTCCGCCATCGTGAGCACGGGTCCGCAGTCAATCCGGCGCGACATGTGGGCTCGCCGGGTTGGCTGCGCGGACTACGGACTACTACTCGCCCGCGTCCAGCTCGGCGCATTCGCTCGGGAAATATGGCGGGTGATCCGGCGATGACCAGTAATTGTCGTCACAATCCGAGTTTTTGTACTGCCAATGGGCAATCTGGCAGCAACGCTGGTGTGGTGCACCCGAACCATACTGCTGTCAGCGAACTCGGCTAGCGCAGTTTCCGGCCCGGATGCCGAGCGGACTGCGCGTCTGGGTTCGTCATCCCGTCCAGCACTGGATTGGAGATCATGCTCAAAACAATTGATGTGCACGCGAACTCGACCAGACGTGCTGTGCGTCAGCTCTGCCTTCGCACAGTCGACTACGGGCAGATCACTGACCCCGGCGCGTCGATAGGTGTGCTGATGCCACGGTGCCCGTCCCTCGCGCGGGCTGAGTAGGCCGCATATGGGACGTATCCGGATCGGGCGCACACCTGAACCAGCCGACCGGCCCGTGGCCGGTGCGGCAGAGCTCGGCGACCGCGGCCGGTCACGCGGGCCTGCGAAGCGTCGCCCTCGCACGTCGGTGAGCAATACCGCCAACGGTGCTCGGCGTCCTGTCCGGCAGCGGAGGCCGCGGGTGACGACGGCCGAGCAGCGGCGTGACATCGCGCTGTTGCTGCGGGGGAGCATCTACTCGGGCGTCTCGCCCTCGCCGACGGCGACCGGAGAAGAGTATTCCGCCCGGCAGGTCATCGACTTCTGCTTGGACCTGGGGGAGGTGATGTTGTCGTCGGGGGCTGATGCGCGCAGTGTCGAGGTAGCGATCGTCGCGGTGTCGGCGACCTGGAATCTGGCCGCCGTGGAACTCGACTTTCCCGGTTCCTCGATCCATATGGTGTACGCCGTGCACGGCGAGCCGACCATCGCCGGATTGCGGGCCGTGCGTGACACGGGCGCCGACCTGCATCGGCTCAACAATGTGTATGGAGTCGTCGACGACATCGTCGGCCACGAGACCGACATGACCCAGGCCAGCCAGCGTCTCATCGAGGAAATCCGGTCGGCTCCGCGATGGCCCTATCGAGTGGTCGCGGGCGCCATGGGAGTGCTGGGCGTTGTCGTCGCGCTGCAGGCGGGCGGGACCTACTGGTCGGCCGGCGGCGCGTTCATCCTGATGTTCGCGCTGATGTACCTCGGCAAGTTACTCGGCAGACGTTATCTGCCAGCATTTTTCGTCGCGATCGCGCAAATGGCGCTGGCGACCATGGTCGGCAGCTTGGCGATGGCATACACCCCGGCCGATCCGGGCGCGGCAGCCAGTATGGTCGCTGCGTGCGTAGTGCTGCTCCTGCCGCACCCATCGATCGTCGCGACGGCACAGGACGCGATCTCCGGATTCCGGAGCCTGGCTCTGGTGCGCGGACTCGGCATCGGCCTGGTGGTGCTCGGTATGGTCGCCGGAATCCAGGCGGGCCTGATTTCCACCCGGTGGATGAACCTCGAGGTCGATCCGTCGGCGATCCACTTGACCGGTTTGACGCCGTTCTGGGCGCTGTTCGCGTCGGCGATCGCGGCAGCGGCCAATGCCTTCGCACAAGGGGCGACCGCGCGGGTCGTGCCTATTTCTATGGCGGCAGCGGTATTCACTCAACTTATTGTGCAGCTATGTGCACGTGCCCATATCGGCCTGCAATTATCGTTGATGCTCGGCGCGGCGATACTCGGTGCCCTCAGCACCTGGACGGCCGCCCGCCTGCGCATTTCCTCGGCATCGATAATTGTTCCCGCATTCTGCGGCGCCCTGCTGCCGTCGCTGATCGTCGCCCACTCATTACTGCAGTTCATCGGGCATTCGCCAGGATCGGGAGTGGCGTTCGCTTTGTCCGTGCTCACCACATTGGCAATAGGCGCAGGCCTGGTTCTGGGCAACATCGTGGCCACGGGCGGGGCCCGTCGGATGGTGAGCACTCGAACCCGGATCCGCTCGGCGAGCCTCGATACCGAACCGCGACCGACCGCTCCGGAGACCAACGGGCTGGCGGATCGCCAGGGGGGCTAGCCGACTGTGCAGACTGTGGGATCCGATCGGGTCACGAGATCGGCGTCGGGGAATCGCCGGCCAGCAGTATCTGAGGGATCTGGGTGAAACTCCAGCCGCCACCGCGGTGGGTGAAGACGTACACCATGTCGAAACGCTGGCCCGGCCAGGATTTGGGCGGAGTGGGATCGACCGCGCCCAGGTGCTCGACAATCGCGCCGATGCTCTCGTGCTGCCAGGAGATCAGGACTGGGCCGTTGGCGCCCGGCAGTGCCGCGACCAGTTCGGCTTCCTGCCCCTTCGAGAACCGGGTGTCCACCGAGACCGACAGCGCTTGCGCGAGCGGGGTCACGGTCTGTTGCGGGCGTTTACTGCCGTCACCGCCCGGATTCGAAGCGAAAATCGTTGCGGGCCTGGACAACCCGACCCGCAGCGGAGCGGGGGTGCCGTCGCCGGCCCTGGGGTCGAACAGTGCTGCCAGCGCCCCGGCCCGGATCCATCCCCGCACTGTGAGGGATTCGTTGTCCTTGCCGCCGTCCTCGGTGACGCCGTGCGGACCGCCCGAGCCGGTCGGTTTCTCCGCGTGCCGGATGATCATCACCGTATCCGGCAGCGCACCCGTGCCCGCCGGGATCGGCGCCGGGGTGGCCCGGGCAGGCTTCGCACCACCACCACAGGCGGTCAGCCCGATCGTCACGGCCCCGGCGCCCAACGCCGCGAACATGGTCCGTCGATCCAGCTTCGCCCGCATGCGGCGACGCTAGCAGAGCGCTGACTCACGCACGCTCGGCGCGAACTCAGGGCAGCGGATGCTCAGGGCTGCGGGATGCTCAGGCAGGCGACCCTGGCGCCGGCCATGCCGGCGTTGCCGTCGGTGGTGTCGGTCTGCTTCTCGTGCACGACGATCGAGGCGGGTTCGCTCTTGCGGAAGGTCCACTCGACGGTGGACACCTGGGTGGCGTTGCCGTGCTCATCGGTGGTGAAGTCGAGCCAGAGTTCGTTGCCGGGGTTGGCGTATTTCGCGTCCATGGACATCTTGCCCTTGGCGTTCGGGTCTTCGACGTTCTGATAGTGGAAGCCGGAGTCGGCTGGTTTCGCGCCACAGGACTTCAGGTGTGCGTGTGAGCCGTAGACGCGGTGGGGGAGCAGACCGGTGACGGTCAGGGTCGCGGTGGTCGTCTCGTCGTCACTGTCGATGACGATCATGGCGTGACTGCCGGCGGGGGCGAGCGTCTGATCGTAGGTGACGGCGACCGCGCCGTCCTGCCAGGGCGCGAAGGTTCCCGCAGACACGATGGGTCCGCAGGCACTCGCGGGTATCGAAGGGATCAGCAGAGCGGCGGCAATGGCGCCGAGGAAGAGTGGCTTGTCATTCATGCGATCAGGCTCCGCCGCGGTATCAGAGCACGTCAATGCATCCGTTTGGGGATTCCCGCCCCACCCCGGCACCACACGACTTCCCCACTCGAGCCGACTGGACGCGGACGTGGTGACGCGCGAGGCTGTTAATAACCATCGTGGATCGCCGCAGACGCGAGGAGTGTCATGGTGCGGATTGCCCCACTCGCCCAAGTGTTTTCCGTCCTCGCCGGGGCCTTGGCCCTGGCCACATCGACCGCCGTGTCCCCGGCCGACCCCGGTACGGACGCCACGACCGTCCGGAAGTTCGATCACATCGTCCTGGTGATGTTCGAGAACACGGGGTACGACGCCATCGTCGGCAGCACCGACGCCCCCTATTTCAACAAGCTCGCCGACAACGGCGCATTGTTCACCAACTCGCACGCCCTCACCCACCCCAGCCAGCCGAACTACATCGCACTGTTCTCCGGCGACACGCAGGGCGTCACCAGTGACAGCTGCCCGCACAACTTCAGAGGCGTCGACAACCTCGGCAACCAGCTCAGCAAGGCCGGGCTGCGGTTCATCGGCTACGCCGAGGACATGCCGAACGCCGGCTACACCGGGTGCAGCGGCAGCGGCGGTAGCTACCGGCGCAAACACAACGGCTGGGTGAACTTCGACAATGTCGCGGCCACGTCGAATGTGCCGTTCTCGGCGTTCCCCGCGGACTACGCCCAGCTGCCCACCGTCTCGTTCGTATCGCCGAACATGTGCAACGACATCCACGACTGCCCGGTGGCCACCGGCGACAGCTGGCTGAACAAGAACCTGTCCGGCTATGCGGAGTGGGCCAAGGCCAACAACAGCCTGCTCGTCGTCACCTTCGACGAGGACGAAGGCACCGGCGTCAACCGCATCCCGACAATCTTCTACGGCGCCGGCGTAAATCCCGGCCGATACAACGAGCGAATCGACCACTACTCGGTCCTGCGCACCTTCGAAAACGCTTACGGCTTACCGCCGCTGGCGAACGCCGCCAAGGCAACCCCGATCACCGACGTGTGGAGTACCGCCGCAGGCGGCCCACGATAACTCACGGATACCGCCACAATTTCTCGGAATGTTTCTCTCGGCCCGTGGGGCGAATTCTCAGAGCGTTCCAAGAATCGGTGCGCACGATGGTGTTCAGGGGTCGACGAACAGGAAGTGCGCCATGGTGGTTCGGCAATCCAGCCGTACTGGCCGCGGCTTACGACCTGGTCGGTGCGCGGCGCGGCGGATCAGGTGAGTCCCGGCTGCGCTGAGCAACGCTGCAGGACCGATCGCCTCGGCGAGGCCGACAGGCAATATCGCCGGGTGTTGTCGCGCTTCGCCCATCGCCTCGTCGGCGATTCGGGTCGCGCCGATGACATAGCGCAGGAGGCTTTGGTCAGGCTGTGGCAGCACCCGCAGGTACTCGGTGAGTCGGCGGGGACGCTGCGCTCGTGGCTATTCACGGTGACGCGCAACCTGGCCTATGACGAACTGCGGTGCGGTCGGCGGCACCACGAATTCGTCGTTGGCACGGACAGCCTGCCCGACCGTGGCATAGCTGATCCGTGTGCGAGCCTGGCCGTTACCGTGGTCGTCCAGCGGGCGCTGGCAACGCTCAGCCGAGACCATCGAACTATCGTTCTCTACGCCTATTACGCAGGCGCGAGCACAAAATTCATCGCCGGCGAACTCGCCATCCCGCCCGGCACCGTCAAATCACGTCTGCACTACGCGATGCGCGCACTCCGAACCGCTTGCGCGGCACAAGGTGTGACGATCGACGCGTGAACTCCGGTCCCGTTCGGCGAACGCTGACCCACGGTGGGCAGAGCCAGCCTTGGCACGCGTTGTGAATTCGCCTCGCGAAAGCTGTGAGCGGATAGTTCCGAGGCAATGAGTGGCAGGCTGGAAGCATGTTCGCCACCGACACCTCGGGACCGCGGGTGCTGCTGGTCGAAGACGACCGGCAACTCGCCGTCATGGTCTCGACACTCCTCGTCGAGGAGGGGTACCGGGTCGAGACTGCCCTGGATGGGCAAAGCGGACTACATCAGGGACTGACCGGTGAGTTCGAGGTGATGATCATCGACCGGGGGCTACCGGTTCTGGAGGGGCTGGAGCTGGTTCGGGTGCTGCGCGAGCGGTCGGTGACAACGCCGATACTGGTCCTCACCGCGTGGGGGGCGCTGGCGGACCGGGTCGCGGGTCTCGACGCCGGAGCCGAGGATTACCTGGTCAAACCGTTCGAGATCCCGGAGCTGCTGGCGCGGGTTCGGGCGCTGCACCGTCGGCACCGCGCCGCCGCGTCGGCGATTCCCGTCGGTGCGGGCCGGCTCGTGCTGGCGACCCGTACGGTGATCGATCATCACGGCACCGGTGATGAGGTGTCGTTGTCTGAACGCGAGTGCGCGTTGCTCGCTGTGCTGTCCAGGTCACCGGGGCAGGTGTTCACCCGGCCACAGTTGCTCGAGCTGGTCTTCGAGCGGGCCGACACCGTCGGCACCGTTGATACCTATGTGCACTATTTGCGCCGCAAACTCGGTCGCGAAGTCGTCGATACCGTTCGTGGCCTCGGCTATCGGCTCGGCAGGTGAAGCTGCGCCGTCGCGACCGCCCGGCCGTGATCCCGACCGAACTGGCCGTACTGCGACGCACCGCCCGGGTCGCCGCGACCCAGTCCGCGCTCGCGCTCGCCGCGGTGCTGATCCTGGTCGGTGTCGTGCTCTATATCGCGGATACGCGTATCCAAAATCGTCAGATCAATGATCAGCTGTCGCAAGTAGCGGCAACCGTCGACGATGTGGACGACCCGCCGCCGGGAATGGCGATAGCCATCGCACAGCGGAACGGAGACATCGTTGTCAGCGCGCGCGCCCCCGCGCCGACGGCCGCCACGGTGACCGGACCGACCGGCTATCGGACCATCGTGGCCGGCGGCGTGGACTACCGGGCGCTGGTAATAGCGGAATCGGATCGCACCATCGCCGTGCTACTGGACCTGACACCCTGGCAGGAGGGCAGGCAACGGCTGCTGCTCGCACTGCTGGCCGCCGAGCTCGCCGGCCTGGCCGCCGCTGCCAGTGTGGCAGTGGCGCTTTCACGCCGCACGATCCGGCCGTTGGCCGACGCGCTCACGCTGCAACGACGTTTCGTCGCCGACGCCTCGCACGAACTGCGTGCGCCGCTGACGGTGCTGCACACCCGCGCCCAGTTGCTGGCCCGTCGCACCGATCTCGACGAGACGCTCGGCAACCAGCTGCGCGGACTTGTCGCCGATACCCGCGCCCTCACCGACGTCGTCGACGACCTCCTGCTGACGGCGTCCGCGCGGCACGAGCCCGGTCGCAGGGAGCGCGTCGACCTGGTCCAGCTGTGCCGAGACGTCCGAGAAAGTGTTGCCGCACAGGCAGATTCCCGTGGCATCACGGTCGAGGCCGGCCCCGGGCGGACCGGTGAGGTGATGGTCGACGGTGTCCGCGCCTCGCTGCGGCGGGCGGTCCTCGCGCTCGTCGACAACGCGTTGAACCACGAAAAGCCCGGGGGCACTGTCATTGTGAGCGTCGATCGAGTCGACGACCTGGCGCGTATCGCGGTCGCCGACACCGGTGCCGGGCTCGATCCTCGAAACGCCGAGCAGTTGTTCCGTCGGTTCGCGCACGGTGACGGGCACAGCGCGGGTGTTCGGGCACACGGGATCGGGCTGGCCCTGGTTCGTGAGGTCGTCGAAGCCCATGACGGGCATATCGCCGTCGACGGTGCGCGGGGCGGCGGCGCGACCTTCACGGTGTATCTGCCGATCGCGGACGATGCGGCGAGCGGATTCCCAGAATTTTCCAAGAACCGGCCCATAGGCTGACCTCGACCGATCGATCGCACAGCATCACCAAGGAGCTGAATCGTCTTGGGGCCGACCACGATCAACGGGCTGCCTGCCCACGCCCTGTTCGTTCATATCGTCGTAGTGATGGTGCCGCTCACCGCCCTGTTACTGGTGCTGTCGATTCTCTGGCCCGCCGCGCGGCGGCGCCTCGGCGTCATCACCCCGCTCGCGGCCCTTATCACTCTCATTGCGGTGCCACTGACCACGAACGCCGGTGAGTGGCTCGAACGCAACTCCGGCCGCGACCCCTTGATCCGTATCCACGCTCACCTCGGAGACCAGATGCTGTACTGGTCGGTCGGGGTGTTCCTGCTGTCCACCGTGTGGTGGGGGATCCACACCGAATGGTTCAGCCGCCGATGGAAATCGCCTGCCGACCGGCCGAAGGCGAGCGTTTCGAGCAGGGTCGTCGTCGTGGCAATCGCGATTGTGGCGTTAGTGATATCGGTAGGATCGGTCGTCGAGGTCTACCGAATCGGCGACAGCGGCGCGAAAGCCGTCTGGCATGACCGGGTCACCCCTGATCCGTCACCGTAACGATTGGCCCGGCCGCTTCGAACCAGATGGTCCGATTCTTCGTAGCAATAGATAGCGAAGTGCTCAGAATCGGCAGCGGGAGAGTGCGCATGCCCGGAAACAGCCGCCCGTTGCAGGTGGCCCTGTCGGAAATATGCTGCCGCGTCGGAGCCTTGGTGGTTTTGTCTCCACACTTCGATGATGCGGCCCTGGCTGTGGGTGGTCTGATCGCTCAAGCCGTTCGCGCTGGGCTGCCGGTCGAGGTGGTGACCGTGTTCACCGACGGCCCGCCGGTATCGGTCGAGGGGAGACGTCGTCGCGCGTTCGCGGATTACGTCGTACGCCAGGCCGAGGATGATCGTGCGTTGATGGTCTGGGCGATACCTGGGCGACGGCTCGGCTTCCGGGAGCGCCTGTTCCGGGAACCGCCGCCGTCGGGTCCGCTGCCGCTGTTTCGTTCTCCCGGCCGGCTCGAAGATCTGCGGCACATTGCCGAGATCGAGGCGGTGATCGCCGAATTGCTCACTCGCCCAGATGTTTTGGTCTTCGCGCCGCTGGGTATCGGCAATCATGTCGACCACGTCACGGTAGCTGCTGCCGCGATGTGCGCGGCCGCCGCGGTCGCCGACGGTGACGAGCGCGTTATGTACTACGAGGATTTCAACGCACTCTCCGAATGCTGCCGTCGGCGCCATCCCGTCGCGCGCACCGCTCGCTTCGGCTTGCGTGCGGCGCCCGGCTGGGCCCGGCCCGGCAGTGGAATCAAACTCGAAGCCATGTCGCTGCTGGTACGCGGGCCCTCGGCGAACCAACTCGTTGAGCGGGCGGGCCGGGCCGGCGTGGCGCGGTGGAGTGCCGTCGCTGTCGCGCTGACCAAGGACGCCGAGGACATGAAGATCGACGCGGTCCGTCAATATCGGTCGCAGACCGCGGTGCTCGGCGGGGAAGGTGCCCTTGTTTCGATGATTCGACGCAGCCACGAGCGACGCGGTGGCGAACTGATCTGGCGTCGGTATTCGACTTCCGGGCAGCGCACCCCGTGACCGGCTGGATACGCCTGCTACTCGCGGTCGTGCTCAGCGCGGCAGCTGTCGTCGCGCCGACCGCGTTCGGCCATTCCGAGACCGTCGAGGCGCGGATCGAGCGGGTTCATGCGGTCACCGACCGGTGGCTCCAGGTGTATGTCGATTCGCCTGCGATGGGTCGTGAAGTACAGGTGGATATGCTGCTACCGCCGGATCGGGCGGCGGTAGCTCCCATGGTTTACCTGCTAGAAGGCGGCGACAACCTCAGGCCAGACGAGAACGACTGGACCGCGCAGGGCGGTGCTGTCGATTTCTTCGCCGACAAAGACGTCACCGTTGTCCTGCCCGTAGGCGGTGCGGGCAGCTTCTACACCGACTGGCACAACGACGACCCGGTTCATGGACGGCAGAAATGGGAAACGCTGCTCACCCGAGAATTACCGCCACTGTTGGACAGTGCCTTCGGCGGTAATGGTGTCAACGCGATCCTCGGGCCGTCGATGGGCGCGCACGCCGCACTCGCGTTGACCGAGCGCTCCGGTCCGCTGTACCGCGCGGTGGCCGCCTTCAGCGGCTGCTACGCAACCAGCGACCAGCTCGGTCAGACCGCGACGCGGTATATCGTCGAATCCAAGCGCGGCGACGCCGACGAGATGTGGGGACCACCCGACGACGCGGACTGGGCAGCACACGACGTCGTTGCCCATGCGCCCGAACTCCGTGGCAAGGCGGTGTACCTGTCGGCAGGCTCGGGCCTGTCCGGTCCACACGAAACCCCCGATACCCCGAATCTGCCGGACGTCGCTATCAATGGCGGACTTCTCGAAGCAGTGACCGCGCAGTGCACGCTAGCGTTGCAAGCCCGCCTGCAAGAGGCCGGAATCGCGGCCACTTACAACTACACCCCACAGGGAACACACAGTTGGCCGTACTGGGTAGACCAGCTCGTCGCCAGCTGGCCGACCATATGGGGCGCGCTGGCGCCGCCTCGCTAGCCGAGCCGGCATCGGACGAAAGGGTAAGTGTGCGTGTATTGTTCGTCGCCACCCCGCTGATCGGTCATGCGTTCCCGATGATGCCGCTGGCCCTGCATCTGCAATCGACCGGCAACGATGTGCTGCTGGCCACCGGCGGCGCCGCTGCCACCGCGCTGCGCACAGAACTCGCCGTCGAATCGGTGGCGCCCGTGGTGAATTTGGCTCGCTCGTCAATGCGTGCCTACCTTGCGCATCCGCAAGCGGCATTGCAATCGTTGTCGGGCATGGCCGACGCTCGCGCAGGCGCTCGGCTGTTCGCGCGCATCAACCGGCCGATGAGTGCGGCGTTGATCGCGCTCGCCCGCCGCTTCCGGCCGGACCTGGTGATCCACGAACCCTTCGCTGCCTCGGGTGCCATCGCCGCTGTTGCCGTCGGCGCACCGACGGTGCTGCACAACATCGCGCTCGACCGCGGCGAGGACATCCTGCGCGAAACTTTGACAATGTTGAGCGCTGACGTACCTGCGTGCGCCGCAGTGCTGTCCGTCGCGCCGCCGAGCCTGGTGACGGTCCCAGGATGGCCGATGCGTTACGTGCCGTACTCCTTGCCCGCGCCGGATCCCGCAGACTGGTTACGCACCGTACCGGCTCGTCCGCGCATCCTCGTCACCCGCAGCACCATGCTGGGTGACGGGCCCGACACCATGCTGACGTCGCTGATCCGCGCCGCACCGTACGTCGATGCCGAATTCGTGATCGTCCGGCCCAACCGCCCCCTCGAACACGCCCGCAGTCTGCCCGACAACGTACGCACCGTCGGCTGGACAGTCCTGAGCGAGGTCCTCCCATACTGTGCCGGCATGCTCAATCACGGTGGCGCAGGCTCCATCTACGCTGCCCTGGCCGCAGGCATTCCGCAGATCGCGACTCCCGCACCCGGCGACCGCGCATGGAACGCGACCCTGCTTGCCACGAGCCGCACCGGCCTCTCGATCCCCGCCAAGCGCCTCACCCACCAGCACCTCACCACCCTCGTCACCGACCCGACCCTCGCCGCCAACGCAACCCGCATCGCCGCCGAAATCGCCGCGATGCCCGCCCCCGCTACCATCGCTGCCCGGCTGCCAGGTCTCGTCGGACGCTGATGATGCCGGCCGCCCGAGCTGGCGACATTCATGGTGAACGCAGGCGGTCGTTACGGCACGATCGAACCAGGTCTGATCCGCGTATACGAAGGGCGGCCATGGACAGCGAACGGTCCCCAAATGGTCCCAACTCCGGATCGTCAAACGAGAAGATCCCCTCCAACCACAGGTCGGAGGGGATCTTCTTGGTCGGGCTGACAGGATTTGAACCTGCGACCACCTGACCCCCAGGACTGAAAACCAGGCATTTGCGCACGTCACGCACAGTTCGCATCGCGCCCGGGACCTGCGTGACCTCGTAATGTTCGTTGGCACGCGGAGCGTGTGGTCCCCATCTGGTCCCCACACTTCTACGGTCCGGACGGCGCATTTAGGCTGGGCGGCCATCAGTCCATCAAGGGGTGGGCCGCCCCGAAGCCATCAGGTGCTCATCTGCCTATTTGGGAGTATTACGGCTTCCGCGCCAGGGAGGTCAGGCAGCAGAAGCTGTCCATATTGCGGTGCCGTACTCCTGGCCCCACTCATCTAAGTCCTTATAGATCTGTAGCCTCTGGAAGCAGTCGAACGCAACTGACGCGCGCAGGGCGTTTGCTAAGTAGTCCTTGCCGACGCTTCCGCCCCAGCGCTGGCGGATCAGTGCTGAAAAGATATCGATCATATCGTGACTTTGACAAAAAGGCGCAAGATTTGAATTTGCGGACGCCATCTGCTTTAAAGCATTTATCATATCTGTCTCAGAGACAGTCAGACCAGTCGATCTCAAGTAAGCGATGTGGACCGTCTCGTCAAATAGGGAATTACGTTCAGAGGCTTCTACGAGCAAATGTGAGGGAAACTTCGCCAGGTTGAGCCCGATTTGATTCTTCACCGACCAGTATCGTAGCATGCCGAGAGGGCCCGCTATTTCTATGATGGTGGTAGTTATTGAACCGCTAGAGGGGGGAATCTTAAATTTGTCCCGCTTGGTGTGACAGATAGTCAACCGCTTTATTGATTCGTGACAATTGATCAGTATGTCCGAATGGAGATCGTAGTACTCAGATACGGATATGTGCCTATGTGTTAGCCTGATTTTGGTAGGGTCGTCGAAATCTTTGTCGACTGCAAAGAGTACTCCGCTAACCTTATTCTGTGTTACGAGCTCTGCTGCGCGAAGCACGGCATGCTTGCCGTGTCCGATCTCGGAGCGGCAGTTGTCTTCATTTAAATGAGGATCGACTACGTCCGTGTCTTCCTCGCCTTCAACGAGAAGTACAATGCGCGAATCAACTTGGCGCATCATCATCATGTCTGCAAATACGGTGTCGCCGTCGAGCGCTTCCCTCATCTTTTAACTGTCACCTCGTCGGGTTCGGACGGGCCGAGCTGAACGGTCTTGTCCCAAGATTTGTGGATAATTTGAGGGGAATGCGTCGCAATAATAAACCGCAATGATGCGAGGTCTGCGATACGCGCGATATCGCGCGTAAAATTCTTCTGCCACGCGACATGTAGCGATATCTCTGGCTCATCGATCAGGACCAGTGCACCGCGGGGTACATTGAATATCAGGTCGTACATCAAGACAAATTCATGCTGCTCCCCCGAGGAGAGTGAGCTCGCCGGTATAACTTTAAGGTCTGAGCTCCTCACGATTTCAATACCTGCATCAATATTTACTCGTGCAGATTTCCTTACGAATCTGGTGTTTATGATGTCCAGGAAGAGGGTTACGCGCGCGACCAGGCTGGAGAAGGTGTCGAGCTTGCGGTCCGTATCGTCTAGATAGGTGTGAAGTACATTCAACTCCCAAGACGTTAGCGCCTTGTTTGGAAGAGAAACATCGATTTCGTTTCCAATTAATCCGATCTCTGCGAGCGTGGCCCTACGGGCGTTCTGTTGTTCGTAGTGTGTGCGCACCTCATCTTCGGTTATTGGCGTTTGCGGAGTCGACAAGATACGGCTAGGGAATGACCGATCGAGCTGCTGAGTTGTTCGCGAATTCTCGGCGAGCGCTCGGCTGAGCTTGGCTTTGATATCCTCGGCAAACTCGGCGATTGTCGATCGGCCACGTTGTCGTCGGCTGCCGCGCAGAATGGTTGGTGCCTCCTCGATGAGTAGACGCTGCGTTGCAATGAGGTGTGCCGGTGAATGTCTTAGCAAATCCCTAATGGGCGCTGGCAGTTCATAGTACTTCGGTGAGGACTTCCGGTGTTCTGGCAGACCGAAACGCCGCTGCAAGTCTTCCCACTCTGCAATCTCGCCATCTGAATCATCGCGCCATGTAATGGGGCCTATCTGTCGCCAGGTAGTTTCCCGCTCAAGCATCCTCTTGAGGGCTGCTGCCCCCGTGCCGGAGGGTTCTTCAAAGCTAAGTGATGCAGAGCTCTTTTTTCGCCCACTTTTATATAGCGTTAATTCAAGTAGTATAGTTTCACGCTCGGGATCGTCTTCTTCCGGGAAAGCAGGCGATCGCAGTACCTTCATTATCGATCCATCACTGTAATCCAGCTTGAGCTCGCGAAACGGGATTTCAGAAAGCGCTTGAAAGTTTCGCGTACAGAGGTTGTAAATTAGTTCAAGCAGCTTGGTCTTCCCGACGCCGTTTGGGCCGTAGAGCAAGATGAATGGTGAGTGCTCCGGAAATTCTACGGAATGGTCGTAGTCGTCGAGTAGCCGCGTCACCGCGATGCCAGTAATGTCGACCAAGAGTGCGTCACCTTTCTAGGTTTTAGAAACGCCCGTTACGGGTTTGCTGTAGGAGCATGGAGAGTTGAGTAGCAACATCCCGCGGAGCTCGCCTCACTGAACCGACCGTCTAGTTCAATGTCTCTAGGCGACGGTTTGGGGCAGGTCTTTGGTGTGAGTACTCGCGGTCGTCCTGGGTAGCGGCGCGTGAATTTTCCCTTCCACAACTGGAATATCTACCACCCGCCGGGTGTGTTACGTGTGACATCGAGCCGCGCTGCAGTCAGATTGTGTCCGTCGTTCGGGTATTGGTCGCTTGTTCAAGGTCCGGAGGGGCTTAGATGCCTAACGCGCCCCGTGCCGGTTATCGCGGAAGGCCCAACGGCGGCGCTCCGATGAACTCCTCTACGGAGGGTCCGGAGAGGGTAGAACCCTCGCCGCTGCCGGGACAGTGCCGGGACTATGCCGGGAGTCGGACGGGACTGTGCCGGGACTTGGCGAGTCCCGGCATAGTCCCGGCACTCTTTACTGAAAATATGGTTCTACCTGCGGTGTTTGGCGCCGCCTCTTCTTCTGCCCGGTCCCCACTCTCTATGGCTTCGCTGTTCATAGAGAGTGGGGACCGGGCAGAAGAAGAGACAACACCAAACAAAAGATCAAGAGGAAGGAAGATCAGGAAGGAAGGACCACAAAGAGAGACCACAAAGGGAGAGTTGGGAGCCGGGTGCGTCAGGCGGGTCAGTTGCGTCTAGGACTGCGTCACCTACGGTGACGTGTTCGCGCGACAGGGCGCGCTCAGTGCGGGAGTTCGTTTCAGGTGCAGTAGTGGCAGTTTCGAGCGCGCAAGCTCACGGTCGGTGGGCCGTGTAGCGCAGTCGCGGTACGCAAAGGAACCACAACGATCAGTGCCGCGTCACCCATAGGCGGGCATGTTCCGGTAGTAGTCGACGCATGCACAGGCGCGGGTTCAGTTACGAAGTCGGTCAGCAGTGGAGGTGTGCCGAATGTGGGCGGGTGGAGACGATCGAACGGGACGAAGATCTGGAGCAAACAATCGGCCTGCCAGACGTCCGCGACGGCGGCGATGGCGAGGTCGCACTGGTCTGTAGCGATTGCTCGTTCGACTCGTGTTGAACTTGAACCATGTGCGGTCCAGACAGGTCTGTGCGCTGCAGGACGCGAGCCGCGAGCGTCTCGTCGCGACAGTCAGTTGACGGGCGCGGTCGGAGGGGAACGGCTGCGGTCCATCGTTCGAGGACGTAACCTTTCCACTTAATCGTCTTGCAGCACTGTGGGTTTGCGACTGGACAGACGCGCCGTTGGATCAGTCGCCGCTGTGCCGTCCGGTGGGCGGCGTCTGGGGGAGTCGAACTTGGTAGATCAGGTCGTCACAATCGCCGCCGTGCTGTTGGGTGCGCTGATGTCGCATTTGACTACCTACATGATGTCGAGGCAGCGGAATCGGCACGAGCTGCTCACTCGATGGGATGGGAAGAAGCTCGAGGCGTACGAGGGTTACGTTGACAAGGTTCGGACGATGATCTTCGCTGCCTCACGGCTATATGGACACCGTGTAGAAGGGCGCAGCCTGGTCAGTGAGACTGAGGACGGGCTCCGCGCAGAATTGGCGCAGGCGATCAGGACACGCGATCGCGCGTTCGAGCGTGTGATGTTGCTCGCTGGCGACGACGTCGTCGAGGCTGCACATGACTTGAACGCCGTTGCAGGCCACCTTGTCTGGCTTGCCGAGGGTCACGTCGCAGGCGGGCAGCAGGATTACCTCGCTCGGAGTCGTGCCGTGTTCCGGGCAATCAACGACTTTCATGACGCGGCCCGAAAGGACCTCGGAGTTCAGGGCGCCGTAACCGGAGCGGGCCACCCTGAACGAGATTTGCTACTCCCGCCAGGCCCTCCGCGAGAAACCGAGCATCCGGATTAGCGGGAGCACGTTTCGGGAGACACGAAGTCCTGGTCAGGTCCGAAACGCAGTGGAAAGCTCGAGCGAAGTTGCAGTAGGGCGTTCGCTCGCTCGTCGATGAGGCTCATTCGTGCGTGCCACTCGTCAGGGTGATTGTGATCGGTCTGTGCAGTGACCTGTCCTGGCCACTTCCGGTACAGCAGCCCGACTTCGGCATCGAAGAATCCGGCCGACACGATGCTGGCGCCTATCAGTACGCCTGTGTCGTCGGAACCCGGAACACCCATCCATCCGCCGAGCGCCGTCACCAACGGCCGGCGGATGCAGATGGTTGTTGGGTGAACCGGTAGCCGGAAGTTATGTGTCCGCCAATGATCGAGAACCGCGCCGGGTGCGAGCTTCCCATGAGGCGGATCGTTGTCGAATCCCACCGTCGTTCCGTCGGGCAACAAGTCAAGTAGTCGGCAAGTGGTCCAACCAACGTCGCTGTTCTCGGGCCGGAGCAGATTCGTGATGTCCCGAACCAGGACGCCAGGAGTCAGAATGTCGTCAGCGTCCAGGTTCTTGACCAGCTCGCCGCGGGAGTTGGCGAGCGCGAGGTTCCGGGTCAGCGCGACGCCGCCCTTGCGGCCGGTCCGGAACACGATCCGGTCGTCGGCACCTTGGAGAATTTCTTCGGCAATGCCGCTGTCGCCGTCCTCCTGAATTACCCATTCAAGAGACCATCCAGCGGGCAAGTCCTGCGTGGTGACGGAGTCGCAGGCAGCCTTGAGATGCTCCGGATCCGGATTGTGAAGCGGTGTTATGACTGAGATCAGTCGATCCACATCAGCTCCATCGGCTCAGTTTCGTCGTGTACACCAACTCTGTCCGATCGCCGGGGAGAACGACGTCGGACACCTCGACGACGCGACCAGTCGTGTCGATCGAGAACTTTCGTAACTCGAAGACTGCCACACCGATCGACGGAAGCCCAAGTGCTTCCGACTCATCAGCGGTAGGTGTTCGCGCCTGAACCTCTTCCCTGATGCATGCCAGCTCGATCCCGATCGTTGACAGTTGATGCTGCGTGCCGCCAGGCCACGGCTCGTTCGTGTCGTCCAGGAGGTCCGGATTCGCCTCGACGACTTCGTAGACGAGATATGAGCGAATGAGCCCGAACGGCCAACCTTCGCTGCGGTATTGGGTGCGGTAGTCGCGCTGCAAGAGTTTCGTACCCACGGGTACCGCGAAAGCGTCAGCCAGATCGTCAGTTGCCTCGACTGTGCTGTAGGTGGCACTGAAGGCGAGATCCGGCATCGTAAGGCCGGTGTCATGCTCGGTCGCGCCCGTCGAGCGACGGACCGACTCCGGCTCTTGCACGCGGTTCTTCTCCCATTGATACCGCTCATCCGTTCGGCGGATTTTGATGCGCGGCGTACGAACGTAGGTCCCGACACCGTGCTTGGCCTCGATAAGTCCCTCGTGACGCAGGACTGCCAGCGCCTGTCGGACGGTTGGCACGCTGACACTGAACTCTTCGGTCAGAACCATCTCCCCAGGCACCCGGTCGCCCGCCTGCAGCTGACCTGTCGTGATCCGTCGCCTGATCTCGTTGGCAATTAGCTCGTACTTTGCGGGCACTGGATTCCCTTCCTCGTTGCGGTGACATGTTCATCTTATGTCCTCATGAGGTCTTGACAACCTATGGACTCGTCACTCACGCTCAAAGCATGAGTCCTATAGAGAACATGATGACACTAGAACCGGTCGATCCGCTGTCGACCGATGGCCACCGACCGGGCAGAGGTGCGTGATGCGCGCTCGGACGTTTTGCCTGGCAGTAGCGGCTGTTTCGATCGGCTTCCTTGTGATCACAGCGCCCGTAGTCGTTGGCTTCACCGTGATGCTGCTCGGAGCATTCGGTCTGTGGCGATCGCTTCGCCGACCTCGGTCGCGGTGGTGATTGCAGTGCTGAAGCTGAACTCCACGGATCCGAAGTCACGTAGGTCGGTCACTAATCCCGGCGCGTTTGTGCACGTGCTCCGCGATCCCGAACGTTGGGGGCGGGTATCGGTCTGGCTCGTTCCGGCTCTATCTCGCGATGGTTTGGACCTAGCAGACCGAGACGATCGCGCCGCCCAATCGCCCACTATCCGTCCGCCGGACGCCGGGATGGTGCCAGTTCAGTGGTGCGGAGTCGGTACCCCTCATTGGGTGTATGTCGACGAGCTGCGACTCGAAGGCACCCGGAAGGTGCTTGATCGGCGCGGGGTTCTTGATCGGCGGCGGTCCCGGTGACCGCGCCGTGGACGCAGGGCCCGATGCTGCAGGGCTACACAGTTACGCACTTCGATCGCCGCGGTGGTCACAGCCCGTTGCATTCGATGGCTGGGCCGGAGTTCACGGGCGTCGCGTCGGTGTATGCGCCGCTGGGTGTGTTGCCGCCGATGGTTCGGCTCGGTGCGCTGGCGGCGCTGCTTCTGATCGCGATGGCCGGTTGCAGTGCGGCCTGGGTCGACTACCAGCACTACACGCCATCGCCAAACATCTGCCGCTCCGTGAACTCCGGTGTGCCAGCTGAGCGCCCGGGGTCGTGTGTTCCTGCTTCTCAGGTTGCGGGAGTGCCTCGATGAGCGCGGCCGACGAGATTCGCGGGGAGCTTGAAGCTCTGGACGCGGAGAAGCAACGTCTGCGTGTGGTCGATGGCGTGTTGTCGGACATGTTGGACGCGGCCACCGAGGTTCGTAGCGCGAAAGGCTACGTCGACGACAGCGCCGAGCAAGAGAAGCTGCGTCATTGGGACGCGGCGGCCCGAACTGTATGGGCCGAACAGGCCACGGCAAATGGCCGGTGGTTGGCAACCCATGATCGGTGGTTCGCCGAGGTCTTCGAACCTCACCAGGATCGGAACGCTCCCGGTACTGCACGAAGTACTCATGCGGGAATCGAGCGGTCGCGATGAGGCCGTTTCTCGATCCGGACGGCCGTGAGCACGGAATTCCGACGTGGCCGTGGCGGATGGCGCCGCAGCATTTGCGGACCAAAAAGCAGCTGGCGCAACGGGATCAACGCCCGAGCGAGCGTGAACCGCAAGCGCAGGTGACGCGAAGCCGACGCGGGAAGCCGCCGATGGTGGCGTACCTCTACGACGCGGACAAGGCAGTGCCGAAACGCGAGTCGTCGGAGGCGCAGTTGGCAGCTTTGCAGCTAGCGCGTTGGACGCGGTCGGTGGCCGCGTGTGAGCGCCGGGGGATCGATGCCAGTGACATGCGCGAGGTGATCGAGCAAGCCCGCACCGATCTCGCCGCCCGCCGCCGGACCACCACGCGAGGGCAGGAAAGGAAGCGAACCCGATGAACCAGAACAAGAGAGCGGCGAGTCGATACGCGGATCTTGAGTTCGAATACCGCGACCAGCTCATCGACGGGCTGCGCAGCTGCGGTATCGGTTATCGCGACATCGCCCGGTTGTTGGGCATATCGGCGCGCAAGGTCGAGGCCGGACTCGGTGAGATTGCCGCCTTGCATGAGAGCGGATTCAGCCAGGTCGAGATCAGCCGCCGCGTCGGTCTGCCGCGGACCACGGTGCAGGACTTACTGCGCTCGCAGCGCTCGTCGATGTCGACGGCGCGCAAGACCGCGGCACTGGCCGCGCTGTCGGAGATGCATGGCATGCAGGTCGATGTGTTGGCG
Source organism: Nocardia sp. NPDC060255 (assembly GCF_042727395.1). NCBI lineage: Bacteria > Bacillati > Actinomycetota > Actinomycetes > Mycobacteriales > Nocardiaceae > Nocardia > Nocardia sp. NPDC060255. The sequence continues at coordinate 407,067 of NZ_JBHXAU010000002.1, read as the reverse complement.
TGGTTTCTGGGAATGGAGAAGAACCACACCTACAGCCTGGTCAAGGCGCTGTTCGACGACAAGCGCATCGGTGAGTTGGAGCAGGTGCAGCCCGGCGAGAAGTGGGTGGTGCCGACGCGAGTGACCGCAGCGCGCTATCTGGGGTGGCGGCCCAGGGATTGGCATCCGCCACTGATGTATGCCGAGCACTATCGCGCGGTTGGTCAAGCCCGGATCATGCTCGTCGGCACCGCCCCGGAACGCTGGATCTCCGAGCGCCGGTTGTGGCAGCGCGCCAAGGACGAAACCACCGAATCCCGTTCCGGGCTGACCGATTTCAGCACCGGACGCGTCCCCCGAGCGGGACGCCCGCACATCCACGATGGCCGGTTCCTAGGCGAGGTCGAGGGTCAGCGCGGTTGGTGGGCGTTGGAGGTAGAACTCAGCGTCAAACACGGCGCGCACATGGACACCGCATTGCAGGGCGCATTGCGTGCCGCGCGTGACGCGAACCCGGAATCGGTGGTCGGGCTGCTGTATCTGTGCCGGTCGGCCTCGGTGGCCGACAACGTCAACGCGGCCTATGACCGGCTGCCGCGTGAGCTGGCGGAGTTGTCGCTGTTGTTCGCGATCGGCGATTTCGACGACGAGTGGACCAGCTACCTCGCGCGCCGCAACAAGACCAAGGCGGGGAAACGCCTTGGCGGCAACGGACTTCACATCACAGGCAGGGCGTCATGAGCAACCAGAATTGCCAACCCATTCTCACCCCAGCCGACTGCGACCCGCTCGGCACCCACACCACCAGCCCGACACCGACTACAGCGCCGGAGCCGTCGCACACCGGGCTCATTCGCCCGGACGCGCCGCCGATCAAACACCTCGACGGATTGCAGCTGCCCGACATGTCCGCCGTCGCACACGTGGCGACCACGGCGACGGTGTGCGGGGTGGTGGTCGTCGCGATGCTGGTCATGATCGTGGCCGTCGCGGCGCGGTGGCCGTTGGCGCCACATCGGTTGCGGAACTTCGCGATCGCCTCACTGCTGCTGCCTGCGACCTCCGCATTGGCCGGCGGTTCTTGGTCGGTACCCGCGGTGCTGTTCGTGGCCGGCGCCGCCCGCGTCAGCGACGGCGATTGGGCCGGACTGCGGATGATGCTCGCCCTCGGTGTGCCGTTCGCGGCGCTGATCGCCTCCTACTGGTGGGCAAAGTTCCTGCACAAGACCCACAGCGTCGGCCTGAAGTCCCTGGGCCGCACCGAGCTGGTTCAGCATGCGATCGCCTCTCGCAAGTTCACGGCCGCGGCTCGGGCGGCGAAGCTCGGTGCTCCCTACAGCGCTGGTGATTCGATCGTGCTTGGCCCGCTGGCCGATCGCACGACGTCGAATCCGTTGGGGGTGTGGTCGGAGCTGACCGCGCGGCATCAGTCGTGGCTGGCGATCCCGCACAAGGAAGCCCGCCGTCACTTTGGGATCTTCGCCACGACCGGTGCGGGCAAGACCGAGCTGATGAAGCGCTACGCGCTAGCGACGTTCGACTACGAATGGCGCGCCTGGCAGCAGTGGAAAGACGTCCCAGGGATCCGCAAGAAGCATCCGCGCCCGCTGCTGGCGGTGATCTCTTGTAAGGGCGGCGAGGACGACAAAGACCTCGGAATCGAGTTGCGGGCCAACGCAATCACGATGGGCATCCACCCGGACCGGATCGCAATGATGCCGCTGGCCGACCGGCTCGACATCTGGACGGGAATGCCCGCCCGCGACCTGCGCGCGATCGTCGGTGATCTGCTCAACGCGGGCGAAGCCAGCACCTCAGAAGGCCAGCATTTCGATGAGATCCGCCGCCGGATCGTGTCACTGGTGGTGGACGCTCCAGTCGGCCCGCCGCGCAACTCGACGGAGTTCCTGGAGCGACTCAACCAGGAGAAGCTGCTCGACATCTGGGGCAACGCCCCGGACGTGAAACGCATGATCGAGGCAGCGCAGGCCGAGAAGACTCCCCAGCTCGATGACGCATTGATCAAGTGCACCAACCTGTTCGACCTGCTTCAGGACCACAACGGAACCGTCGTGTTCGACGGCGGCAAAGACATCAACGACCTCGACGTGTTGTTCGTGACCGTGCCGGGCTTGGACAAGGACGCCGCCCGTGCTCAGGTCGCGGCGATCCTGCGACTGATCATGCAGCGCGCCGGACGCACCGCCAAAGACCAGCGCCGCTCGGTCACTGTCGTGCTGGACGAAGCCAGCGCGTTGACAACCAAGCAAGGTTCGATCGGGCTGGAGGAAGTCCTCGAACGCGGCCGCTCCCAGGGCGTGGCGATGGTGCTGTCCTCGCAGTCTCCCGAGGGCGTGACCGCGGATCAGTGGTCGCTGAACCGGCTGCTGAAAGCCTGCGCGGGCGGGGTGGTCATCGGCTACTGCGAGAACGCCGGAGACCTGTGCAAGCACTTCGGATCCATTCGCCGGATGCTGCCGTCCCGGCACCTGATCAAAGGCCAGCGTCACGGCGATGAAGGCCAAGTCAGTGTCGGTGAGATGTGGCTGGTCGACCCCGACCGGGTCCGCCGCTTCGAGACCGGCCAGGTCGTCTACGCCAAAGCCGGACGCGCCCAGTGGGGCCACGTCGTCCCCGTCGACCCCAGTGAACTATCCCCGCTGCCCGGAACCGCCGCAGCTGCCGCGGCGACCGCATCAACCTCAGGCGCCGACGTCGCCGCCTGACCACTTCGCTTCTTCCTGATTCGCCCAATTCGATTGTGAGGCACCACCAATGCGCATCATCCGTAACCATGACCACAACGACGAAGATCCCGAGGACTTCGAGCCGAACGACCCGAAAGACCAGGGCGAGAAGCTCGCCGACGAGGTCTCCGAGTTCCTCGCCGCCGTCGCCGAACGAGCCCCGTTCCGGACCGGACAAGACGCACCAGCCTCGACCGAGCAGCCGGTGAAACCCGGACTGCGCCTGGTCAAAACCGACGCCACAGCAGACCGTGACGTCCACGACGAGGTGACCGTCGGCATGAGCAATGCCCGTGGACCGCGACCGCGGTTGATACGCGCCGGAGCCGGTGGCTCAGCTGTTGTGGTCGTTCTGTCGATCTTCGCGACCTGGGGTGAAGCGCTGGTAGTGGTGGTCCCGATCTCGGTCTACGGCCTCGCCTGGATCGCCTACCTGTGGTGGAACGCCGCCCTCCGGCCACCGATCCCGCAAGCCATCGCCTTAGTCACGACCGCATTCAGCCGGTCCGTCGCCGCCATCTTCAGCTTCGTTGTCGGACGGTTCCGCGCCCTGCTCAACCGAGCCGACGCGGCACGCACCCGGCACGAAACCGCCCGCACCGCAACCACCTAAGCCGACACCGAAGGAGACGAAACGCCATGCCCGACAACCAGAACGAACCGATCCTGCCCATCCCCTCAGACCTCTACCTCGAAGTGGGTGAGGTCCAAGACCAGCTAGAAGACCTTCAGCGCAAGCTGCTCGATCTGCAGCAGCGCTACCACGAGTTGGGCCAGTCACCACGATCGCTGGACGTCGACAACCTCGGTGACCCGATCAGCCCCCTCCATGCCGCCCAGAACACCGAGGGGTGGCTGGCCAGCGCCGACAGCAACCTGTGGCGGGCCAGTGAACAGCTCAGCCGGGCACGCGGCTACGCCAGCCGGTTGAGGCTCACCACCCGAGCCTGCGAGGAGCGCGAACAGCAACTCTCCCAGCGCCCCCCGATCGAACGCACCCGATAACCACCGCTCGAAAGGACCACGGCAATGTCTGAAATGGACGAAATCACCAGTGAGGCCCGCAAGTTCGTCGTCTCGATGAGCTCCATGCTGCGCCAGCACGCCCAAGCCTCGAACTGGCTGGAACGCAGCCTGATCCGCCGCGATATCACCCGGCAATGGCGAGCCGAGCTCAAGCAGCAGCGAGCCGAACGCAGTCACCAGCTCACCTGGACCGTCCACGGCGTCGACAACTACCGCATGCACGCCCTGGCTGCCGCTCAACGCCAGAACGACCCGCGCGTGGACGAGGACCGGCGCCGCCGCGACGCCGCCGCACTGGTGCGCCACTACGAGGACAAGCGTGACCGCATCCTGGGCAACGAGCACCTCACCGAGATCGAAAAGGGCATCGCCCTTGATGGTCTCGACGCTGCCACGGTGTTCCCCGAGTACAAGCCGGGCAAGCTCTTTTCCCGGGCACACAAGGTGCGCGGGATCGAAGCACTGCGCTACCGCGCCCAAGTCGCACGAGCACGTAACTCCGCGGGCATGCCGCGCCCGCTGCCCCGAGTGATGTCGTATGCGCCTGCCGAATCCCGCAGCCGCGAGGAGCAACTCGAACGCCTGCACACGCCGGCACCGGGCCGATCGCCGATCGCGAAAGACAGCAAGCCGTTCGTTGCGCTGGTGGGACCGGCCGACGTGATCCACCTCGAAGAACACGAGTACGCGTCGGTGCCACATCAGGACCGGGATCGGTTGAAGCGCTTCGCTACTCGCGAGCAGGCCTATGAGTGGACATTGACGCAGCTCGACACCTACCGAACCACAAGTAATCGGGGCGGGGAGGACTTCACCGCCTCCATCCGCGAGATCGGGCGCAGCAACAGCAGCGAGATCGCCAACGGCCCACTTGGGATGGTCACCGACGAAGTCCGCGGGCTGCACGCCGAACATCAGCGGCACCAGGACCGCACCCGAACGGAGGGCCAGCAGGCCCGCCCGGTCGAGCAGCCGCCCGACACCAGCGCGGATCAGAACCGATTTGCCGAGATCGAGCGCCGCCTGGGGGAGATCGCCGCCGACCGGGACCGGCTGACCAACCGCGTCGGGATGCTGCAGCGTGGACTGGACGCGGTCACCGCAGACCGAGACGAGTTCAAACGGCAGCTGGCCAAGTCCGACGGCCGAATCGAGGCGCTGAAGAACCGCAACCAACGCCTTGCGGCCGAGATCGAAGAACTGCGTCAACGTCCCCAGGTCGGCAAGGTCGCAGCCGAGCGTGACCGCTACAAGCGCGAGCGCGACAAAGCCTACGAAGACCTCGATGACACGTTAGTGAGGCTCACGGAACAGGATCGCCACGGTAGCCGCGAACGTGCCGAGTTCGACCAACTCGGCAACACCCAGCGACAGCCCCGCGAGACCGATCAGAGTCTCGACGGCGTGGAGCGAAACGCGCGGCCGCGCAACGGAACCGAACGGAGCCGTTGACATGAACGACATCCCATCGTCGATGAGAATCGACCCCGAAACCCTTCGGCGCGCTCGGCTCACCGTCGCCGGGCACGCGGCCAATCGCGCCGACGCCACAGAACTGCTGGCAATGCTCGGACTGACCGAACAACAGCCAACCCGATCCGCGCCACGGTCCAACCCGGTGCGAAATCCGGGCAGTTGCGTGAAATGCGGTGTGGCGACAGGTGATCGGCGCGCAGCCGATCACGGCGGTGCCCGCTACGGCGGCCGCGGCCGCTGCGACGCCTGCTACAAGAAGCTGATTCGCGCCGAACGCAAAACCAGTTCGGGTGAGCGGACTCCGCGTCGTCGCGTGATCGAACGGAGCCGCTGAGATGGAACGCGAACACGAAGACGCCATGCGCACCGACTTCGCCGAGCGGGTACGCCTGAACGAGGAACTGTTTCACGCCGAGAACCTCGGCAGTTGGGACAGCGATAGCGATGAGCAGGCGCGCCGACGTGACGAGATCAACTCACGCTGGTCGGCCGGCCCGCACGCCGAGCAATGGGCCTACCTGAACAAAGCTCACCACAGCTGGGAGTGGGATCCCAAACTGACTCGCGACTACATGGATTGGCTCGATCACTACCGCCGCCTCGGCCACGAAATGGTCGACGATATCCAGCGCCGCAGTCTCGAACAGACACAAGAGCTCTCGGGCAACACCTTCCAGGTCGGCTACGAGCGCAACGCGCCTGATGTCGCCAGGTTCACCGCGGACACGCCGGTACCGGTCTTCGGTACCGCGCGTCAGCGTCTCGGAATCGAGCGGGGGCGGTGAGGTCGTGGAACCACAACAGCAGCAAGGGCGTTCGTGGCAGATCATCACCACCGCGTTGGATCGCACGATGGGCGCCGGAAAAGGGGCACAGTCGGGGTGGGTGCGCTATCTCTGCCCGGTGCACGAAGCCGATGGGCACCACCACACCCCGTCGCTGGGGGTGCGTTACGACCTGCAGCAAGCCAAGACCATTGTGCGTTGCTTCGCCGGATGTGATGACCGGGATGTGCTGGCGCGCTTGAATCTTCGAGTCCGCGACATGTTCGACCGGCTCCCCGAACGTGGTTCCCAACGCGTCAACCGGCGGCCCGACCCACGCCGTCCCGCGGTCGAGCAGGCGCTCACACCCGTCGAGCGAGCAATCCAAGCCGCTCGGTTCCCGATCCCGTCACGTCGGGAGCTGGGCGCACAGATCGGACCGGCGGCCAACATCGATACCTACGTGTATCGCTGGCCAGACGGACGTATCGAAGGTGCGGTAACCCGCGTCCACACGCCGCACGAGCACGGCCACGCCAAAGGCTTCTGGCAAGCCCGATGGACCGGAACTGCCTGGGAACCAGGAGGTTTCGCGCCGATCCCATGGCGGCTCGATCAAATCCGCGAAGCCCTCGACACCGGTCGCGAGATCGTCGTGTGCGAAGGCGAGAAAGACGTGCAGCGGGCCAACGCGGCCGGGCTGATCGCAACCTGCAACGCCATGGGTGCGGGCAGCTGGAAGCCGGAGCATGCGCGCTGGCTGACCGGGGCGGGGCGGGTGATTGTGGTCGCTGACCGCGACCGCCCCGGATACCGCCACGCCGCCAAGGTCGCCGACACCCTCGCAGGCCGGGTCGGAGAGATCCGTGTCCTACAAGCCCGCGACGGCAAGGACCTATCCGACCACTTCGACGCCGGATACCAGATCGAAGATCTCGCACCCGTGCCCTATCTCGACCGACCACAACAACAGAGGTTTCGGCCGGCGGGCCGAACCCGCGGCCGCTGAACACCATTCACCGATATCACCGGAAGGAACACCCTCATGAGCATCGACTACAGCCAGCGCTTCAAGGCCGCAGCGAGCAAGCCCCCGAGCGCATTCGGCAAGAACACCCCACCCAACACCACCATCTACGGGCGCATCACTGAGATCGGCGAGCAGCCGAAACTGAAGTTCAACGGCGCCCCCGGCGAGGTCGACAAGGACAAGAAGGGCAACCCAGTCCTTCAGCTGTTCATCACCATCGACACCCCCGCCGGACCACGCAACCTGTACCCGACATGGCGCATGGAACAGGCCATCGGCGGCGCCCTGGAAAAAGCGAGCGCCGGAGCGTTCGAGATCGGTGCCGTGCTGTCGGTCACCTACATCGGACAGGACCCCAACGACGAACGCGCCAAGCTCTACACCGCCGTCTACACCCCAACCGGCGCGAGCGGCGGTGCGTGACCCGTGACCGAAGCTTGGTCCGGTGCAGACGCGGTGCGCAGCAGCGATGCAGTGCACCGCGACGCACCAGAGGACAGTGCGCGCGAGGCGGGCGTGCCACCCAGGGCGTGGCCGGTACTGCTGCTGGCGCTACCAGCGTTCGTGGCGATCTGGTCCGGCTGGGTCGGACTCGGTGAGCTGACCGGGTTCGGCCCAGTGCACCCGCTGCCCGGAATCGCCGACCATTTCACGATCAACACCGCGATCACTCTGCCGATCGGGATGGAGGCATACGCCTCCTACGCGCTGTACGTGTGGCTGTCCGGTCGAATCCGCTCGGACCGAACCCGCAGCTACGCCAAGTATTCCGCGTTCGGCAGCCTCGTATTGGGTGCGGTCGGGCAAGTCGCCTATCACCTCATGCAGGCGGCAGGAATGACAACGGCACCGTGGCCGGTCACGGTCCTGGTTGCCTGCCTTCCTGTTGTGGTTCTCGGTATGGGTGCGGCGCTCGCGCACATGATCGGCGGTGAGCACCGTCACGGACCGGCCGTGCGCAGTGAACCGGAGCCGGTGCACAGCCCTGAACCAGTCCGCACCGTGTCGGTGCGTGAAGTACGCACCGAGACTCGCTCGACATCGACGGAGTTGACCGAATCCTGTAACGCGGGCGAACTCGAACCGGTCGAATGCATCGAAATCGAGGCCAGCGCATCGCGCGATCGTTGGTCCGTGGTCGCCGATCGTGTGTGCGGCGCAGACCCGGCCGGGCGCCGGGATCCGCGCAAAGTAGCCGAGATTCTGCGCCTACGTCACGACCAAGGTTGGTCACACGCCCGGATCGCCGAGCAAGTCGAACTCAGCTCATCGACCGTTACGCGAACCCTCACTGCCGCCCAGGAATACACCAGAGAAGAAGGAACCCGACCATGACCGACACCAGTGCACGAGAAGTATGGGAGCTGACCGAGAACGGCTGGTACACAACGGAAGATGTTGCCGCCGTTCTCAAGGTCGATCCGTCCAGTCTGCGACGCTGGCGGACGGCGTGCCCACCGCAGGGTCCTCCGTTCGTTCATCTATCCGGTCGAGTGACGCGGTACCTCGGTGCCGACGTTCTGGCCTACCTCCGGCGTAACCGCATCGACCCGACGGCAGCGTGATGGGGACTGACCCGGTTCGATTGATTCCGCTCGGTGTGGAGATCCGAGCGGACATCGAAGAGCGCAATCGAGCCACGCCGTTCCGTGCTCGCGTGCGATGGACGGACCCTGTCACCAAGGCGCGCCCGTCGAAGTCGGCGGCCTTTGACACACGCGAGGAAGCCGACGAGTGGGTAGACCGGATCCGAAGGGCCGCAGCCCGCGGAGTCGACCCGAAGACCGCGACCGCAACTCTCAAAGATTACGGCGATGACAACTGGGACGCAGCGATGCGCGGCCTAGAAGAGAAGACCGCGGGGGATGCCTACCTTCCAGCCTGGAACCGCCGCGTGGTTCCGGCACTTGGCCACATCCCGGTGACCATGATGACCGCCGGTCTGGCCGACCGCGCGGTGATGAGCTGGATCGCTGAGGGAACCAGCAAATCGGCGGTCAAGAACAGCTTGGCCGCTCTGTCCCGCGTGCTGGACCAGGCAGTCCGCGACGAAGTGATCGAACGGAATCGGGTCGAGGTCAGCGGCTGGCAACGCCAGTACGAACGATATGAGGACGAACTCGATGACCCGCGGTCGCTTGCGCTCCCAGACTGGATGACGCTGACCAATCTCGCTGATTCGTTGGTCTCAGCGTCGGCCGACGGCTACCAAGGGTGGGGCGACGTAGTGATCTTCGCGGCGTGCACCGCGGTGCGTATCGGCGAGGTGTCCGGCTGCCGAGTTGGCGACATCGACACAACGGAGTGGGTCTGGCGGCTTCGTCGGCAAACGTCACCTGGTCCGGGTGGGCTGAAGGACAAGGGCACGAAAGGCAAACGGTCCCGCCGGATTCCGATCATTGAGGACATTCGCCCTCTGGTCGAAAAGCGGATCGCGGCAGCCAACGAGAAGAAGGATGCTCGGCTGTTCGTCGGTCCACGTGGTGGCCGAATCCAAACCGGTGTGCTGAGGAAGGCGACGCATTGGCACGAGGTCGTTGCGAAGCTCGGCTACGAGCATCTGCGTCGGCACGACCTCCGGCACACCGGACTCACCTGGTTCGCCGACGCCGGGGTTCCACTGCATCGACTCCAGCAGATCGCCGGGCATACCGATCCGCGGATCACCCAGCGATACCTGCATCCGGACATCGAGGCACTCCAGAACGACGGCAACTTGCTGACGATCCACCTACGAGCGCCCCAGCGGTCCCCAAATGGTCCCCAACTGCGAGTTGTCTGAAAACAGCAAACCCCTTCCGGCCGAGGTCAGAAGGGGTTTTCTACTGTCGGGCTGACAGGATTTGAACCTGCGACCACCTGACCCCCAGTCAGGTGCGCTACCAAGCTGCGCCACAGCCCGTTCTGCGCCCGTTGCTGGGCGCTCGAAGAGATTACCTCAGGTTGGGGCGGGGGAGCGAATCGCCTGGTTAGCGGCGTGGCGGTGGGGTGAAAGCTGGTCGGGCGCAGTGGGTGTGATGGTGTCCGAGGCGGCGGGTGTGACGGGGGTCGAAGGATGGGGCCGGTTGGTGGCGGGCAGTGGGGGCATTCCCGACTGTATGAAAGGTCGGGCGCTGTGGGTTCCCGGCGGAATGGAAGGAGGCGGCGGGTATGAGTCGGGAGCGGCGACTGGTCGAGGCGTTTGTGCAGCTGGCGGACTCGCTGGTGGAGGACTACGACCCGGTGGATGTGGTGCAGGAGCTGCTGGATCGGGCCGTCGACCTGCTACCCGTCGATACTGCCGCGGTGTTGCTGGCGGGGCAGGATGGTGAGTTGAAGGTGCTGGCGTCGACGAGTGAGGCGACGCGGTGGCTGGAGTTGCTGCAGATTCAGGCGCAGGACGGGCCGTGTGTGCAGTCGTATCGCGGTAGTGAGCGGGTGATTGTCGAGGACCTCGAGCAGGCGCGTGATCGGTGGCCCGCGTTCGCCAAACAGGCTCTGCTGGACGGGTTTCGGTCGGTGTACGCGTTGCCGTTGCGGTTGCGGATGGACCGGGTCGGCGCGTTGAATCTGTTCAGTGCGGGCGAGGAGCATCTGACCGAGGATGATTTGCTGGTCGGGCAGGCGCTGGCCGATATCGCGAGTATCGCAATTCTGCAGGCTCGGTTGCTGGCGGATCACAAGACGGTCAACGGGCAGTTGCAGCTGGCGTTGCAGAGCCGGATCGTCATCGAGCAGGCCAAGGGCATGTTGGCCGCGCACGGTGATCTCGATCCGGAAGCCGCGTTCAATGCGCTGCGCGGTTACGCCCGTCGCACGCGAGGACGGCTGCCGGATCTTGCCCGGGCCGTGGTCGACCGCACCATCGACCCGGGCAAGATCCTCGAGCGCTGAGCTCACATGCGTTCGTGCACGGTCAATAGCAGGTGGTCGAACCGGGTGCGCAGCTCGACCATCGGCCCGTCCAGCGTCGTGACCTCGGACACGAGCTGGGCGGCCAGTGCCCGCAATTTGGTCCCGGTCTCCTGAGACCGCCAGATGAGCACCCGAAACGCCTGTTCGGCGGTGATCCCGTAGATGAGCATCAGCGCACCTTTGGCCTGCTCGATCTCGGCCCGCGCGGAGTACAGCTCGGGCAGCGCGCCGTCGAGGGTCTGTCTGCGGTCTTCTTCGAGCGCGTTGGTGATGTCGACGTAATACCCAGAGGTGCCGACGATGGTGCCGTCGTCGTCGACCATGTCGTCGCCGACGACGAGGACGTGATGCACGCACCCCTTGGTGTCGATGATCCGGTGGCGGCTGCAGAACGGCTCGCCGGTCTCGACTGTGCGGGCGATGATGTTCGCCACCTGCTCGCGATCCTCTGGATGTTTGTGCGACAGCAGTAATTCGGTGGACGGCCGGACGGACCCTGGCGCATAGCCGTGGATGACCGCGACCTCGTCGGACCATTCCCAGCGCTGATCGGCCAGCCAGAAGCGAAAGGTGCCCGCGCTCTGTGCGCGGCCCGCGCCCAGCACTTCCTCAGCCGGTCGAACCGTCTCCGGCTCGAAAGCGTCGACGAGTACCGTGCTCGAGGTTTCGTCGCCACGTGCGACATCCGGAACACCAACAGACTGATCCAACGACCTGCCCCTCTCAACCCAAGACCGATGTCGGTAGCAAATTCGGTCGGCTGGCGGGGGCTGGGGCAGCACGGTCCGGTCGCCAAGAGTACCTGGGGGCACCGACAGTTCGTCGGCGAGCCGCGCAGGGGCGGAGGAAAGGTCGTGACCTTGGGAAATGCCGGGATCAGACGTACCAGTGGGCCGTGCGCGCGATGGCGGGCAGCCGGTCGATCCGCGCCGTCAGGTGCTGGGTCGAGCTGGGTTGCGGCACAGCGATTCTCCGATCAGGGGCGCCGGGCGACGGTCAGCACGTCGGGCACGAGCGGGGTCGGGAGCGGCCTGCGCACCGCGCGCTGTTCGGTGACCCGGAACCCGGCCGCCTCGACCAGCAGTCGCATCTCGTCGGGCGAGGGGAAGTAGGCGACGTTCTGAATCGGCGTCGGCTGCAACAACTGCGCGAATCGGTGCCGCGGATTGATCAGCACGATCGCGAGTAGTCCACCGGGGGAGAGGATTCGGTGGAACTCCGCGAGCGCCGCCGGATGGTCGAAGAAGTGGAAGGCGTGCGTCGAGACGACGGCATCGACCGCGCCATCGGGTAGGCCGAGATCCTCGGCCCGCCGATTGATCCAATGCACCTGGCCGGAGCGCGCTTTCGCCTGCCGCAGCATGCCCACGGAGGCGTCGCAGCCGTATACCACGTCGGGCTTCAGGTCCTGCTGGATGCGTGACGCGAGAATCCCTGTGCCGCAACCGACATCGGCTATCCGGCGAATATCGTCGCGCCGCAGCTGCGCGATGATCTCGTCCTGGGGCGGCCGGTAGGCGACCCGCTGTACCAGGGGGATGTTGTACACCCGGGCGAGCCGATTCCAACTCTGGGTGACGAGGCTGTTGAAGGCGCGGGTCGGTGCGTGCGGCATGGCGGCTGACATCGGTGTCCCTTCGGCGTAGCTGGCCTCAAGACTAAATTGTCTGAGACAATTTAGGAAGGCTTGGCGGCGCTCAACGGTTTCGCGATGTCCTCGAGCGACCGCCCTTCCGCCTTGACGCCGTACGCCAGCTCGACGAGCCCGGCGGCGAACATCGCGGCGGCCCCGATCGCGAAGGCGAGGGCGGTCTTGCCCGGATCGCCGTCGGCGGCCAGCTTCGAGAACACCAGCGGCCCGGCCACGCCACCCGCGACGGTCCCGATGGCATAGAAGAACGCGATGGCCATGGCGCGCGTCTCCATCGGAAAGATCTCGCTCACCGTCAGATACGCCGCGCTGGCACCACACGAGGCGACGAACAGCACCGCGGTCCAGCACGCGGTGAGCGTCACGGCGGACAACACCCCGGCCGCGAAAAGCCATGCCGTGCCGAACAAGAGCACCGCGGAGCCGATGTAGCAGCCCGCGATCATCGGCTTGCGCCCCACCGTGTCGAACAGTTTGCCGAGCAGCAGCGGCCCGAGGAAGTTGCCGAAGCAGATCACGGCGAAGTAGTAACCGACCCGATCGTCGGCCACGTGGAACGACTTCGACAGGATGAGCGCGTAATTGAAGGTGATGGCGTTGTAGAGAAACGCCTGGCCGATGAACAGTGAGAGCCCGAGCACGCCGCGCTTCGGATACTGCTTCACCAGCACCTCGGTGATCTCCCGGAAGCTGATGGTGCGCCGCTGGTGAATCTCGATCCGCTGATCCGACACGTCCTCCAGTTCGCGACCGGTGTCGGCGCGGACCTGCTTCTCGACGTCGGCGACGGTCCGCTCGGCCCCGTCCTCGCGCTCGTGGATGAACATCCACCGCGGACTCTCCGGCACGTGCCGGCGCACCACCAGAATGATCAGCCCGAACACGGCGCCGAGCGCAAAGGTCAAGCGCCAGCCGATATTCGCCGGGAACAGGTTGGTGTTCAACGCCACGATGGACAGCAGCGAACCGCCGACCGCGCCGAGCCAGAACGTCCCGTTGATCACAATGTCGATGCGCCCCCGATACTTTCGCGGGATGAGCTCATCGATCGCGGAGTTGATCGCCGCGTACTCGCCGCCGATGCCGAACCCGGTGAGGAAGCGGAACAGGATGAACCACCACATCGAAAACGACAGCGCCGTCATCGCGGTCGCGAACAGATACACGGCGAGCGTGATGAGGAACAGCTTCTTGCGGCCGAATCTGTCGGTGAGCCAACCGAAGAACAGCGCGCCGCAGCCGGCCCCGGCGACATACATCGCCGCCGCGAGGCCGGAAACCTGTGCGGCGGTGATGGTTATGCCGCTGCCCGGTTCGGAGAGCCGACTGGCCACGCTGCCGACGACGGTGACCTCCAGCCCGTCCAGGATCCAGACGGAGCCGAGGCCGATCACCACCATCCAATGCCAGCGCGACCACGGCAATCGATCCAACCGCGCCGGAATATCGGTCGATATCGTCTTCACAGGCCACCCACCTTCGGTCAGTGCCGACCGGTTACCCGAGGTGATGGCAAATATTCAGAGCAGGGTGAGGCTGCCGCTCTCGAACGCGCGCAGCGTCACCTGCGGCAGGCTCTCGGAAGGATGCGCGGTCGCACCCCAATCGATAAGGAACGGAACCACACCCGTGTGGTCGTGCGCCAACGTCAGCCGCCAGCGCAGCACCTGGCCGTCCGGCGTCTCGCGGGACATGCCGGAAGCCTCGCCAGGGTCATATCCAGTCGCGCGGGCCTCGGTAACGGCCGCGTCGATGTCGGGCACCCGCGCCGCCCAGGTCACCAGCCGCGGCTCGGCCAACCCATCGACCCCGAACGGCCGGGGGAGCGCGGGCGCGGGCTGGTCGTCGTCCGGACCGATGATCTCGAGATAGCCGCCGTCGCCGAGGCCGAGCAGGAAATTGCGCGTCCCTCGGCCGCCATGCCGCCCACCGGGGACGGGCGCTACGCCGAGCAACCGCGTCACTGTAGCCACCGCATCCGGCAGATCCGGGGTCGCGAGCACCAGATGATCCAACTCACTCACTCCGCAAACCCTAGCCACGCGTGGCCGGTTTCACGCACTGTGCTCGGTACCGAGCGAGCGTGAGCTACGCTGCGCCGAAGTGAAACCTGTTGCAGAAAGTGGCCGCGCGATGAAGGTGATGTTCGCACTCTGGGACATCGGCGATCTCCTCGCCGACGAGCTGACCGCCCGCCTGGCGACCGCCGGAACCGTTGCCGTGCAGGCGAATATCTCCGACGCCACGGTGGCGAACGCGATGTTGCGACTGACCGCCTTCGATGAACCGGTTGCGGCAGTAGTGAGTGTGTGGGTATCCCGTCGCCGCGAAGCCGTCGCCGTCGCCGACATTCTCGCCTCGGTCGCGCAGGGCGTCGCCGGTTGGCGCGTCGAGGAGACGCGGCCGATCGACCCGCCCTTCGTGCCGCTGCGCGAGCGGGCGCCCGGCCTGGCCAACCTCGCATTCCTACGCCGACCGCACACCTTGGCACAGGCCGACTGGCTGCATCGCTGGCGTGACCAGCACACCGAGGTCGCCATCGCCACCCAGGCGACCTTCGGTTACGTCCAGAATCTCGTGCTCGAACCAGTCACCGAGGCGGCTCCCGATATCGCGGCCATCGTCGAAGAACTCTTCCCGATCGAGGCCCTGACCGACCCGCATGCCTTCTACGGCAGTGCAGGCGACAACGCTGAACTGACCCGCCGCATCGATCGATTGATGAAGAGCGTCAACACCTTCGGCGCGGACCGCGACATCGACGTGGTCCCGACCAGCCGCTACCTGCTGCGCTGAGCCAACCCCTCGGCATCGATCGCCGCGACCGAGGTACGCAGTGCCGAGCGAGCGGCCAGCACGGCGGGATGGTTCCCGGTGCCGCGCCGATACGCCAGCAACGTCCGCCGCCGCGTCGCCAGCGGCGTCAGTGTGACCTCCGCCGGACACGTCAACGCGCCGAGCTCCGGCACCAGTGACACGCCCTGCCCGGCCGCAACGAGCGCGAGCACGGTGCCGAAGTCGTCGGCATGATGCCGGATCCGCGGCGTGAATCCCGCTGCCTGACAGGCGCGCACGGTCATCGTGTGACACAACGTGTCGGGAGTGCCTGCGATCCACGATGTTTCGCGCCAAGCCGCCAACGGCTCGTCGGAAAGCGCTGCCAGGTAGATGGTCTCCTCGAGCAGTGGCTCGGTATCCAGCGCCGGATCCGGCTCGACGGGCACATAGTCGTACTCCTGAACCAGCGCGACATCCAAGGTTTCCGCCCGCAACGCGGCGGGCGCGGTCGCCGGGTCCAGCTCGGTCACCATCAGCTCGAGTCCCGGATGGTCACGGCTCAACGCGACGAGGGCGGGGGACAGGATCGTCCGCACCGCGGTCGGGAACGCGCCGATCCGCAGCGTTCCGGTCAGTTCGGCGCGCGTGGTCGCCAGCTCGGCGGCCGCCTGTTCGAGCACCGCGAGGATCGTTTCCGCGTGCTCGACCAGGGTGCGGGCGGCCGGGGTCAGCGTGACCCGTCGCCCGGTCCGCTCCAGCAACGGCACGCCCGCCTCGCGTTCGAGCGCGCTGAGCTGCTGCGAGACGGCCGAGGGGGTGTAGGCGAGCGCGTCGGCGACTGCCGCGATGGTCTCGCGATGCGCGAGCTCGCGCAGCAGCCGCAACTTGCGAATATCGAGCATCAGTCAATCTTATGCTCGACTGTAGAAACGTGAACTGGACCTGAAGGTTCAAGCTGGTCAAGCTCATACCTATGACGCTCGCAGGCTTATTCGTTCCCCTTGTCACGCCGTTCACCGCCGACGGCGCGCTAGCCGCCGACGCGTTGGCCGGATTGGCCCACTCGGTCCTGGCCGACGGCGCGACCGGCCTTGTCGCGCTCGGCACGACTGCGGAAACCGCCACCCTGAGCCCGGCCGAACGCGAACGAGTCGTCGACATCTGCGTCAACGTGTGCCGAGAACACCACGCCCCCTTGATCGTCGGCGCGGGCTCCAACTCCACCGGCGACTCGATCGAAGCGGTCGCGGCCCTCAGCTCGGACATCGCCGCCGCCCTCACGGTGGTCCCGTACTACACGCGCCCCTCCGAGGCGGGCGTGCTCGCCCACTTCCGCGCCCTCGCCGCCACCAGCCCCGTGCCGCTGATCATCTACAACATTCCGTACCGCACCGGCCGCACCCTCAGCGCCGACACCCTCCGCCAGCTGGCCGAACACCCGAACATCATCGGCGTCAAACACGCCGTCGGCAGCATCGACGACGCCACCATCGAGCTCATGCGCACGCGCCCAGCCGATTTCGCGGTTCTCGCGGGCGACGATATCTACCTCTCGCCACTGCTCGCGCTCGGTGCGACGGGCGGCATCCTCGCCTCGGCAAACCTCGCCGCCGCGTCCTTCACGGCGCTCGTCGGGGCCTGGCGCGAGGGGCGGATCGACGAGGCCCGAGCCCTCGGCCACCGCCTCGCCGCCCTGTCCAGCGCGCTGTTCGCGGAGCCGAACCCGACCGTCATCAAGGCGGCGCTGGCGGCCCAGGGACGCATCCCCAGCGCGGCTGTCCGACTGCCGCTGCTACCCGCCAGCGAGGCCGCGACAACCGCCGCCCTGACCGCTTTGGGAAATTCTTCTGCCGAATTGCCAGAGAAATTGCTGGTGTAGGAGGCGAAGAGGTGGAACGCTGAAGCGGTGACTCAACCTCCGGATAATCAGGCAGCGGCGCCTGACCCGACCGCCGACAAACTAGACCCGGCGGTCTTGAAAGTAGCGGGCGTGGTCGTGCTCGGCGCGATCATGTCGATCCTGGACATCACCGTCGTCAATATCGCGCTGCCCACCTTCCAAGCCGAATTCGAGACGAGCTACGCCATCGCGGCGTGGACGATCACCGGCTACACCCTCGCTCTTGCCACCGTCATTCCGCTCACCGGGTGGGCAGCGGACCGGTTCGGCACCAAACGCCTGTACATGGCGGCGCTGACCTTCTTCGTACTCGGCTCCGTGCTGTGCGCCACCGCATGGAACATCGAGTCGCTCATCGCATTCCGCGTGATCCAGGGCATCGGCGGCGGCATGCTGATGCCGTTGGGCATGACGATCATGACGCACGCGGCGGGCCCGCAGCGGGTCGGCCGGGTGATGGCGGTGCTCGGCGTGCCGATGCTGCTCGGACCGATCTGCGGACCGATCCTCGGCGGCTGGCTGATCGAATTCCACTGGCAGTGGATCTTCCTGATCAACGTGCCGATCGGCGTCATCGCGCTGATCCTGGCCTACGTCGTGTTCCCCGCGGACAAGCCGGAGCCGTCGGAGTCGTTCGACTTCCTCGGCATGCTGCTCGCCTCGCCCGGACTCGCGCTGTTCCTGTTCGGCGTCTCGTCGATTCCCGGCGAGGGCACGGTGGTAGCGACAAAGGTGTTGCTGCCCGCGATCATCGGCGCTGTGCTGATGGTGCTGTTCGTGTTCCACGCGCTGCGCACCGAGCACCCGCTGATCGATCTGCACCTGTTCCGCAACCGCTCGCTGACCTTCGCGGTGCTCACCATGGTGCTGTTCGCGATCGCGTTCTTCGGCGGCGCGCTGCTGCTGCCGACGTACCTGCAGCAGGTCCGTGGGGAATCGGCGCTACAGGCCGGATTGCTGCTCATCCCACAGGGTTTGGGCGCGATGGTCACCATGCCGGTCGCCGGCAAGCTGGTCGACAAGATCGGGCCGGGAAAGATCGTGCTGGTCGGCATCACGCTGATCGCGGTCAGCACGGTGTTCTTCACCCAGCTCACGGTGGACACCTCGTACCCGCTGATGCTCGGCGCGCTGTTCGTGATGGGTCTCGGTATGGGCTGCACGATGATGCCGATCATGACCGCGGCCATCCAGACGCTGAGTCATCAGCAGGTGGCCCGCGGTTCGACGCTGATGAACATCGTCAACCAGACCGCCGGTTCGATCGGCACCGCGACCATCTCGGTGGTGCTGACCAACTTCCTGAACAACCGGGAATTCGCCAAGCCGGCGATCGCGGCCAACGCCAATCCGGAATTCGCCAGCAAGCTGCCGCCCGGCGTGCTGGAGACCGGATTGAGCCAGGCCGCATCGGCATTCAGCCACACCTACATCGTGGCGCTGGTGCTGATCATCCTCACCCTGGTGCCCGCGTTCTTCCTGCCGCGCACCAAGCCGAAGAATCCGGAGCTCGCCGACGCGGTTGCGGCAGTGCACGTTTAGCGATCATGGGCCGAGATCACCTGTCCAGCAGGCGATCTCGGCCCATGGTTAATCAGCTGGGCAGATCTTCGACGGTGGCCGCTTCGTTCCTGGACAGGTTGATGCCCAGGTTCGCCGCGGCGCGCTCCAGATCCTCGTCCTCACCGTCGCGCATCTCGATCGCGAGGCCGTCGGACGACAGCACTTCGACGTTGAGGCACAGCGACTGGAGTTCCTTGAGCAGCACCTTGAACGACTCCGGAATGCCCGGCTCCGGAATGTTCTCGCCCTTGACGATCGCCTCGTAAACCTTGACCCGGCCCACGATGTCGTCGGACTTGATGGTGAGCAGTTCCTGCAGCGTGTAGGCGGCGCCGTAGGCCTGCATGGCCCAGCACTCCATTTCGCCGAAGCGCTGACCACCGAACTGTGCCTTACCACCGAGCGGCTGCTGGGTGATCATCGAGTACGGACCGGTCGAACGGGCGTGGATCTTGTCGTCGACCAAGTGGTGCAGCTTCAGGATGTACATGTAGCCGACCGCGACCGGATAGGGGAACGGTTCACCAGAGCGGCCATCCAGCAGCGTCGCCTTGCCATCTGCGCCCACCAGCACATCGCCGTCGCGATTGGGCAGTGTCGAGCCGAGCAACCCGGTGAGCTCCTCGTCCCGCGCGCCGTCGAACACCGGCGTGGAGATATTGCTGTTCGCGGGCGCGGCCAGCATCTCCGCAGGCAGTGTCGCCGCCCAATCGGGTGTGCCCTCGACCTCCCAGCCGGTCTTGCCGATCCACCCGAGGTGGGTCTCCAGGATCTGGCCGATGTTCATCCGGCGCGGCACACCGTGGGTGTTCAGGATGATGTCGACCGGGGTGCCGTCCTGCATGAACGGCATGTCCTCGACCGGCAGGATCTTGCCGATAACACCCTTGTTGCCGTGGCGACCGGCGAGCTTGTCGCCGTCCTGGATCTTGCGCTTCTGCGCCACATACACGCGCACCAGCTCGTTCACGCCGGGCGGCAGATCATCATCGTCCGCGCGCGAAAACACCCGGATACCAATGACTTTCCCGGATTGACCGTGCGGCACCTTCAGTGAGGTGTCGCGGACCTCGCGCGCCTTCTCGCCGAAGATGGCGCGCAGCAACCGTTCCTCCGGGGTCAGCTCGGTCTCGCCCTTCGGGGTGACCTTGCCGACGAGAATGTCGCCGTCGCGCACCTCGGCACCGATCCGGATGATGCCGCGGTCATCGAGGTCGGCCAGCACGTCGTCGGAGATGTTCGGAATATCGCGGGTGATCTCCTCCGCGCCCAATTTCGTATCCCGAGCGTCGACTTCGTGCTCTTCGATGTGGATCGAGGTGAGCACGTCCTCCTCGACCAGGCGCTGCGACAGGATGATCGCGTCCTCGTAGTTGTGGCCTTCCCACGGCATGATCGCGACGAGCAGGTTCTTGCCGAGCGCCATCTCGCCGTTCTCGGTGCACGGGCCATCGGCCAGCACCTGTCCCGCTTCGACTCTCGCGCCCTCATCGATGATCGGCCGCTGGTTGACGCAGTTGCCTTGATTCGACCTGGCGAACTTGCGTAGGCGGTAGCTCTTGCGCGTGCCGTCGTCGGCCATCACGGTGATGTAGTCGGCGGAAACCTCTTCCACCACACCGTCTTTCTCGTTGACGACGACATCGCCCGCGTCGATCGCGGCCCGTAGTTCCATACCGGTGCCCACCACAGGAGCCTCGGAACGGATCAGCGGCACCGCCTGGCGCTGCATGTTGGCACCCATCAGGGCGCGGTTGGCGTCGTCGTGCTCGAGGAACGGGATCATCGCCGTCGCCACCGAAACCATCTGCCGCGGTGACACATCCATGTAGTCGACCTCGACCGGCGCGACGAACTCCACCTCGTCGCCGAACCGCCGCGCGAGCACCTTGTTCTCCACCAGCCGCCCTTCGGCGTCGACCGGCGAGTTGGCCTGGGCGCGGATATACCGTTCCTCTTCATCGGCGGTCAGATAAACCACCTCGTCGGTCACCTGACCGTCGACCACCCTGCGGTACGGCGTCTCGATGAAACCGAACGGGTTGACCCGCGCGAACACCGAAAGATAGCCGATGAGACCGATACTCGGGCCTTCCGGCGTTTCGATCGGGCACATGCGCCCGTAGTGGCTGAAGTGGATGTCGCGGACCTCGATGCTGGCCCGTTCCCGGGAAAGTCCGCCGGGCCCGAGCGCGGACAGCCTGCGCTTGTGGGTCAGTCCGGCAAGGGGGTTGTCCTGCATCATGAATTGCGACAGCTGGGAGGTCCCGAAGAACTCCTTGATCGACGCGCTGACCGGACGGATGTTGATCAGTGTCTGCGGTGTGATCGCCTCGATGTCCTGGGTCGTCATCCGCTCCCGGACGACCCGTTCCATGCGGGACAAGCCGATTCGGATCTGGTTCTGGATCAGCTCGCCGACCGTGCGTACCCGGCGATTGCCGAAGTGGTCGATGTCGTCGACCCCGATCGGCACCTCGACGCCACCCTCGGCGGTCATCGTCTTGTCGCCCGCGCGCAGGTGCGCCAGGTATTCGATGATCGCGACGAGGTCTTGCTCGGTCAGCGTGGCCGAGTCGATGTCCAGGCCCAGCTTCTTGTTCATCTTGTAGCGACCGACGCGCGCCAGGTCGTAGCGCTTGTCCTTGAAGAACAGATTCTCCAGCAGGGTCTGCGCCGACTCCTTGGTCGGCGGCTCGCCCGGACGCAGCTTGCGGTAGATATCGAGCAGCGCCTCGTCGGTGCCCGCCGTGTGATCTTTCTCGAGCGTCGACATCATGATCTCGGAGAACCCGAATCGCTCGACGATCTGCTCCGCGGTCCAGCCGAAAGCCTTGAGCAGCACGGTAACCGGCTGGCGACGCTTGCGGTCGATGCGGACACCGACGGTGTCGCGCTTGTCGATGTCGAACTCCAGCCACGCACCACGCGACGGAATGACCCGCGCGCTGTGCAGGTCCTTCTCGGTGGTCTTGTCGACGGACTGGTCGAAGTAGACACCCGGCGAACGAACCAATTGGGCGACTACGACGCGCTCGGTGCCGTTGACGATGAAGGAGCCCTTGTCGGTCATCATCGGGAAATCTCCCATGAAGACCGTCTGGCTTTTGATCTCACCGGTGTTGTTGTTGATGAACTCCGCGGTGACGAACAACGGCGCCGCGTAGGTCATGTCCTTGTCTTTGCACTCATCGATAGAGGCCTTGACCTCTTCGAATCGGGGGTCGGACAGCGTCAGCGACATGGTGCCCGCGAAGTCTTCGATCGGGGAAAGTTCGGCGAGCACCTCTTCGAGGCCGCCCGCCGTGTTGTTCTCGCCACGTGCGGCGGCGCGCGCCCGCCATCGCGGCGCGCCGATCAACCATTCGAAGGAGTCGGTTTGCACGTCGAGCAGGCCCGGCACATCGAGGGGCTCACGAATTCTGGCGAACGACACCCGCTGCGGGGCACCGGGGATACCGGCAACTACCTGGGCTGTAGTGGTGACTTTTTGGGACGAGACTGACACGGTGCGTCCTTCCGCGACCTCACACTGCTGATGAATTGCGTGTGGTCACCTACCCGAGCGAAACTCGCACACCGCAAGAAGCGAACACCACATTATCGATGGTGATTCACGCAATTGGGTTCGTGTGGACGGACGGGAGGCAGCCAGCGCAACGTCCCAAGTTACTCGCAGTTTCGGCGCAGCACAATAGGCATTCGATAATTGGGGTCGTGTAGCAACCACGTCGAATGTTTCCTCTGTAGGAATAGTAACCCCGGGAACCTGCCTGAGTCAAGACTTTCAGTGGAATTCGATCAATTCGGCAGGTGCGCGAATGGGGGTTAGGTACGCGCCTCGTCGAGGAAGTCCAGCACGAGCGGGCCCGCGACGGACCGGAATTCGTCGAAGTACGCGTGCCGGGCGCCGGGGATCAACCGCAGCTGCGCGTGCGGGATGCGTTCGGCGAGCAGCGGCGCGTTCGCGGCCGGATTGAACCGGTCCTCGGTGCCGTGCACGATCAGGGTGGGAGTTGTGATGTCCGGCAAGACATCCCAGGCGTCGTGCCTGTTGCTGGCCATGAGATGGCGACGCTTGGCGTAGGCGGGCATGGTGGGATCGCCGAGGGTGTTGTGCGGGCCGGCGTTGTGCGCCAACCACTCCGGGGTGTACATCAGCTCGAGCAGAGCCTGGTGCGCTGCGTCCGGATCGGGGTCGATGAGCGACTGTCGAATTTCAGGACCGCGTTCGATACTGTGCTTGCCGCCGGGGGAGGTGCAGCCGAGGACCAGGGCGTGCACCCGCTCCGGATGGCGGGCGGCCAGCCATTGTGCGACGCGACCACCCATCGATGTGCCGTACACCGCGGCGTGCTCGATACCCAGGTCGTCGAGCACCGCGACCACATCGTCGGCGAATCCGACTGTGCTGTAAAGCTCGTCGGGCTTATCGCTGTCCCCGGTGCCGCGCCAGTCGAGGGTGATGGTGCGATACCGGGTCTCGAAGTCCTCGCGGATCCCGTCCCACCAATGATGATTGTTGGCCTGCCCGGCCAGCAGCAGTAGCGGAGCGCCCGCGCCCGCGGTTTGATAGGCGAGGCGAACGCCGTTGGCGGCCTTGGCATATGGCACGGTGCTGTTCCTATCGGGTCGGTTGATGAACGGGACGCAGGCCGTCGAGGACGAGTTCCAGGCAGCGGCGCCACGCGGGTGATCCGGCTGCCTCGCCGAGTAGCGACAGTGCCCACACCAGATGCACCACGTCTTCGTCGCTCGCGTCCGCGCGCACCGAACCCTCCTGTCGAGCGCGGTGCAGCAGCGTCGATAGATGCGACATGCCGCGATGGCACGCCTCGGTCAGCTGGGCGGCGGCGGGATGGTCACCGGTGAGTGCCTCGAGCAAGCCGCGGTCGGTGGTCATCTGGCCGAGCAATTCCTCGAGGAACCCGCTGAACGCGACCCAGGCATCCGGCTCGGCCGCGGCCCGGGCGGCGAATTCGTCGATGGCGGCGAGGCGCGGCGGCAGCAGCGCGTCGATGAGCGCGTCGCGGTGCGGGAAGTGGTTGTACAGCGTGCCGATGCTGACTCCGGCCCGTCGCGCGATCTCTTCCAGGGACCCGTCGAGTCCCTGCTCGGTGAAGACATCGGCCGCTTCCCGCAACAGCTTCTCGCGGTTGCGGGCGGCATCGCGGCGCAACGGTTTGGTCATGGGCACCATCATACAAAAGTCGAGGGGCTCCTCGATTTCATGCTACCTTTGAAATTGAGGGACCCCTCAATCTTTGGAAAGAGCGTCATGTCCATTACATCTACCGCCGTGATCGTCGGCGTCGGACCAGGCCTCGGCATGTCCATGGCCAGGCGTTTCGGTAGCGAAGGATTCCGGGTCGCGCTGATCTCACGCAGCGAAGCGCGGCACGAGGGCTATCTGAAAGACCTTGCCGCACAAGGCGTTGATGCCAGCGCCTACGCCGTCGATATCACCGACCGAGCCCGGCTGAGGTCGGTGCTCGGCGAGATCGCAAGCGACGGCGACATCGAGCTCGCCTACTACGGGCCCGGGCCGACCCAGCAGCCGATCCCGCTCGCCGAAACAGACGCCGCCACAGCGCAATCCGCGTTCGACTGGGTCTGGCCCGCCGTCGACATGGTGCACGAAGTCCTTCCGGCCATGCGCACCAGAGGCGCCGGCGCTCTCCTCTTCGCGGGCGGACTCTCCAGCGTCCGGCCGATGCCGATGCTCGGCCACCTGGCCCTGCCCTCCGCTGCCCTGCGCAACTACGCCGTCACCCTCAATGCCGCCCTCGCCGACAGTGGCGTCTACGCGGCGACCCTCACCATCGGCGGTCTCATCGAACGCGGCGACATCCATACCATGGTCACCGCCGACCCGGCCCGCTTCGGCTCGATGGAGGGCCGCACACTGAACCCGGACGACCTCGCCGCCACCGCCTGGGACATGTATCGCACCCGCGACCGCGCGGAAGAGGTATTCGACCTGTTCAGCGGCTGATCAGCCGTTGGTCAGGATGCTGGCGGCGGCGTCGAGGCCCTCGGTGGTTCCGACGATCACCAGCAGGTCGCCCGCGGCGAAGGTGAAGTCCGGGCCCGGCGACGGGACCACCGAGCCGCCGCGCATGATGGCGACGATGGAAACCCTTGTCCGGGTGCGCATCTCGGTCTCGCCGAGCGGGCGGTCGGCATAGGGGGAGCCGCCGAGGATAGCGAACTGCCTGGTGTTCACGCCGTCGAACTCGCGGTGTTCCTCGCGCAGCTGCGCGACCAGCTGCGGGGCGCCCAGCAGGTTGGCCAATGCGGCCGCCTCCGCCGCCGATAACGGAATCTGGTCGGTGGCTTCGGGATTGTCGGACTTGCTGACGATCAGGTAGACCGTGCCGTCCTTGTGATCGATGACGCCGATCCGGCGGCGAACGCCTTTGACCGGAAAGTCCTTGCGCACACCGATACCCGGCAGGCGCGTCACTTCAACGTTCACTCCACCAGCGTAACCGCGCCGACCGCGCGGGGTGTGATGCTGCCCATTCAATACGACCGATCGATCGTTCGTATTGTAGCTTGAGGGTAACTGGCTCACTCCGAGGAGACCTACCATGACGGCAACACACGCGATTCGACCGTTGGCACCGACCGAGGCGGTCTATGTCGGTCCGGGATTGTTCGTCGGCTACTCCGTTCAGGTGCGCGGTTACCTCGGCATCGCGGCGCTGTCGCAGGCCTTTGCCGCGCTGCGTCGTGCGTATCCGATCCTCAGTGCACGTCTCGTGGCCGATGATCAGGCCGCGGTGATTGTCGGCTCGTCGGTGCCGCCGGTGATCCGGGTGTTCGACGGCGAGGTCGCGTCCGTCCGCTACGACACGGACCTGGACGCGGCCCGGACAGTATGCGAACTCCATGTGGTGCGAAGGCGATCGGGCGAATGTGACGCTGCTGATCCACCACAGCGTTGCCGACGGTCACCGTTCGCTCGCGATACTGGCGGAATTCTGGTCGCTGTACACCGATTTCATCGAGGGAACGGCCGTCCCGGCGGTGGCGCGGCACGCGTACCCGATGTCGCTGGAGGCGTTGTACGCCGAACGCGGCATCGGCCCCGCCGAGACCGGAACAGCTGTGCCCAGTGAAGTACCGCCCGCGCCGGACGGCGATCGCCAGGTCATCGCGCTGTCGTATCTGCGTTGCCAGCTCGATGAAGGGCAGACCGCTGCCTTGGTCGACTTCGGCCACCGGCAAGGCACGACGATCAACAGCTTGGTATCGGCGGCCATCCTGCTCGCCATCGCGGATGTCCATGATGTGCCACTGACCGAGATGCCCTACGCCTATCTGGTGGAACTGCGATCGCGCATGTCGCCGCCGGTGGCCTTCACCGCGGGGACGAACATCTTGCGCTATGGGAGGTACATCACCGAGGGCGATGCCGTCGAGCTCGCGGATATAGCGCGGGCGATCGGCGCCCGGCTCACGGCTGATCTGGCCGACCAACGGATCCAGCACGCCGCGGTGCAGGCGGCCGGCAGCAAGTTCGCTGTGCTGCAAGAACTTCAACAGGCTCCGGCCGCAGCGCTTGCCACGAACTGGGGCAGAGTACCCACGCTCCGCCATCCGCCCGCGCTCGAACTGGACGACTTCTGGCCGCTGTTCCATATCGACGCGCCCATACCGGCCGACGCACCCGCGGCGACACCGTTTTTCGTGATCACCGGTTTCGCCGGCCGGCTGAACATCGACCTGCTGATGCCCGAGCTGACCGGCAGCCACCGGGAAATCGTTGCCGCGCTGCGTGATCGGCTGCTGCCGGTCCGATAGGGATCAGTCCGCAGGTCCCGCAAGGCTGTAATGCACCGTGGGACTCCACAGGAAGAACCCATTGACCTTCGCGTCATTGGCGGCGTCGATCTGCGCCCTGACCTCACCGGAACCGTAACTGACGCCGAGGCTGAAGTCCTGCAACCAGGGCACGATCTTGGCCGCGGTGCCCTGCGTCTGCGTACGGAAGTCCTGCAGCGAGCGGAAGACAATGTCGTAGGGCTGCGAATTCGGGTTGACGACACCGTATTCGCCGGCGTTCCAATGCGAGGGATACAGCATCGGCGCGATGTAGTCGACGTACTTGGCCATCATCGGAATGTCCTGCGCGATCTCGTCGGGCCGGGTGGCGGCCACCCCGAATACCGCGGCACTCTGCTCGGCGCCGGCGTCGCGCACGGGATCGCGGCTCTCACGCAGGAATTCGGCGATCGACACGGTGGGCGAGGTGGTGGAGCCGGGGAACTGCATCTGCGACAGCGCGCCGTCCGGGCGCCGGATGTAGTCGTACATGATGCCGTCGAAGCCGAGCTTCGCCGCCTCGACCGCGAGATCGATGTTGTATCTGCGGATTTCTGGATTCGCGAAGTTGGTGAAGGCGATCGGGCCGTACCTGCTCGAGTACGGCTCGCCCGACGGAGTCTGGATGACCCAGTTTTGATGGCCTGCCTGCCAGGCCCATTCGGCCATGGTCTTGTCGCGGAAGGCGACAATCCGGCCCACCACTCGAATACCCATATCGTGCAACTGCCGCAAGGCCGCGGGGGCGTCGTAGATCCGCATAACGGCACCCGATTCGCGGGCGAGCGGTACCTGGGAGTCGTAGCCGACCTCGCCGTCTTCGTCCTTGATGTCGAGCTGCACCGTGTTGATGCGCCCGTCACGAGCCATATTCAGCACGTCCTCGCGGAGTCCGTCGTCGGACCAGCCGTAGGCGGTGACGTGCACTGCCTTGATCGGTGGCTGCTCGATCGCCGCCGTGATCGGCTGCGCGGTCTGATTGCCCGCGGCGTCCACGGCGACCACCTGCGCGCCGGTCTGCGCGCGCGGCAGCGTGATCTCGAAGGAGCCGTCGTCGGCCGGAGTCGCCGACAGGTTGCCGACCGACACGCGCTCGGCGTCTTTTGCCTTGCCGCGCAAGGTAACCGGCTGGCGGTAAGAAGTCACGCCGGTGGGCTGCGTCAGTTCCAGGGTCGGTGCCTCGTTGTCGACGGTGAACGCCTTGGACACGCCGGGGCCGGTGCGGAGGAAGCCGAGGAAGCTCGGTGGGATCTCGGCGGTGAACTTGTGCTCGCCATCGGGCAGCGCGCCCGGCCGGTAGACGACGGTGTTACCGTCGATGGCGCCGGTGACCGGCTGACCGTCGAGTTCGAGCTGCAGGGCGCCGGGGTCGTATTCACCCGCGTCTACCCGCAATGTCATGGCGGACATGGTCGCCGCGCCGACCAGACTGTTCGGGAGACCGGTGACGGTCAAGCCGCGGGGTTCGGTGCGGACCCAGCTCAGGGTCACAGAAGCGACAAGAATTGATAAGACTGAGATAACCAGGACTGCCGCCAACCGCCGGTGTCCTGTCACGCCTAGTCGTTCTAGCAACGCACACACCAACTTTCGTCTGGAGATCGCTCAACTATCGCGGGTTCGGCCCGCGCCCGTCCCTGCTTTGTCCGAGTTGCTTACGCAACGAATTGGTCGCGTTCGCGTACTGTTTGCCCGGTGGCGAAGAACGCGACCATCAGTGTTCGAGTTATGTTGTCGGTGCTGGTGTTGACGGCCGCGGCCTGCGCCGCGGACCCCGACCCGGCTACCCTTCGGGCGATGGCGACCGCGCCACCGTCGAGCAGTCCCGCGCCCGATCCGGCTGCGGTAAGCGCCAACGAACTCGGCGTGGTCCCGGTCCTGATGTACCACCAGCTGGCGGCCGAGCCGGACAGCGAATACGACCAGACGCCAGCGAAATTCCGCGCCGAACTCGATCGACTGCTGCGCGAGAACTACCGTCCGGTGACGACGTCGGCCTACATCTCCGGCGCCTTCGACCTGCCCGCGGGCACCCATCCGGTGGTGCTCACCTTCGACGACTCGACGCTCAGCCAGCTCACGATCACCGAGGACGGCAAGGTCGCGCCCGACACGGCGATCGGGATCCTCGAACAGTTCCGCGCCGAGCATCCCGAATTCGCGCCCACCGCGACCTTTTACGTCAACAACCAGCCGTTCGGCGACAATCCGCGCGCGCTGTCCTGGCTGGCCGCGCACGGTTACGAGATCGGCGCGCACACCGCGACGCACGCGAACCTCGCGCAGCTGGACAGCATTGGCGTCCAACGTGAGCTGGCGGACAACGTCCGCGCGATCGTGGCGGCGGCGCCGGGCCAGGTACGGACGATGGCGTTGCCGCTCGGCATCGCACCGGACGATCGCGGCCTGGCCACCGCGGGCAGCTGGGACGGAACGAATTACGTGTTCGATTCGGTGCTGCTGGTCGGTGCCGAGCCTGCTCCGTCGCCATACGGCGAACTGGACCCCACGGCCGTTCCTCGAATCCGTTCGGGCAGAACAGCGGTCGACTTCGACTCGACGTACTGGCTCGACCGGCTCGCGGCGAACCCGGAGCAGCGCTACACCTCCGACGGCAACCCACAGCAGATCTCCTTCCCTGCGCGCTTATCCGGAACGTTGAACCCGCGGTGGTCGAGTCAGGCCAAGTCGTACTGATTCCAGGTAGTAGCGGCTGCCATTGGCGCGCAGCCCTTTACGTCAGCCGCAGGGGATTGCGGCTGACGTAAAGGTGTTCGATCAGGTTCTGCCGGACGCCGCGTTCACCGCGGCGAACTAGCGGCGAGTTGTTCGAGAACGGCGACCATCCGATCGATCTCCGCACAGGTGTTGTAGAAGGCGAACGATGGACGCACCGTCGCCTCCAGCCCGAGGCGCCGCAAAATCGGCTGGGCACAGTGATGGCCCGCCCGAACCGCGATGCCTTTCTCGTTCAACGCCTTTCCGACCTCGATCGGCTCGTAGCCCGCCATGACGAAGGAGAGCACGCTCGCCTTGTCGGCGGCGGTGCCGACCAGCCGGATACCGCGCACCGCGGCGACCCGGGGTGTCGCGTACTCGAGCAGTTCGTGCTCGTAGCGCGCGATCGTGTCCATGCCGAGGCGTTCGACATATTCGATGGCGGCGCCGAGGCCGACGGCGTCGGCGATATTGCCGGTGCCCGCCTCGAATCGCCCGGGTGGCGGTTGGAACAGCGAACGTTCCAGCGTCACATCGCTGATCATGTTGCCGCCGCCCTGCCAGGGCGGAACGTCTTGCAGTATCTCGGATTTTCCATAGACGACGCCGATTCCGGTGGGCCCGAACAGCTTATGTCCGGAGAACACGAAGAAATCGGCGCCGATCGAGCGTACGTCGATGGCGGTATGCGGGACCGATTGCGCGCCGTCGACGAGGGTGACCGCCCCGGCCCGCTGCGCCTCGGCGACGATCTCCCGCACCGGCGTGATAGTGCCCAGCGCGTTCGAAACATGGGTCACCGAAACGAGTTTGGTGCGATCGGAAAGCAGTTTGGTGTACTCGCCGAGCATCAGCTCGCCGTTGTCGTCCACCGGAATGACCTTCAGCTGCGCGCCGGTCTCGGCGGCCAGCATCTGCCAGGGGACGATGTTCGCGTGGTGCTCCAGGTGCGAGATGATGATCTCGTCGCCCGCGCGAATGTTCTTGCGGCCCCACGTTTGTGCGATCAGGTTGATGCCCTCGGTCGCGCCGCGGACGAAGATGATCTCCTCGGCCGAGGACGCGCCGATGAACCGGGCCACGATATCGCGGGCCTGCTCGTAGGCGTCGGTGGACCGGGCCGCCAATTCATGGGCGGCACGGTGAATATTGGAGTTCTCGTGCTCATAGAAATGGGCGATGCGCTCGATCACCGAGCGCGGCTTCTGCGTCGTCGCGGCGTTGTCGAACCACACCAGCGGATGGCCGTTGACCTGTTCCCGGAGGATCGGGAAGTCGTTGCGCACCGCGTGCACGTCGAAGGGCGGATGCGCGTCGGGCACACGGTACGACGCGGGGATCGATGCCGCAGGACCGGCCGCATCCAGGAAATAAAAGCTCGGCGCCGGTGACGAATGCTGCGGCGCCGCATCGGGAAAGCGTTGTGGCGACAGCACTCCGCGCAACGACGGCAGCGCGGTGAGGAACGGGTCATTGTGTATGCCAGCGGTACTCACCGGCGGATGCGCAGGTTGCCCGGCCGCATCGGCCATCGGCACGTCGCGGCCCCAGCTCGGCACCGATGGCTCCGGTGTACTGCCGCCGGGTGGCGTGGTCCCCGAAAAACCCTGTGCGCCAGCAGGTACAGTGCCGCTGCCGGAGGGTGTGGTGCCGTTGACGCCCGGCACCGACGGAGCTGGAGTACGCCCGCCGGGTGGCGTGGTACTCGAAACACCCTGCACGCCTGATGTTGTCGGAGACGAGGCCGATGGCGTGCGGCCGCCGGGAGACGCGGCGCTGGAGCCGCCGAGCGCTCCAGGCACCGACGGTTCCGGAGTTCGGTCGCCGGGTGGGGTGGTGCTCGAAACACCCTGCACGCCAGAGGGTGCCGCGGCCGGTATATGTCCACCCGGATGCGTCGCACCGGAAAACCCCGGTGCGCCGGCCGCTGTCGCGGCAGGCACCGGGGACGGCACCGGCACATTCGGCGGCGACGTCGGCATATCGGGCTGCGCCACACTCAGGCCCGCCGGTGCGGCGGGCAGACCCGCCGACCCCGACGGCAGCGCCGAGAAGAACGCACCGGCAAGGCGATTGAGCGTCGCCTCGTCCGGCAGCATCCACTCGGCGCCGCCATCGTCGCCTGGGCGTGAGATGTCAGCTCCGGTAGGTCGGTGCGTAGTCATGGAACTTGCCCACCTCGGCTCCGTCGAGCACTGCCACCGCATCGTCGGTCAGAATCGCCAGCGAGCAGTACAGCGACACCAGATATGACGCGATCGCGCTGCGATCAATACCCATGAACTTCACCGAAAGGCCCGGTCCCTGTTCACCGGCCAGTCCCGGCTGATACAGCCCGATCACACCCTGACGGGCTTCACCGGTGCGGATCAGCACGAACTTGGTCTTCCCGCGTTCCACCGGAACCTTGTCCGACGGAATGATCGGAATCCCGCGCCAGGTCAGGAACTGCGACCCGAACATGCTCACGGTCGGCGGCGGCACACCGCGCCGGGTGCATTCCCTGCCGAACGCCGCGATGCCCTGCGGGTGGGTGAGGAAGAATCCCGGCTCTTTCCAGACCTTCGTGATCAAGTTGTCGAGGTCGTCCGGCGTCGGCGGGCCGGCGATCGTCGAGATCCGCTGCTTCTTCGTGGCATTCGCGATGAGACCGTAGTCCGGGCTGTTGATCAGCTCGCCCTCTTGGTGCTCCTTGATTGCCTCGATGGTGAGCCGCAACTGTTGAGCAATCTGATCGTGCGGGCTCGAATACAGATCCGAGACGCGGGTGTGCACATCGAGGATCGTGTGCACGGCCTTGAGTCGATACTCCCGCGGGTCTCGCTCGTAGTCGATAAATGTCTCCGGTAGCGGAGACTCGTCGAAGTTATCGCACTGAATATCGACGGTTTGTTCGTCGGTGACCCGGTTACGCCGGTAGATACCGGCCTCGACGGGCACCCAGTTCAACAGATGAACCAACCACCGTGGGGTGATCGACTCCATCTGCGGAACGCTCTTCGTGGCATTAGCCAGTGTCCGGGCCGCATCATCGCCCAGTGCAACCGGCCGTGGAACAGCTTTAGTCATCGAACCACCTTGGGATCGGCAAATCCACCGTTACCAGCTCGCCCATGCTAGCCCCTGTCTGCCGACTTGCCCGGATCGACCCTATTGCCCGCCTTGCACCGCGCGCCGCGCCTGGATTTCCGGACTCGCCGCACTCATCGAGTGGTGCGTTCGCCGCCGTTGACCGCAAGCACCTGACCGGTCACCTGCCGGGCCGCGGGTGAGGCGAGATAGTGCACCGCGGCGGCAATGTCATCGGGAATTCCGGCTCGGCGGGTGTGTGCCGCCGCGACGAGTGAGTCGCGCCGCTCGTCGGTCAGCTTGTCGCGGAAGAACTCCGTGTCGGAGATGTAGCCGGGGGCAACGACATTCGCGGTGATACCGCGCGGCCCCAGCTCCGCGGACAGCTGGACGTTCCATGAGGCGAGTCCGGCTTTGGCTGCGCCGTAGGCTCCCGCACCCTTGTCCGCTGCGATCGAGCCGATGTTCACCACGCACCCGCCGGCTGCCAGTCGGTCGTCCAGTGCCGTGGTCATCAGCACCGCACTGATCAGATTGGCGTCGAGGTTGGCCCGCCAGGCTTCGGCAAGACTCTTCAGGTCGGTCGGCGCATCCATGTCGAAGTCGGTGTTGCCGCCCGCGTTGTTGACCAGCACGTCGATCTCGCGGGGGAGTTGGTCGACCAGTGCCTCGATCTGCGCGGGATCGGTCGCGTCGCACACGCGTGCTGTGACACCGAGTTCCGCCGCTGTCGCTTGTAGCGCCTCGGCCCGGCGGCCGGTGATCACCACCGAATCGCCCGCTGCCGCGAAAATGCGCGCGATCGCCCGGCCGATTCCGGTGGCCCCGCCGGTTACCACGATGTTGCGTCCCATGTCGATCTCCCTCATCGAGTACATTTAGACCTAAACATAGACTTCATTTAGGTCTAAACGCAACCGAGGAGTGGCATGGACGACAACGATCCGGTCGACGCTATCGCGCTCGCGTGGCTCCGTGAACGGCCGGGCACGCCGGTCGACGGCATCGGCGTCGTGACGCGAATATGGCATCTGGCCAAGGCTTTTGGCGACGACCGACGCCGAGTGCTGGCCGCCGAGGGTGCCGACGCGGCCACCCTCGACCTACTCAGCGTGCTGCGCCGCAGCGGTCCGCCGTACCAATTGACCACCCGTGAACTCAAAGAACGCACCATGCTCACCGCGGGCGCGATCTCCCAGCGGGTCGCCCGCGCCGAAGGGGAGGGCCTGGTCACCAGGACAACACTCGACGACGGTTCGCGTGGCGTGGTCGTCGCACTCACGCCGGCCGGGCACGCTCTGGTCGAGCGATTGGTCGATCAAGTGCTCGCCCGCGAGCTCGACCTGCTCTCCGGTCTGACCGCCGAACAGCAGGCAGTCCTGACCGACCTGCTCCGCATCCTGCATCAGGACCTGATGCCGCGCCTCGGCCTCGGCAAGATCATCCAGGTCGGTGGCATAGCACCGTAGCGGTTGAAGCTGTTGGGCGCCAAGCGGATCGGCGCGACTCAGCGCAAGGCCAGCGCGAGGAAGAAGTCGACGCGGTCTTCGAGGCGGGACAGGTCGCGGGCGGTGAGTTCTTCGATGCGCTGGATGCGGTAGCGCAGGGTGTTGACGTGCACGTGCAGCAGATCGGCGCACTTGGTCCAGGAGCCCGAGACCTCCAGGAAGGTCTCCAAGGTGTGCACCAGGTCGGCGCGATTGTCCTGGTCGTAGGTGGTGAGCGGATCGAGCAGGCGCAGGCGGAACATGCGGCGGACCTCGTCGGGGACCGAGGCGAGCAGCAGCATGTGGGTCGCGAGCTCGTCGTGGCCGACGACGCTGGCGGGTTGCAGTCGGCCCGCGGCCATCCGCCGGGCGTAGCGGGCTTCTTCGACGGCACCGCGCAGGCCCTCGCCGTCGACCACGCCGCTGACGCCGACGGATAGTCGGCTGCCGCGTAGTCCGGGTTCCAAAGCGGTTACCGCACGGTTGATTTCGTCGATCACGGGAGTATCCGGACCTGCCGGAATCAGCGCGATCGCCTCGCCGTCCACCACACCGGCGGCAGGCCTTCTGCCGAACAGGATTTCGCGCAGCAGCACCCGTAACTCGCCGGGCCGCAACGTGTCATCGGCGGCGGCAGCGACCGCGATATAGGTCTCGGCGGGCCCGAGCCCGGTGAGTTCCAGCCGCGAGATGATCTCGGTCGGCTTGGCGTCGGACACGATCAACTCGACGAGTTCCTGCGCGAGCCGCCCCTCGGCGCTCTGCCGATCGTCCTGTCGCGCGCGTTCCAGCGAGACGACCGCGGCGAGTTCGCCGGCCAGCGCGCGCCGCTCCTCGGGCCATTCGGTGTAGTCGCCCTCGAAGACCAGGAACCAGTCGGCGGCCCGCGATGTCCGATGCTCATCCACGGCGAACAGCGAAAACCGGCTGCTCTCATGCAGAAACGTGACCGGCAGTCGACGGGCGCTGAGAAACGCCGTGGTCACCTCGACCGGTGGCGGCGTGCCCGGCCCGGCCACCGCGCGTCCGGTGGAGGACACCACCCAACATCGCATGCCGAGATCGCGTTCGATGAGTTCCAGCACCGAGCCGAGTCCGGCACCCGAGACGAGCTGGCGATGCCGGTCCAGGATCGCGGTCAGATCCGCGGCCCGCCCGGTCGACAAGTTACGGGTTATCTGTTCGGTGACCTGGGCGAACGCGACATTCTCCGGGACCCGGAACAGCGGAATCCGATGCTTGCGGCAGGCCTCGACCACATCGGGCGGCGCACCCCCGTATCTGGCGTCACCAGCGGCCATCCCCGCCACCCCGGCCTGAGCGAGTGCCCGGACGAACACCTCGCTGTCGGCGGGATCATGCCGCCACTGCAGGCCGGTGAGCACGAGCTCGCCTCCGGACAGGTAGCGACCAGGATCGAGCATGTCCGTGGTCACCACCCAACGCACGAACCGGTCCAGCTCTTCCTCGCCGGTGACGAGCTCGAGCCCCAGGTCCGCCATGGTCAGCAGTGATCGAAGGCGCACGCTGCGAAGGCTAACAGTCGCACCCCTGGTAAATGCCCTTGGACATTCGCACAAAGAGTTGGGTGTGAACTGTCGCACAGTTCAGATTTCTCGTTTCTAGCTGCGATGTTCCTCGGCGGGTGTACTTGCGGAACAGATTGGTGAACCCCGACAGGAGATCAGATGGCAGGCGACATCGGATGGCTCAACGCGTTGCCGCCGGACCGGGCCGAGCAGGAATTGCTGACCTGCTGTGCGTCCAAGCAGTGGGCACAGAAGGTGGCGGCCTCGCGGCCCTACCCCGACGCCGCGAGCGCCACCGCCGCCGCCGTAGCCGCGGTGTGTGAGCTGGGCTGGCCGGATGTGGAGGAAGCGCTGTCGGCGCATCCGCGCATCGGCGACCGGGCCAAGGCGGAGCTGTCCGAGCGGGAGGCGGCGTGGTCGCGCGGTGAACAGTCCGGCGCCGCGACCGCGGACACCGCGGTGCGCACCGAGCTCGCCGCGGGCAATCTCGCCTACGAGGAACGCTTCGGCCATGTCTTCCTGATTCGCGCCACCGGGCGCAGCGCCGCGGAGATGCTCACCGAGCTGCGCAAGCGCCTGGCCAACTCGGAGCTCGACGAACGCATCAAGGTGCAGAGCGAACTCGCCGACATCACCCGCCTGCGTGTGCGAAAGCTGCTGGGGGAGCAGTGAGTCTGTCCACCCACGTGCTGAACGCGGTGACCGGTCGCCCCGCCGCGGGGCTGCGGGTGCAGCTGTCGCGCGCCGACGGCGCCGTGCTCGCCGAGCGGCACACCGACGACGACGGCCGCATCAAGGACCTGCCCGCGCCCGAAACCGGCACGCACCGGCTGACTTTCGACACCGGCGAGATCAGCCCCTTCTACCCCTCGGTCGCCATCGACTTCACCGTCGCCGACCCGGCCGCGCACTACCACGTGCCGCTGCTGCTCAGTCCGTATTCCTACTCCACCTATCGAGGTAGCTGAACAATGTCGATCAAGCTCGGACCGAACCGATATGGCAAAGCGGAGACCCATGTCGTCAGCGTGACGAAAAACGGTGGCGTGCAAGAGATCCGAGACCTCAATGTCGGCGTCGCGCTCTCCGGCGACATGGATGACGTGCACCTGACCGGCGACAACGGCGCGGTGCTGACCACCGACACGCAGAAGAACACCGTGTTCGCGTTCGCCAAGGAACACGGCATCTCCTCGCCCGAGGCGTTCGGTGTCCTGCTGGCACAGCATTTCGTCGATTCGCAGCCGACCATTCACCACGCACGGGTCAGCGTCGAGGAATACGCCTGGGAACGCATCGTGCTCGACGCGAGCACCGACCGGCACTCGTTCGTCCGCTCCGGCCAGGAGGTGCGCACCGCGCGGGTGCACTACGACGGCGAAAACGCCTGGGTCGTCGCGGGTTTGCAGGGTCTGGTGGTATTGAACTCCACCGGTTCGGAGTTCCACGGCTACCTGAAGGACAAGTACACGACGCTGCAGGAGGCCTACGACCGCGTCCTCGCCACCGAGGTCAACGCGGAGTGGCGCTTCACCGGCGAGCCGAGCGACTGGGACAAAACCTACCGCGAGGCCAGGCGCGCGCTGCTGGAGGCGTTCGCCGAAACCTACAGCTACTCACTGCAACAGACCCTGTACGCGATGGGCGAGCGTGTGCTCAACACCTGCCCGGAGATCGGCGAGGTCCGGCTGTCGCTGCCCAACAAGCACCACTTCGTCGTCGACCTGTCCGCCTTCGGACTGGACAACGACAACGAGGTGTTCTACGCCGCCGACCGCCCCTATGGCCTGATCGAGGGCACCGTGCTGCGCGAGGACGCGCCCGCCGCCGGGCCCGCGTGGGAGTGACGATGGATTTCCTACGACCCACCAGCTGGGCGGACGCCTTGGACATCAAGGCAGGCCGCCCGGACGCCACCCCCATTCAGGGCGGCACCGACATGATGGTCGAACTCAACTTCGACAAGGGCCGCCCGAGCGCTCTACTCGACCTGAATCCGTGCCGGGAGTTGTTCGACTACACAGAGATCGACGGCAAGATCCGGATCGGCTCCGGCGTGCCGTACGTCCGGATCATCAACCGGCTCGGCGGGCAGCTGCCCGGCCTGGCCCAGGCCTCCCGCTCGGTCGGCTCGCCGCAGATCCGCAACCGCGGCACCGTCGGCGGCAACCTCGGCGGCGCCTCGCCCGCCGGTGACGCCCACCCGGCGTTGCTCGCGGGCAACGCCGTGGTCGAGGTCGCGTCGGCGGCCCGCGGCACCAGGATGATCCCGATCGACGACTTCTACATCTGGGTGCGCAAGAACGCCCTGGAAGCCGACGAGCTGATCAGCGGGGTCTGGCTGCCGCCCGCCGAAGGGCCGCAGTACTTTTCGAAGGTCGGCACCCGCAACGCCATGGTGATCGCGGTGTGTTCGTTCGCCATCGCGCTCTACCCGAGCACCGGGACGGTGCGCACCGGCATCGGCTCGTCCGGCCCGACGCCGCTGCGCGCCCAGCCCGCCGAGGAATTCCTGGCCACGCAGCTGCCGTGGCACGATCCGGCGCCGCTCGCCGACCGGGTGCTGCGCGAGTTCGGCGCGCTCGTCGCGGCCGCCGCCAAGCCGATCGACGACGTCCGTGGCACCGCCGATTACCGCAAGCACGCCTTGTCGGTGCTGGCCCGCCGCACCCTCGGCTGGGCATGGACGGACCACCTAGCAGAAAGGAAGGCAGCCTGATGCGCGTGACCTTCGACGTGAACGGCTCGACGGAGACCGTCGACGACGTGTGGGAGGGCGAGAGCCTGCTCTACATGCTGCGCGAGCGGATGGGCCTTCCGGGTTCCAAGAACGCCTGCGAGCAGGGCGAATGTGGTTCCTGCACGGTCTATTTGAACGGCACGCCGGTGTGTTCCTGCCTGGTGGCGGCCGGTCAGGCCGAGGGCTGTTCGGTGCGGACCGTGGAAAGTCTGGCACGGGGCGCGAAACTGGATCCGATGCAGCAGGCGTTCGTCGAAGCGGGCGCGGTCCAATGTGGTTTTTGCACACCGGGTCTCATCGTGCAGGCACACGACCTGATCGAGCACAATCCCGATCCCTCGGATGTGGAGATCCGCGAGGCACTGGCCGGAAACCTCTGCCGCTGCACCGGATACGAGAAGATCCTCGACGCCGTGCGGCTCGCGGCCCAGCGGAAGGCGGCGGCGCAATGAAGACTGTCATCGAAAACGCTTACATCGCACCGGTGGTCGGCCCGGAGATCGCGTCCGGGTACCTGGTGCTCGCGAACGGCCGGATCGAATCCCTCGGCGCGGGACCGGCACCCATCGTGCCCGACGCGCAACGTATCGACGGCACCGGCTGCCTGGTCACACCCGGCCTGGTCAACACCCACCACCACCTCTACCAATGGGCGAGCCAGGGCCTGTTCCAGGACTCGACGCTGTTCGAATGGCTGACCGGTCTCTACCGGCTCTGGGCCGGCATGGACGCCGACGTCGTATACGGCGCGGCCGCAGCGGGATTGGGCTGGCTGGCGTTGACCGGCTGCACCACGAGCAGCGACCACCACTACGTCTTCCCGAAGGGCCGCGGCGACCTGTTCGACGCCGAGGTCCGGGCCGCACACGAGCTCGGCATCCGGTTCCATCCGTGCCGCGGCTCGATGGACCGCGGCCAGTCCGACGGCGGGCTGCCGCCGGACGAAGTGGTCGAGGAGCGCGACGAGATCCTGCTCAACACCTCGGAAACCATTGACAAGTACCATGATCCGTCGTTCGACTCGATGCTGCGGGTCGCCGTCGCACCGTGCTCGCCGTTCTCGGTGAGCGAGGGCCTGATGACCGACGCCGCGCTGCTGGCGCGCACCAAGAACGTCCGGCTGCACACCCACCTCGCCGAAACGCTCGACGAGGAAGAACACTGCCGTGAGCAGATGGGTTGCACCCCGGTCGAATACATGGAGAAGCTCGGCTGGCTCGGCGAGGACGTCTGGTTCGCGCACGCGGTGCACCTGCACGACGCCGACATCCGCCGCTTCGCCGAAACCGGTACCGGCTCGGCCCACTGCCCCAGTTCCAACGCTCGCCTTGGGGCGGGTATCGCCCGCGTCTCCGAGCTGTTGCGCGCGGGCGCGCCGGTCGGCCTCGGCGTCGACGGCGCGGCGTCGAGCGAGCTCACCTCGATGGCGGGCGAGATGCGCCAGGCCATGCTGTTCCAGCGTGCCGTGCACGGACCGACCGCACTGACCGCCCGGCAGGCGCTGGAGATCGGAACCCTTGGGGGCGCCCGCAATCTCGGCCGCCAGCAGGAGATCGGCAGCCT
Source organism: Nocardia sp. NPDC060255 (assembly GCF_042727395.1). Lineage (NCBI taxonomy): Bacteria > Bacillati > Actinomycetota > Actinomycetes > Mycobacteriales > Nocardiaceae > Nocardia > Nocardia sp. NPDC060255. The sequence goes on along the minus strand of NZ_JBHXAU010000002.1, from coordinate 367,323 downwards.
GGAGGTCGGCAAGCTCGCCGACATCGCGATGTGGCGGGTGGACGGATTCCGGGCCGCTGTCGAAGACCCGATCTGCGCGCTGGTCTTCGGACCGACGCCGCCGCTGGCCAGGCTGCTCGTCGGCGGCCGCACCGTGGTCGAAAACGACGAACTGCGCACGGTCTCGCACGACCAGGTGGGTCGCGCGGGTGCCGCCGCGCGCAAACGGCTGATGCGGGGACGGGCATGACATCACCGAGTGGCTGTACCGACGCCCGCCGGCGAGAGGAGAAGCGATGACCACCGCACGCACCACGCGATTCCCCGGCGAGGTCGCCGCGCCGGGCAAGGGCGGCATCGGCGAAAGCCCGCTGCGGCCGGACGGCAACCTGAAGGTCAAGGGCGAGTTCGCCTATGCCTCCGACCTGTGGATGGACGGCATGCTGTGGGGCGCCACTCTGCGCAGCCCGCATCCGCGCGCCCGCATCGTCAGCATGGACATCACCCATGCGCTCGCGCTGCCCGGCGTGCACGCGGTGCTCACCCATGAGGATGTGCCGGGACGCAACGTCTACGGCCTCGACCACACCTGGGACCAGCCGGTGCTCGCCATCGGCGAGGTCCGCCACCACGGCGAGCCGATCGCGCTCGTCGCCGCGGACCACCCGGAGATCGCGCGCCGCGCCATCGAGGTGATCGCGATCGAGTGGGAGGTGTTGACGCCCGTCACCGATCCGCTCGCGGTGGTCGCCGATCCAGAATCCAACAAGGTGCAGGAGCGCGGCGGAATCGCCAGGCATCAGCCCGTCCGGGTCGGCGATATCGCGGTCGGTCGCGCCATGTCCGACGTGGTGGTTCGCGGCGACTACGAGGTCGGCATCCAGGACCAGGCGTTCCTCGGCCCCGAGGCGGGCCTGGTGGCGCCGGGCGAGGACGGCGGGCTCGACTTCTATGTCGCGACCCAGTGGATGCACAACGACCTCAAGCAGATCGGTCCCTGTCTCGCGCTGCCCGACGACAAGATCAGGATGACCCTGGCCGGAGTCGGTGGCGCGTTCGGCGGCCGCGAGGACCTGTCGATGCAGATCCACGCGGGCATGCTCGCGCTCTACACCGGCAAGCCGATCAAGATGATGTACAACCGCGAGGAATCCTTCTTCGGGCATGTGCACCGCCATCCGGCGAAGATGCGGTACGAATACGGCGCGACCAACGCCGGAAAGATCGTTTTCGCCGAGGTGCAGATCGTGCTCGACGGCGGCGCCTACACCTCCGCGACGCTCAATGTCACCGGTAACGCGTCCTCGCTCGCGGTGGGCCCGTACGAGATTCCGCACATCAAGATCGACGCCTACGGGGTGTACACCAACAACCCGCCCTGCGGTGCGATGCGCGGATTCGGCGCGGTGCAAGCGTGTTTCGCGCACGAGTCGATGATGGACAAGGTTGCCGAGGCACTCGATCTCGACCCGATCCACGTTCGGCAGGTCAATGCGGTCGCGCAGGGATCGAAACTGGCGACCGGGCAGATCGTGCACGCGCCGATGCCGATGGTCGAAATGCTCGGCCAGGCTCAGGCGATGCCGCTGCCCGCGCCGCTGGACGCCTCCGATATCCGGAACCTGCCCGGCGGCGTCTCGCAGACCACGCACGGCGAGGGCGTCGTGCGCGGCATCGGCTACGGCGTCGGCATCAAGAACATCTGCTTCTCCGAAGGCTTCGACGACTTGTCCACGGCTCGGGTGCGGCTGGAAGTCATCGGCGGCGAACCGGTGGCGTTGGTGCACACCGCCGCGGCCGAAGTCGGCCAGGGCCTGGTCACGGTCGAAGCGCAGATCGCGCGCACCGAACTCGGCATCGAGCGGGTGACCATCCACCCGGCCGACAACCAGGTCGGCGACTCCGGTTCCTCCTCTGCGTCTCGACAGACCTACATGACCGGCGGCGCGGTGAAGGCCGCGTGCGAAGCGGTACGGATGCGGGTACTCGCGCTCGCCCAAGGACGTTTCGGCGCCACCCGCGGCCTCCACCTCGTCGGCGGCAAAGTGGTCTCCCGCGACGGCGAGGTCTACGCCGCCATCGTCGACCTGCTCGGTGACGAAATCATCGAGGAGACAAGGGAATACCACCACAAGCCGACCACCGGCATGGATCCCGTGACCGGACAGGGCAACAGCCACACCCAACTCGCCCTATGCGTGCACCGGGCCGTGGTGGATGTCGACACCGAACTCGGCCTGGTCAAGGTCGTCGCCCTGGACGCCGTCCAGGACGTAGGAAAGATCATGAACCGCTTGTCGCTGGAGGGGCAGATCCACGGCGGCTCCACCCAGGGCCTCGGCCTGGCGGTCATGGAGGAAATTCAAGTCCGTGACGGAAAGGTGCTCAACCCGTCGTTCACCGACTACCTGATCCCCACGATTCTCGATACGCCGCCACAGCGGCTGGAGATTCTCGAAAACGCCGACCCGCACGCCCCATACGGGCTGCGCGGCGCCGGAGAGCCACCCACGCTCTCCTCGACACCCGCGATCGTCTCGGCCATTCGGGACGCATGCCGATCCGCGGGCGGAACCGTGCACATCAACCGAGTGCCGGTGCGTCCGGAAGACATCATCCGGAGCAGTTGATCAACAGGGGCTGTGTCTCTTCGTGTCAACGAGATGGTTCGTTCCAGCGGCGGGTCCGTTCGACCGCGGCTTCGTCTCCACGACACAGCGCAGGCCCCACAACAGCAGAACCGAACCACGCGATCCGGCCGTAACGGCCGGTTCGTAGGTCGGCCATGCCCCGAGGAGGGCACGCCATGACCCAAGTCCAGACCCACTCCTCCGTCCCGGAGCCGGTCACCGGAAGGTCCCCGCTCGACCGATATTTCCGGTTGAGTGCACGCAACACCACCATCTCCCGCGAAATACGCGGCGGTATCACCACTTTCGTAGCGATGGCCTACGTTATCCTGCTCGTCCCGCTGATCATCGGCGGGGTACAGGACATCGACGGCAACAGCCTGAGCATCGCCCAGCTCACCACCGCGACCGCGTTCTCGGCCGGGCTCAGCACCATCCTGATGGGCCTCGTCGGCAACGTGCCGCTCGCCCTGGCCGCCGGCCTCGGCGTCGTTCCGGTGGTCGCCTTCCAGGCGGCTCCGCACATGACCTGGCCGCAGACCATGGGCCTGGTGGTGCTGATGGGCGTGATCATTGTGATCCTGGCCGCGACCGGCCTGCGCACGATGATCATCAACGCCATCCCGCTCTCGCTCAAGAACGCCATCGGCGTCGGGATCGGCATGTTCATCGCGATGATCGGCCTGGTGTCCGCGGGCGTGGTCGGCCATGGCTCGCAGACCGGGCCACCGGTCACGCTCGGCGTCGCCGGACACCTCTCGGGTTGGCCGGTGGTGATTTTCGCCGTCGGACTGCTGCTCATGCTGGCGTTGTTCATCCGAAAGGTGCCCGGTGCCATCCTGATCAGCATCGCCATCGCCACAGTGCTGGCCATCGCGGTCAACTCGCTGGCGAAGATCGATCCGAAGACGTGGGGGCCGGTCGTGCCGGAGACGCCGAAGGGTTTCTTCGCCGCGCCGGACTTCGGGTTGTTGCTCCACATCGACCTGATCGGCGGATTCGCCAGGGCGGGTGGGCTTGTCGCGGGCGTCGTGCTGTTCACCCTGGTACTCACCGGGTTCTTCGACGCCATGGGCACGGTGTTCGGGGTCTGTGACGAGGCGGGACTGCTAGACGAGCGCGGCACCATGCCCGGCCTCGGCAAGGTGCTGACCATCGACGGTGTCGCGCAGGTGATCGGCGGAATCAGTGGCGGCGCGGGCAATACCGTGTATGTCGAGTCCGCGACGGGCGTCGGTGAGGGCGCGCGTACCGGGCTGGCCAGCGTGATGACCGGTGGATTGTTCTGCCTCGCAGTGCTGTTCACCCCGCTCGCGGCCGTGGTGCCGATCCAGGCGGCCGCACCGGCCCTCGTGCTGGTCGGTGCGCTGATGATGACCCAGGCCCGCAAGATCGACTGGGCCGACCTGGAAGTCGCGGTGCCCGCCTTCCTGACCATCGTGCTGATGCCGTTCACCTACTCGATCACCAACGGCGTGGGCGCGGGCGTCATCGCGTTCGTAGTGATCAAGGCGGCGCGCGGCAAATTCAGCGAAATCCACTGGCTGATCTGGGTTGTCGGCGTCGTGTTCGCCGGTTACTTCGGCATCACGGCCATCGAACTACTGCTCGGCGGATAGAACGGCGAATAGCAATGCGTGACCTCGCGGCAGAACTCTTGCCATGGCATACGGCGAGCAAGTCCTACGCCGTCGCCACCGTCATCGGCGTCAGCGGCAGCGCGCCACGGCCACCGGGCGCCGCGCTGGCGGTGGATGCTGAAGGTGTTGTCATCGGCAGCATTTCCGGCGGCTGCGTCGAGGGCGCGGTGTACGAGCTCTGCCGCGAGGCACTGCGCACCGGGCGACCGGTGCGCGAAACCTTCGGATACAGCGACGACGACGCCTTCGCCGTCGGACTGACCTGCGGAGGCAAGATCGAGGTGTTCATCCAGCCGATCACCCCCGCCGAATACGACACGATCGAAGCGCTGCTCCGATCGGCCGAGCCGGTGGCGCTGGTGCGCGACCTGAGCACCGGGGCCGCAATGGCTTTGGGGCCGTGGTGGACGCTCGGGGCGACGTTCGACCCGGTCGTGGTGGCTGAAGCTCGGGCGATGCTCGAGGTGGCCGCCACCGGCGTTCGCGTCATCGGCTGCGGTGACAGTGAGGTCACCATCTTCGTGGAATCCTATGTACCGCCGCCACGCATGATCGTGTTCGGTGCAATAGATTTCGCGGCCGCCGTGACGCGGATCGGCCGGTTTCTCGGCTATCACGTCACCGTGTGCGACGCCCGCCCGATCTTCGCCACTCAGGCACGCTTCCCCGACGCGCACCAGGTCGTCGTCGAGTGGCCCGACCGCTACCTGGCCCGCACCACCGTCGACTCCCGGACCGTGCTGTGCGTGCTGACCCATGATGCGAAGTTCGATATTCCGCTACTGGAGAGGGCTTTACGCCTACCGGTGGCCTACGTCGGCGCGATGGGTTCACGCCGTACCCACGACCAGCGAATGGCGAGCCTGCGCGCCGCCGGCCTCTCGGAAACCGAACTGGCCCTCCTGCATTCGCCCATCGGGCTCGATCTCGGCGGGCGCACCGCCGAGGAGACCGCGGTCGCCATCGCCGCCGAGATCGTCGCGGTGCGCCGCGGCGGCTCGACGCAACCGCTCACGACCAGCGACGGCCCTATCCATCGGGACTTGCTGCCAATCTGGTGAAGCCATTCAGCTGGAGCATCATACAAACGGTGCTTCGAATTGCTCGATCAGCTTTGGGTTGATCTCATCTATCCCGGCACCGCGTAATCCCCGCATACTTGGTGAAATTCGACACAAAAGGACCCGATTATGCCGTTGATTTTCCTGAACGGTTCCGCCATGCGCGGCGGGCCGCTCAACCATTTGTTGAACGGCGCGCCGTTCGCCGGAGAAGCGAAAACCGCTCCGCGCTACCGATTCTTCTCGGTGGGCGACCGCTTTCCCGGCCTCGACCCGTCGCCGGACGGTGGCTACTCGATCACCGGCGAGCTGTTCGACGTGCCACTCGACGTACTCCGCGAACACCTGCTACCCGCTGAGCCGCCCGAGCTGGAGCTCGGCGCGATCGAGCTGGACGACGGCAGGTCGGTCCTGTCGATGGTGCTGCGCCGACCGCCCACGTCGTACCCGGAGCTGATCGATATCACCCGCATCGGCAGCTGGAAGAAATATCGCGAAGGAGCTGAGTGAAGCATTACACAGGGGAGTCCGGTCTCCCGAAATTCGACGTCAATTGCTCTATTCTTTTCACCGACCTGCCACTGCTGCAGCGTCCGGCCGCCGCCAAAGCCGCCGGTTTCGACGCGGTCGAATTCTGGTGGCCCTTCGGGGAAGATCCGACACCGGCGGACAATGAGATCGACGCGTTTGTTCGCGCGATCGACGATGCCGGTGTGCAATTGGTCGGCCTGAATTTCATCGATCTGATTCCGGTGGGGCGCGGCCTCGTTTCCGTCCCCGGTGAGATCGCCAGGTTCCGCGACAACATCGAGGTGGCCGTCGGGATCGCCGAACGCACCGGCTGCCGCGCGCTGAATGCCCTCTACGGCAACCGCGTCGCGGGCGAGGACCCGGCGAAGCAGGACGAGCTCGCACTGGAGAACCTGCGGTTGGCCGCCCGCGCCGCCGCACGGATCGACGCCACAGTGCTGGTCGAAGCGCTGAATGCGCATGAGTCGCCGCACTATCCGATCGTCAGCGCCGAGCACGCCGTGCGCGTGATCGAGCAGACCGGCGAGCCGAACGTGCGCTTCCTCTGCGACCTCTACCACCTGGCCCGGATGGACGAGAACCTCATCCAGGTCATCAAGACCTACGCCCAATACATCGGCCACGTACAGATCGCCGACGATCCCGGTCGCGGCAGGCCGGGCACCGGTGAACTCGACTTCGCCACGCTCTTCGAAACCCTCAGCGCCGCAGGCTACGACGGCTGGATCGGCCTCGAATACAAAGACCCCGAGCTTGATTGGAAGTGGATGAAATGAGCAAGATCGGCTTTATCGGCCTCGGGATCATGGGCAGCCCGATGGCGGGACACCTGGTCAAGGCCGGACACGAAGTAACCGGGTATGACATCGGCCCCAAGGGCCTGGAAAAGCTGAAGGAGGCAGGCGGTTCCGCCGCAGCGAGCGTCGCGGAAGCGGTCCGGGACAAGGACATCGTCATCACGATGCTGCCCCAGGACGAACAGATCGAACAGGTCTTCCCCGACATCCTGCAGAACACCGTCCCGGGCACGCTCTACATCGACTTCTCCACGATCACCCCGAAGACGGCCAAGTGGACCGCCGAGCAGGGCAAGAAGAACGATCTCCGGGTGCTCGACGCCCCGGTCAGCGGCGGCGAGAACGGGGCGATCAACGCGGCCCTCTCGATCATGGTCGGCGGCTCCGAGGCCGACTTCGCCGCCGCGACACCGATCTTCCAGACGGTCGGCAAGACCTTCGCGCTGGTCGGCGGCAGCGGCGCGGGCCAGTGCGTCAAGGCGGCCAACCAACTCGTCGTCGGCGGCACCTACGCTCTCGTCGCCGAGGCGATCCTGCTGATGGAGAACCTGGGCGCGGACGCGGCCAAGGGACTCGACGTGCTGGCCGGCGGGCTCGCGGGCAGCAAGATCCTCGAGCTCAAGCGCGAGACCATGCTGGCCCGCAACTTCGTGCCCGGCTTCCGGATCGACCTGCACCACAAGGACATGGGCATCATCCTGCAGGCCGCCCGCGAGGCCGAGGTGTCCATCCCGATGGGCGCGCTCACCGCGCAGTTGATCGCGGCCGGCCGGGCCATGGGCTACGGCTCGCTGGACCACTCCGGTCTGCTGCTGGTCGCCGAGGCGCTGTCTGGCCGGGTCGAGGCATGAGGATGCCCGCCGTGGCGCAAGCGCTCGAGCGCCACGAGGAATGCGGCATTCGGCTGCCCGACGGCTGGGTGCGCAGCGACAAACCTGCCGACAGTGCGGTGCTGCATGCGATGCGAACGTGCAGCACACGCCAGAACAAGGAGCGTTGAGCATGGCACGGATGCGTACCGTTGACGCGGCGGTCCTGATTCTCGAAAAAGAAGGCGCGACACAGGCGTTCGGTTTGCCGGGCGCGGCGATCAACCCGTTCTACAGTGCGATGCGCGCGCACGGTGGGATCAAGCATGTGCTGGCCCGCCATGTGGAGGCTGCCTCGCACATGGCTGAGGGCTACACCCGTGCCACCGCGGGCAACATCGGCGTCTGCATCGGAACCTCCGGTCCTGCGGGTACCGACATGATCACCGGGTTGTATTCGGCGAGTGCGGATTCCATTCCGATCCTGTGCATCACCGGCCAGGCGCCGGTGGCCAAGCTGCACAAGGAAGACTTCCAAGCTGTCGATATCGCCTCGATCGCGGCACCGGTAGCTAAGTGGGCAGTCACGGTGCTCGAGCCTGCACAGGTGCCCGGCACCTTTCAGAAGGCGTTCCGGCTGATGCGGGAAGGTCGGCCGGGTCCGGTGTTGATCGATCTGCCGATCGATGTGCAGCTCGCCGAGATCGAGTTCGACATCGACACTTACGAGCCGCTGCAGGTGCATCGCCCGGCCGCGACCCGGGCGCAGGCCGAGAAGGCCATCGCGATGCTGAACGCGGCCGAGCGTCCGCTGCTGGTCGCCGGTGGCGGCATCGTGAATGCTGACGCAGCCGAGCTGCTCGTCGAATTCGCCGAACTGACCGGTGTTCCGGTGGTGCCGACGCTGATGGGCTGGGGCACGATCCCTGACGATCACTCGCTGCACGCGGGCATGGTCGGCTTGCAGACCTCGCACCGCTACGGCAACGCGACGATGCTCGAAGCCGATTTCGTCCTGGGGATCGGTAACCGTTGGGCGAACCGCCATACCGGTGGTGTCGAGACCTACACCAAGGACCGCACTTTCGTGCACGTCGATATCGAGCCGACGCAGATCGGACGTGTCTTCGCCCCTGATTTCGGTATCACCTCCGATGCCGGTGCCGCGTTGAAGGTGTTCATCGAGGTCGCCCGTGAGCTTGCGGCGAGGGGTGAGCTGCGTGATCGTTCGGATTGGGCTGGTCAGGTGCGTGCCCGAAAGCAGCTGGGCCAGCGCAAGACTCATTTCGACAACGTGCCAATCAAACCTCAGCGTGTCTATGAGGAAATGAACAAGGCGTTCGGACCCGACATCCGCTACGTCAGCACGATCGGCCTGTCTCAGATCCAGGCGTCGCAACTGCTGCACGTCTACAAGCCGCGCCACTGGATCAACGCGGGCCAGGCCGGACCGCTCGGCTGGACCTTGCCCGCTGCACTCGGTGTCGCAACCGCCGCTCCCGACGCCACCGTCGTCGCCCTGTCCGGCGACTACGACTTCCAGTTCCTCATCGAAGAATTGGCTGTCGGCGCGCAGTTCAACATCCCCTACATCCATGTCCTCGTGAACAACTCCTACCTGGGCCTGATCCGTCAGGCGCAGCGGAACTTCTCGATGGACTACTACGTCCAGCTCGACTTCGACAACATCAACAGCCCCGAGGTCGGCGGCTACGGTGTGGACCACGTCAAGGTCGCGGAAGGGCTGGGCTGCAAGGCGATCCGCGTCTTCGAACCCGAACACATCGGCCAGGCCCTGGAAGACGCCAAGATGCTGATGGCCGAGCACCGAGTGCCGGTGGTCGTCGAGTGCATCCTCGAACGCGTCACCAACGTGTCCATGGGCTTGGAGATCGACAATATCGTCGAATTCGAGGAGCTGGCGCTGTCCGCCGCGGACGCGCCCACCGCCACCGTCGCCATCGAGCCGGCACCGGAACCGGTCGGAGGCGGCAGGTGAGCGGGCCGGACGCTCCGCTCTCGAGAGATGTGCGCGGTGGGTGGCGTGATGGCCATTGCGTCGTCGCCCCCGACAAGTTCAAGGGGTCGCTGACCGCGCCTCAGGTCGCCGCGCACATCGTCACTGGACTCCGCCGGGTCCGCCCGGACATCCCCGTCGTCACCATGCCGGTGGCCGACGGGGGCGACGGCACGGTCGACGCCGTCGTGGAGTCGGGCTTCGTCCGCTTCCAGACGAGCGCCGCCGGTCCGCTGGGGTTACCGGTGGCCGCCTCGTTCGCGATGAGGGGCGAGGCGGCGGTGATCGAGCTGGCGGAAGCGTCCGGCCTGCGTCGGCTGCCGGTGCGGCCGACTTTCCAAACCGCCATGACGGCAACCAGTTACGGCACCGGCGAGCTGATCCGGGCGGCCGCGAAACGCGGTGCCCGCAGCGTGGTGCTCGGTCTGGGCGGCAGCGCGTGCACGGACGGGGGAGTGGGCATGATGTCCGCGCTCGGCGTCCGGTTCCTCGACGAGCACGGTCTCGAGCTGCCGCGCGGCGGGGCCGCGCTGACCCGGTTGGCCCGCATCGATGCCAGCGACATGCTGCAGGTGCCGGTGATCGTGGCCTCCGACGTGGACAACCCGTTGCTCGGACCACGTGGCGCCGCACAGGTTTACGGCCCGCAGAAGGGCGCGCGACCCGGCGACATCAACGAATTGGAATGGGGCCTGGCGCGTTTGGCCTCGATCGTCGAGCGCGATCTCGGCGCCGACGTCGCGGACCGGCCCGGCGCCGGTGCCGCAGGTGGGGTCGGCTACGCCGCGCTCGCCTTTCTCGGTGCGACCGTGCGGCCGGGCATCGAGATCATCCTGGAACTGATGTCGTTCGCCGAGCAGGTCGAGGGCGCACGACTGGTCATCACCGGTGAGGGCTCGCTCGACTCGCAGACCCTGCACGGCAAGGCGCCGGTCGGAGTCGCGCAGGCCGCGGCGAGCGTCACCGTTCCGGTGATCGCGGTGGCCGGGCAACGATCGCTCACCGACGAGCAGCTGCGCCGCGCGCACATCGAGCAGGCGTACGCGCTGACCGACCTCGAGCCCGACCCCGAAGTCTGTATAGCGCAGGCAGGACCCCTGTTGGAAAGGCTCGCCGGTGAGATCGCCGGCGCCTGGCTGGGAGCGAGTGCTCATGCATGATCTGGTAATCCGGTCCCGGCGGGTCGCGCTGCCGGAAGGCATCTGCGCGGCCTCAATTGCCGTGCAGGACGGGAGGATCGCGGCGTTGGCGGAGTACGACGCTGCGCTTCCCGCGGCGGCGACCACCGATCTGGCCGACCTCGTGGTGCTGCCGGGCTTGGTGGATTCGCATGTGCACGTCAACGAGCCGGGGCGTACCGAGTGGGAGGGGTTCGCCACGGCAACCAAGGCCGCCGCGGCGGGCGGGGTGACGACGATCGTCGACATGCCGCTCAACTCGTTGCCGCCGACGGTCACCGTGCCCCACCTGGCTACGAAACAGGCTGTGGCGCAGGGGCAGTGCCACGTGGATGTCGCCTTCTGGGGCGGCGCGATTCCCGGCAACCTGTCGTCACTGCGGCCGCTGCACGAGGCCGGTGTGGTCGGCTTCAAATGCTTCCTTTCACCGTCCGGCGTAGATGAATTCCCGCCGCTCGGGCTCGGTGAGGTCGAGCAGGTGATGCGTGAGCTCGTCGCGTTCGACGGGTTGCTCGTCGTGCACGCCGAAGATCCGGTGCGCCTGCACGATCCGGTCGACGGGTCGTATCGCGCGTTCCTGGATTCGCGCCCGGGCGCGGCGGAAAAGGCTGCGGTGCAGGAGGTTATCGCGCTGGCCGAGCTGACCGGGGTACGTGCGCACATCCTGCACGTCTCGGCAGCCGCCTGCCTCGAACCGCTCGCCGCGGCGCAGGCGCGCGGCGTCCGGATCACCGCAGAGACCTGCCCGCATTATCTGACCCTCTCGGCCGCCGAGGCTTCGTCCACCGCGTTCAAGTGCTGCCCGCCGATCCGTGACGTGGGCAACCAGGACGCGCTGTGGCAAGGCCTGGCCGACAGTGTGCTCTCGTGCGTGGTCTCCGACCATTCGCCATGCACACCTGACCTGAAAGAGGGCGACTTCGCGACCGCATGGGGCGGCATCTCGTCGTTGCAGATCGGCTTGCCCGCCGTGTGGACCGCCGCAGCCGAACGCGGCTTCCGGCTGACCGACGTCGTCCGGTGGATGGCCGCCGCGCCCGCCGAGCTGGCCGGTCTGTCGCACAAGGGCCGGATCGCGGTCGGCTGCGACGCCGACCTGGTCGCCTTCGACCCGTGGGCGTCGATCACCGTCGATCCCGGCGCGTTGGCGCACAAGAACCCGATCACCCCGTACGGCGGGCGCGAACTCCGTGGCCTCGTCCACGCGACCTGGCTACGCGGCCGCGTCGTCGGAAACGGCCGCCCGCCCGCGGGCAGCCTTATCTCCTTGCACCACAACCGGATAGGGAACAATGTCTGACTTCACCAGCCTGCCCGACCTGGCGCTGCGCACCAACCGTGCCGGTGTGATCGCCGCCAGCGACGAATCGTTCGAGGAACGCGAAAACCTCATCAACCCTTGGCAACCCCGCTTCGCCGAGCACACCTTCGGCCCCAAGGGCCAGGAGTACGACGGCTGGGAGACCCGCCGCCACCGCGGCCCCGGCCACGACTGGGCCATCATCCGCCTCGGCATGCCCGGCGTGATCCGCGGCGTCGTCATCGACACCGCCTGGTTCAAGGGCAACTACCCGCCGTTCACCTCGATCGAGGCCTGCCGTGCACCCGGCTATCCGTCACCGGCTCAATTGGATTCGGCCGAATGGGTGGAGATCGTGCCGCGCAGCGCGCTGGGCGGCGATACGAAACACGAGCTGCCGGTCTCCGACGACCGGATCTTCACCCATGTCCGCCTCAACATCTACCCGGACGGCGGTGTCGCCCGCTTGCGCGTGCACGGCGAAGTGGTACCTGACCCGACCTTGCTCACCGGCCTCACCGTCGATCTCGCCGCCCTGGAGAACGGCGCTCGAACGGTGTCCTGCTCCAACATGTTCTACTCGGCGCCCGACAACATGCTCTCGCCCGGTCTGGCTCGCAACCAGGCCGAAGGCTGGGAGACCGCGCGTCGTCGTGACAGCGGAAACGACTGGGCTGTCATCGAACTCGCGGCCCAGGGCATCCCCGCCCTGATCGAACTCGACACCACCAACCTGCTGTTCAACGCCCCTGGTCAAACTCGCATCCTCGCCATCGATCACCAAGGCCCCGAACCGCTTCCACCCGCCGACGACGCCGCATGGTTCGAGTTGCTGCCGAAAACAACGCTGCAACCCGACACTCCGCACCGGTTCCGGCTTGCCCTGGCCGACCGCGCGGCTACGCACGTCCGCGTCGACATCTACCCGGACGGCGGCATCGCACGGTTGCGTGTCCTCGGCTCACTCACCGCAGGAGCCGAGCGGGCGCTGAACTCCCGATGGCTCGCGAATTAGAGGTGAATCGCGACCGGTTCGGTGCGACGATGCTCGCGTGGATGCCGATGACGACCCGAAAGAACTCGTTCGGCGGGGATATGACGTGCTGTCGTCTCGTTACGACGAGGCTTACGGCGCCGAGACGAAGTACGCGGCTTGGCTGACTGAGCTCTGTGATCGCGTCCCAGTAGGCGGCGTGGTCCTCGATCTCGGTTGTGGCTCCGGAATTCCGGTCGCTCGCACACTGACGAGGGCGGGGCGGCGGGTTGTCGGCGTCGACATCAGTGCAGGCCAGATCGACAGGGCGCGGCGGCTGGTGCCCGAAGCCGAGTTCATCCAGTCTGATGCGGCGGCTGTGACGTTTCCTGCTGGATCGTTCGACGCTGTTGTCTGCTTCTACGCGTTGATCCACATGCCCCTCAACGAGCAGTTCGCACTCCTCAACAAGATAGCTATCTGGCTGCGGCGCGGCGGCTGGTTTGCCGGCACGACCGGTCACACCGCGTGGACCGGCACGGACGACGACTGGCTCGGCGGTGGCGCCGCCATGTGGTGGAGTCACGCCGATGCCGACACTTATCGGTCCTGGTTACGCCACGCCGGATTGACCGTCGCTCGCGAGGAGTTCGTGCCCGAGGGCGCTGGCGGGCATGCATTGTTCTGGGCCTCAGCAGGCTGAGACGCTGGGGGTCTGGTCGCAGGGTGGGATTCGGTACTGCGGTTGGAACGACGCAGACTCGTCGGAGTCTGACATCCCGAAATCCGCGGTTCGTTCGCGGCAGCCGGCTGTTCAGGGGCACCGGCCTGCTCATCGGGCGTTGCCGACTCAGGGATGCGCTCCGATACCCCGTCGCCGCGTCCGTCGTCGAGGGTGTGGAGGAGAAGTTCGCGAGGGTGGTGCCGATGGTTGACCTGCGGAGTGCCGGTGGGGTCGATATGTGGCGGCGCAATCCAACCGGTGCGACCCGGATATTCCGAGTCCGGGCCGAGGACAACCGTCTTCCAACCGCCGGGCCCGTCGTGGATCATGGCGTGGCAGCGGTCGCAGGCCAATGTTTCGTTGTCGATGTCAGTGGGTCCACCGCTGTACGCGTCTGTGACGTGGTGGACGGCGCATATGCTGGCGGGTGCGTCGCAGCCCGGACGCGTGCACCCGCGCAGGGCGGCGGTCAACGCCAACCGTTGTGCGGCGGTCGCGAGCCGTTTGGCTCGCCCGAAATGTAGTGGCAGACCGGCGTGGTCGAACACCATGAGGAATGGTTGGGCTTCTTCAGCCAGTTTCAAGGCTTCGGCCATCGGGACGGTCCCGCCGGTGGCGGTCGTCGCGACCCCGGCCGCCTTCTCGACATCGGCGACGCTCATGGTCAAGATCGTCGAGACCGGCAGGCCTCGATGCGAACCCAACTTCTCTGGAGCAACGCAGTGCTCCAGCAGCGCCTGCACCGCGTCATGGGTGCGTTGGGCGGCGCTGCGCACGTCTCGGCCGGCCGCGGCGACCAGCTCATCGGGGTCGACGTATCCACCCTCACCACAAGGGCTTGCGGGATCATCAGGATTGTTCATGCCCGGCCGGCCCAGCTTTGCGACGACGGGATCCAGGAGCGCGCGCAAGGTCGGCGTGATCTCGCCGCTGATCGGTGACATCCCGTCTGCCCGTTGACGCCCGATGCGAATTCCCCGCATGCGAGCGCGGTCGGTGTCGTCGGACAGTTTCCCGTCAGGATCCAGGTGCGCCAGAATCGCCTCGCCGACCTTACCGATGTCGTCGGGCGAGCCGGTGCGCGCGAAATCCGCCAGAACTTGTTCTGCGGCTTCGTATTCCGGGTTGCTGACGCCGCCGGGGACCCGGTTCATCACCGCGGCTACTCGCCGTGCATGGTCGGCTGAGATTTCTCCAGCTGCCTGCCCCGCAGCGGTGTTCGCCAGTTCGGGTGGGCGAATAGCTCCGGTGACGTCGCGGCGCGCGCCGAGTGCGCGGGTGGCCGCGACCCGGCTCGCCGCTTCAGCGTGGGACAGGCGCAGTGTCTGCATCAGCAACTTCTTGAGCGTGCCCGCGCCGGTGCGGGACGGCAGTCCGCGTTCGGAAGCCTCGCAGAGCAACCGGTGTCCGACCGCCGCCAGAATGCGGGTGGCCTTCTCCATGTCACGCATCACGTCGAGCAACTCGTCGTCGGCTAGCGGCATCAACGGTGTTTTGAGCAGATCGGTGGCAGCAGCGAGCAGCGGGTCGGCGACCCGTTCCTGCGGCGCTTCACTGCTCGAATTCATGTCCTAGACCGTAACGGCAACGATCGCGAAAATCTAGTAAAAACCAGGTATGAACTGGGCGTTTTCACAAAATGGCTGCGAAGCTGATGCGACGCCTGCTTGTCCCGGCCGCGGTCTCACCGGACCATCAAGCCGTATCGCGGCCCCTGATATCGGGGTCGACAAGCAGGCAACCGCTCGCGGTAATGTCCGATCATGTCGATCACCATTGTGAGAGTTGCCGGAATTCGCGTTCGGTGCGGCCGGGCGTGGCGATGACCGTCTACGATGCGACCGGCCGGACGTATTCGCTGACCCGGCAACCTGATCCGCGCATCGCGGACATGATCACGACTGCTCTGAGCGGAATGCGTACGGTGGTGAACATCGGCGCGGGTACCGGTTCGTACGAGCCGGCCCGAACCGTGCTCGCCGTGGAGCCGAGCCAGGTGATGGTCGCGCAACGGCCGGCAGGCGCGGCGCCCGCGGTACGCGCGACCGCCGAACACCTGCCGGTGCGCACCGACGCGGTGGATGCCGCGCTCGCCGTGCTGACCGTCCATCACTGGACCGATCTCGAGCGTGGCATTGCCGAGATGGTGCGAATTGCCCGCCGCCGCATCGCGATTCTCACCTGGGATCACGCGGTGTTCCGGCAGTTCTGGTTGGTTCGCGACTATCTACCGGCGGCGGCGGAGACGGACGCGAGACTCGCCGTCTCACTCTCCGCGCTCACGGCCTTGCTGAAAGATCCAGTGATCCAGCCGATCCCGGTCCCACACGATTGCGTGGACGGCTTCGGCGGCGCCTATTGGCGCAGGCCCGAAGCGTATCTCGACGAAACAGTGCAAGCGGGCATGTCGATGCTGGCGCTCACTCCGAAACCGCAACTGCAAGAGGGACTGTCGCGGTTGCGAGCGGATCTGGCGACCGGCACATGGCATACCCGCTATGCAGATCTGCTCGATCAGTCGGCCCTGGACCTTGGATATCGGCTCGTTACAGCAGAATTGCCGAGTTGAGCACCGGTCGATTCCAAAGATCGCGACTGCCCGATCTGGCGGCCGATCCGCACGAGCAAGTCGGCGGTCAGCGTGGGATCGCCCGCGGTGTCCCGATCGGTGTAGTCGGCAAGCGCGTAGACCTCGGTAAAACCTGTTCGGCTCCAATGGCTTCGAGGGATCTCGTTGCGCCCCGTTACGGCAATGACGGGAACGGGCTCGGCACGCCGGGCGACGGCAGCGGGCAGCTTGCCCTGCTCGGTCTGCGCATCGAGGCTGCCCTCACCGGTGATGACGAGATCCGCTGCCCCGCAGTGCCGATCGAAGTCGAGCAGGTCGAGGAAAAACTCGGCTCCGGAGCTCATGCGCGCGCCGAGCAGCATCGCGGCGAATCCGAGCCCACCCGCGCTGCCTGCGCCGGGCATCCTGGCGAGGCGCTTTGCCTCAGGAAAACCGTTGCGGTACAACATCTCCACCAGGTGCCGGAGCCCGCGATCGAGCAGGCGCACGTCCGTGGGATCGGCGCCCTTCTGCGGTCCGTACACGACAGCAGCCCCGTCGGGCCCGGTCAGCGGATTGGTGACATCGGAGGCAATAACGAGATCGACCGGCGGCAGGCGCACGGCCGCAGCGGCATCGATCGAGGCGATATCGAGCAGCGCCCGACCGCTCGGCGGCAAAACCCGCCCTGTGTGATCAGTGAACCGAAACCCGAAGGCAGTCAGCAGCCCCATGCCCCCATCGGTACTCGCGCTACCACCGAGGGCCAGCACCATTCGGCCTGGCGACAACAGCAATGCTTGCCGAACAGCCTGTCCCAGACCGAGACTCGACGCGTCGAGCGGCTGCTTCCGGCCGCCGGGCAGGGTTGCCAAGCCGCAGGTATTCGCGACCTCGGCAATCACGGTGTTGCCGCGCACCGCGATCCACCCGCGCCACGGCGTCCCCATCGCACCCGCGACGGTGTACGACTGACTCGTGAACCCGGCGGCGACGGCGGCATCGACACTGCCGTCACCACCATCGGCAAGCGGCAGTTGCTTGCTCTCGACTCCAGTTCCGGCCAGCCCCTGGGCCAGCCGTCCCGCGACCTCGGCCGCGGTCAGGCTTCCCTTGAACTTGTCGGGCGCGACCAAGACCCTCATCCTTCGAGCACCCTGATCAACGCCGCTGCCGAAATGACCGTGGTCACTCCGCCGATCCGGGTCGAGATCTGCGCGAACGGCATCAGATTCATCCGATTCGACGCCGAAAGGATTGCCACGTCACCGGTTCCGCCGAGCCCGCTGTGGCATACCGTCACCAGCGCCGCGTCGACCGGATACATCCCGATGGCCCGCCCCACCCAGAATCCGGTGGCGGCCATCGCGATAACGACCGCGATGCAGGCGGCCACATAACCCACCGAGATCACGCCCATGATGTTCTTCAGCGGCAGATACAGCATGCCGAGCCCGATCATCGTCGGATAGATGAAGTATCGGGAGATGACCGTGTAGATTCCGCGCACACTGTCCTCGACGTCGGCGGGAAAGACACCGAACAGCTTGCAGACCACCGACATGATGATCACGAGCACCGGAGCGGGCAGGTGCACGATCCGTTCCAGCAGCGTGGCCAGTACGAACAGTCCGCAGATGATCAGAACGCCCAGCGCGTGGTTTCGACTGGGCGTGACGGTGTCCGGCGGCGGTGCGGCCGCAGTGATGTCCGGCGTCGCCACTTTCACCAACTGGCCCGCACCGTCGAGTTGCGGCCGGCGATCACCCAGCCGCCGCAGGAGCCCCGCGAGTATGACCGCCGCTATGTTCCCGATGATCGCCGCCGGAATCAGTTCCGCCACATAACTTCCCGAGTCCCCGCCCAAAGCCGACGCATACGCCGAGGACAACGGAATGACGCCCTCGCCGATGCCGCCGCCGATGATCGGCACCACGATGTAGAACAACGCACGGTGAAACCCGTACCCGAACGCCATCGCGACACCGATCCCCACCGACACCGCGACGACCGTCCCGAGCACCAGCGGCGGAAAGATGCGGATCAGCCCGCCGACCATCACCTTCCGGCTCATCCCGAGGATGCTGCCGACCACCAGTGTGCTGATGACGAAGTAGAGGAAGTTCGCCTCCTTCATCAGGGCGTTTACCGCCGCCAATGTGTTCGCATTGAACACCCCGAAATACACCAGCACCGACGGCACCATCAGGCAGATCAGCGCACCACCACCGATCTTCGAGACGACCGGCAGCCGATTTCCCAACGGCCCGAGCAGCATTCCGAGCCCGACGATCACGGCGAGCCCGCCGATCATGTTCTTCGGTATCGAGTCGAAAACGCCCGCCGCGAGCACCCCCGCTGTGAGGATGACCGGCACTATCAGCGGAATACCGTCGAGCGTCGGTAGCGTGAACGACCGCGCGGTCTTGGCCTGCACGCTCATGACCGGGCCATCGATGTAGCGGACTCGAGCCGCGCGCGCACCTGTCCGCCAACGGATTCCGTCGTCTCGGCCCCTCCCATGTCCGGCGTCAGCGCCGTTTTCCCCTGGGACAGTACCGTTTCGATCGCCGCCAGCACCGCATCGGCGGCGGCCTGCTCGCCGAGATGTTCCAGCATCATCGCCCCGCTCCAGATCTGACCGATCGGATTGGCGATCCCTTTTCCGGCGATGTCGGGGGCGGACCCGTGCACCGGCTCGAAAAGGCTCGGAAACAGCCGCTCCGGGTTGATGTTTCCACTCGGTGCGATGCCGATGGTTCCGGTGCAGGCGGGGCCGAGGTCGGAAAGAATATCGCCGAACAGATTACTCGCGACGACCACGTCGAACCAGTCCGGATGCAACACGAAATTGGCTGTCAGAATATCGATGTGATACTTGTCCACCTCGATCTCGGGATAGTCCTTCGCCATCGCCGCGACCCGTTCGTCCCAATAGGGCATCGTAATGGAAATACCGTTGCTCTTGGTCGCCGAGGTGAGCCGCCGTCGCGGCCGGCGCTGCGCGAGTTCGAAGGCGTACTTCAGGATTCGGTCGACGCCGGTCCTGGTCATCACCGTCTCCTGGATGACCGTCTCCCGCTCGGTGCCCTCGAAAATCTTGCCGCCGATACTCGAATACTCGCCCTCGGTGTTCTCCCTGACCACATAGAAGTCGACCTCGCCGGGCTGCCGACCGGCGAGCGGGCTGGTGATGCCGCGCAGCAGCCGGACCGGTCGTAGGCTGACGTACTGGTCGAAGTGCCGCCGGAACTGCAGCAGGCTGCCCCACAGCGAAATATGGTCCGGCACCACCTCGGGCCAGCCGACCGCGCCGAAGTAGATCGCGTCGAACCCGGCCAGCTCGTCGAACCACCGGTCCGGCAGCATCTGCCCGGTCGCGGTGTAATATTCCACGCTCGCGAAGTCGAACTCGGTGACATCGAGGGTGAAGTCGAATGCCGCCGCCGCGGCCGCCAGCACGCGAACTCCCTGCGGCACGACTTCTTTGCCGATGCCGTCTCCTGGAATGACGGCAATACGGTGCGTTGAACCCATCGTCGCGTTCTCCGATCTCTTCGATAGCGGCCCCGGAATCCGTTGTTGTGGGACCGATCACAACGGTAGGCTCGGATATTCCGCGGCAAAAGCACGGAACGAGAAAGAGACTCTTTCCTGAATGGAAAAGACGAGGAGGTCGCCGTGCCCGGCGCATCTACCGACGACGTCACGTTTTTCGACATCGTCGCGCGTTCGCGCAGCCTGACCGAAGCAGCGCGGGAATTCGGCGTCTCGGTGTCCTCGGTGAGCAAGCGGCTCGCGCAGATGGAGGCCAGGCTCGGCGTGTTACTCGTGCAACGCAGCACCCGCAGGCTGACGCTGACCCCGGAGGGGGAGCGTTACGCGGCAGGCGCTTCCGTCATCGCCGCGGAGCTGGCGGAGTTGGAGGATTCGATCGCCGAGCAGCGCCACGAGCTGCGCGGCCGAGTCCATGTCCGGTCGACCATCGGCCTCGGCCGGGCCCACATCGCACCGCTGGTCGCCGATTTCGTCGAGCGAAACCCGCGGGTGCAGGTGGATCTGGAACTGTCGTCGCTGCCACTGAATATCGCGGGCACCGGTTTCGACATCGACATCAGGGTTGGCGCCCTGCAGGATTCGCGTCTGACCGCGACCCGGCTGTGGGCCAACCGCCGGGTGCTGTGTGCGGCACCGGAGTACCTGCGGCGCAACGGAACTCCCGCGAATCTCAAGGAACTCGAACAGCACAGCTGCATCATCCTGCGCGAGAACGAGTCCGACTACGCGCTGTGGCGGTTCGACAGCGGCGACAAGGAGATCTCGATCCGAGTGTCGGGCAACCTGATCAGCAACGACGGCGACGTGATCACCCAATGGTGTGTGGCCGGAAGGGGTCTGGTGATGCGATCGCTCTGGCATGTGGAGCCGCTGCTGCGCGACTGCTCGCTCGTCCAGGTACTGCCCGACATCCAGACCCCCAGCGCCGACATCGCCGCGGTCTACGCTGCGGCCGCCCCGCTACCGCGCCGGACCCGCGCCGTCATCGACCATCTGAAGGCCGGGCTCGGCCGCCGCATCACCGCGGCACGGTAGCGCTTGCCGCACAGCCTGATTCAGGCGTACAGCTCGACGAACTTGGCCAGTGAACGCTCGATGTCGCCCTTCACCGCCCGCGCCACCCCGGCGCCGATCGGACCGAACAGCGGCCTGCCACCGAGCTCGATGTCGACGGTCACCTCCGAGCCGGTGCCCTTCGGCGCCACCAGCAATTCGAGCCCGAGCTTGGTGCCACCCTTGCCCGCGCCGGTCAGCAACAGCCTGCGCGGCGCCTCGGCGGCCTTCACCGTCCACGTAACCCGGTTCCGCAAACCCTTTACCGAGGCGACGCCGACCAACTGGGTGCCGACGGTCAGCTGCTCGGGCACCTCGCTGCGCCACGCCTCGTGCATCGTCAGCCATTTGTCGAGATCGGCCAGATTGGACGTGTGCGACCACGCGTCTTCGGGCGAGATCGGCACATCGACGGAGACCTTCAGCTTTGCCATGGCGGCATAGTATCCGGTACCCGCGGTCCCTCGTAGTTGGTGCCGAAATGAGAAGGCCCGCCTCTTCAGTTCGGCTTCATGATCGGCCTCGACCCGTCCGACCAGGTACGGTCCAGCGACATCCGGGCAATCTGCGCCAGGACAGTCTCGCTGTCGGACCCCGCGACACCGTTCAAGAACAAACTGGACGTTCCAGCAAACTTCTGGTCGCGACTGCGGCCGAATACCCTGTTCCCCCACCTGCTTCGGATAGGCGCGGTTGACAGCATGCGCGGGATACGCGGCACCGCCGATAGATCGGATGATGTGTCCTCTATCGCAGCACCGGAAAGACCGCTGGTCACCGCGTGGCAAGCGATCGTGATCATCAGTGGCGCAGCATTATTGCGCATGTCGCGGCGGTCGGCATCTGTTGTCTGCAAACGCAATCATGTGAGTGGATCTGAAGAGAACTGGTTGCATAGCTGCTAATGTCGGGACGTCGGGTTCTGGTAACTGTTCGGACACAATCTGTTGTTCGGCAGGTGGCCGGTCCTCCGACGTGGACCAGATCCGACCAGGGTGTGCTGGTCGGCGTCGCGAGGAAGGCGAGACGAAGCACATGACGGAGAGTCGATTCCTCGGCGCCAATCGACGACGAAAGAACTGATGAATCAAGATATCGCCGTGGTGCTTTCATGGATCCTCGCCGCTGCTCTCGTGGTAGTGGCAGCGGTCGCGTTGTACGCAGTGCAATACGCGCGACAGCAGCGAGCCAGGGCCGAAGCACTCAGCAGAGAGCAACGAGCCGCGGAGGAAGCCGTCGAGCGCTTCGCGACTACCACGATGCCTTCGGTAGCCGAGGCGATCAGACGCTTCGACAGTCAGGCCCCCACGGTCGAAGTGCCGCCGGGCCTGGAGAATTCGCGCACCGCGCAGGTATTGCGGTGGATCGCCGAGCGCTACGCCGACGACCTGAGCCTGCTGCGGTCCGAGACCAGGGACCAGACCAACCACGAGGCTCAGCAGGCGATGAAAACCGCCGAGGACAAGGTGCGCACCGAGGTGTCCACCGCGTCCAGGCAGGCGACCAGCGCGGCGGTGCGTTCGTTCGGCACGTCCGTGGTCAGTCTCGGCGCCGACGTCAGCCAGGTGGTCAGCTCCGCGCTGCGTGAGCACCGCAACGACGAGGTGTACGAAACCCTCACCCGCATCGACCACACCGTGCAGCAGATGATCCGGCAGGCGCAGTCCTACGTGATCGTCTGCGGCGGCCTGCCCGGCCGGCGCTGGCCCGCCCAGTCGCTCACCGACGTCATCGGTGGTGCGACCGGCCGCGTCCGCGACTACCTGCGGGTGCGCCCCGGCCAGCTGGACCGGGTGGTCATCAGCCGCGCCGTCGAGCCGCTGGTGCACACCTTGGCGACCCTGCTCGACAACGCGTTGCGCTATTCTCCGCCAACGTCTTTCGTGGATGTCAGCTTCCAGGAGGGCCACCACGGCGTCACCGTGATCATCGATGACGCGGGCGTGCGGATGAATGCCGAGCAGATGGAGGAGGCCAGGCAGGTGCTCGCGCACGAGCGCTCGGTCGACATCCACCAGCTCGGCCCCTCACCCAAGGTCGGCTTCCCCGGCATCGCCGCGCTGGCCCGTCGCTACGGCTTCACCGTCTACATCGACGGCCCGAACGTCTACGGCGGCATGCGCGCGATGGTGTACATCCCCGAGGCGCTGCTGCTGACCCCGCAGCCCGAGCAGCAGGAGTTCGTGCCCGCGCGCGAGGTCGAGATCCCGGCCGAGCCCGTTCCCGCGGCGGCCGCCGCCACCGCCTCGCATCGGGCACCGGAGATCGAAGAGCCTAGTGAGAGTGAGCCGTTCGCCGTGCACGAGATCACCAGCGGCGGCTTACCCAAGCGACGCCGCCGGACCGTCGCGCTGGCCCCGGTCGGGCCGCGCACCGAGCCCGGCCTGGCCCGGCCCGACGTCGCCGCGGCCTGGCACACCGGTTCGCAGAGCGGCCGCGCGGCCGCCACCGATCAGTCCGATAACTCCGATGACACGGAAGGGATGACATCCTGATGGCCACTCCCGTGACCGACAGCAGCAACAAGCTGGGCTGGCTACTCGAAGATCTCAGCGTGCCGGGCGTCCGGTTCTCGGTCCTGCTGTCCGAGGACGGCTTACGGATCGCGCATTCCGCGGGGATCGAACGCGACCAGGCGGAGCGTTTCTCCGCCGCCGCGTCGGGCCTGCGCTCGCTCGGCAAGGCGCTCGGCGAGTTCTGCGGCGACGCCGACAACGGTGTGCGGCAGAACATGACCGAGTACGACCAGGGCATGATCCTGATCACCGCCGCGGGTGACGGCGCGCTGCTCGGCGTCGCGACCACCCCCGAGATCGACGTCGCGCTCATCGCGCATCGGATGAACGAACTCGCCGGCCGGGTCGGGCACGAGCTGGGCAGCCAGCCGCGCAGGCGCGTTGATGGTGGCGAATTGCCATGACACCACGGGCCCGGCGTGATCCCGATTTGGTTCGGGCGTATGTGCGCACCGGGGGACGCACCCGTCCCACTCGCGAGTTGGACCTGGTCACCTTGGTCCGTGCCGCAAAGGATCCGTCACCGGGTGCCGCGCCCGACGCACGCCGGGTCATCCAGCTCTGTAGCCGCCGGGGCACGCTGTCGATCGCCGAGATCGCCGCGTACCTCGATCTGCCACCCTCCGTTGTCAAGATCATCGCGGCCGATCTGATGGACAACGGACACCTGGTTACGCCTACCCCGGCCGAAAACCTGCCGGAGATCGCTCTGCTCGAGGAGGTACTTAATGGGCTCCGTGCTCTCGCCGTCTGATCGTCCAGTCGACTATGTGCCGGAGACCGTTACTCGTTCCGTAAAGCTTTTGGTGGCAGGCAATTTCGGGGTGGGCAAGACCACCTTCGTGAGCAGCGTGTCGGAGATCAAGCCGCTGCGCACCGAGGAGACGATCACCGAGGCCAGCGTCGGCGTCGACGACATGGCCGGCCTGCCCGGCAAATCCCAGACGACCGTGGCGATGGACTTCGGCCGCATCACGCTGAACCCGCAACTCGCGCTGTACCTGTTCGGTACGCCGGGCCAGCAGCGGTTCGTCCCGCTGTGGGAGGAACTGGCTCGCGGCGCGCTCGGCGCGCTGGTGCTGGTCGACACCCGGCGCATCGAGAAGTCGGACGAGGTGCTCTCGGTGCTGGAGGAGCGCGGTGTGCCGTATTCGGTGGCCGTCAACCAATTCGAAGGCTTCAAGAACTTTCCGCTGGGCGAGGTCCGCGACGCCCTGGATTTAACGCCCGATACCCCGCTTACCTCCTTAGACGCGCGTGACCGGGGCACGTGCTTGCGATCCCTGATCACGCTTGTTGAATTCCTGTTCCATCGTCAGGAGTCACGACTTTGACCACGCCCCCGCGTTCCTGCCCGGTCCAGCACGGATCACCGATCGACACCGACGGCCCACGGGTGTCGCTGTACTCGGAGGAATACGCCGCCGACCCACACCTCGCCTACCGCGAGATGCGCCGCCAATACGGCTCATTGGTGCCGGTGAACCTGTCGCCGGACGTGCCCGCCACGCTGGTGATCGGGTACCACACCGCGCTGCGCATCCTCAACGACCCCGAGCATTTCCCCGCCGACCCACGCATCTGGCAGAAGGGTGTGCCCGGCGAGTGCCCGATCCTGCCGATGCTGGAGTGGCGGCCGAACGCGCTGCGCAGCGCGGGACTCGATCACAGCAAGTACCGGCAGGCCAACGTGGCCGCCATCGCCGAGGTCGACCTGCACAGCCTGCACGCCACCGTCGAGCGGATCGCCATCCCGCTGATCAACGCGTTCTGCCAGGACGGCGCCGCGGACCTGATCAGCCAGTACGCCTTTCCGCTCACCTTCGCGGTACTCAATTCGACCCTCGGCTGCTCGCCGGAGATCGGCCAGCAGGTCGCCACCGGCATGGCCGCGATCTTCGAGGGCGTGAACGCCGACAAGGGCAACGCGATGCTCACCGACGCGCTGTTCGATCTGGTGAACTCCAAGCGCAAAGAGCCCGGCGACGACATCACCTCGCGGCTGCTCGCCCATCCCGCCAAGCTCGACGATGTGGAGATGATCCACCAGCTCGTCACGCTGTACGGCGCGGGCATCGAGCCGCAGCAGAACCTGATCGTCAACACGCTGCTGCTGATGCTCACCGACGACCGGTTCGCCGGAAACGTTCTGGGCGGTAGTCTTTCGACCCGAGACGCGCTCGACGAGGTGCTGTTCACCGACCCGCCGATGGCGAACTATTGCGTCTCCTACCCGAGGCAACCGATACTGATCGATGGGGTTTGGTTGCCCGCGCACCAGCCGGTCGTGATCAGCATGTCCGGCTGCAACAACGACCCGACCATCAGTGTCGGTGAGTACGTGGACAATCGGTCGCATCTGGCATGGAGCGTCGGGCCGCACGCCTGCCCCGCCAGGTCGATGGCCTACCTGATCGTGCAGGACGCCATCGACCAGCTGCTGGATGCGTTGCCAGAGTTGGATCTTGCCGTCGCCGCTAGCGAATTGTCTTGGCGGCCTGGTCCTTTCCACCGAGCGCTGGTCTCCCTCCCGGTAGTGTTCCCGAAGTCACCACCGTTGAACGTGTTTTAAGGAGACCCCCGATGGACGCTGAGCCACTAGTCCTAGACCCGACGGGCACCGACATTCAAGGCGAATCCGCGCGCCTGCGGGAGCGTGGACCGGCCACCCTGGTGGAGCTGCCCGGCGGCGTGCGGGCCTGGTCGATCACCGACGCCGATCTGCTGAAGCGGCTGCTCGTAGATCCGAAGGTGTCCAAGGATGCCAAGCAGCATTGGCCCGCGTTCGCCAAAGGTGAAGTGCCGCAGGACTGGCCGCTGTTCCTCTGGGTCGCGGTGAACAACATGTTCACCGCGTACGGCGCCGACCATCGGCGACTACGCAAGCTCGTCGCTCCGGCGTTCACGCATCGTCGCACCGAGGCGATGCGGCCACGAATCGACCGGATCGTCGAGCGGCTCATCTCAGAGCTCGCGGCGCTGCCCAAGGGTGAAGTGGTCGATCTGCGTGAGGGTTTCGCGTATCCGGTGCCGATCGAGGTCATCTCCGAACTGATGGGCGTACCGGAGTCGTTGAATCCCGGCCTGCGCAAGTGCGTCGACGGCATCTTCGACACCGCCCTCAGTCCCGAAGAGTCGCAGGCCAACTACATGGAGATGTACCGCATTCTCGCGGAGTTGGTGGCCTACCGGCGCGAACACCCCGGTGACGACATGACCAGCTTGCTGATCTCGCACCGCAGCGAGGACGACGGCTCCAAGCTCACCGAGCAGGAACTCATCGACACGCTGCTGCTCGTCATCAGTGCCGGCCACGAGACCACGGTCAACCTGCTCGATCAGGCGATCTACGCGCTGATCACCCGGCCGGAGCAGCGGGCGACGGTGCTCGAGGGCAAGGTCGGCTGGTCGGACCTGATCGAGGAGGCGCTGCGCTTCGAGGCGCCGGTCGCGCACCTGCCGCTGCGGTTCGCGGTCGACGACATCGAGATCGAGGGCGTGCGGATCGCCAAGGGCGAGCCGATTCTGCCCGCCTACGCCGCGGCCAACCGCGACCCGAAGGTGCACGGCGACACCGCCGACGATTTCGACGTGACCCGAGTCAGCAAGGACCACTTGGCCTTCGGCCACGGCGTGCACCACTGCCTCGGTGCGCCGCTGGCCCGGCTGGAGGCGGCGCTGGCACTGCCCGCCATCTTCGCGCGCTTCCCGAACATGCGGTTGGCGGCGGATCCGGCGGAGTTGGGGACCGTGGTCAGCTTCATCTCGAACGGTCACGGCAAGCTCCCGGTGATCCTGGAACCTGCTGATTAGTAACGGTTTTCGAGCCAGGGGTGCCGCAATCGCGCGGCGCCCCTTTCGTATGTCCAGGCCTTGCGCGTGTCTAGGCCTTGCGCGCCAATCCGGTGACGATGAGCTGCTCCCAGACGGTCAGTGCGTGGCCGGGTGTCGTCTCGTCCGCCACCGTCAGGTCCGGCCGCCAGCTCGCGCAGGGCACGATGCCGGGTGCGCGGATGTCCAGGTCGCCGAACAGCGCCTCGATCTCCTTGTCGGTGCGCCAGCGGCCGCGCCCGAAGGTCGCCTGGAGCTTCTCCTCGGCGTTGATGGTCTCGCGGTTCTCGCCCGAGCGGAAATGCGAGATGTACACCATGCTTCCGGCCGAGAGCTGCTCGGACCAGTAGCGCACCACCGCGGCCGGTTCCTCGTCGTCGTTGAGGTGGTGCAGGACGGCGCTGAAGATGACGGCGACGGGCTGGTCGAAGTCGATCAGCTCGGCGACCTCGCGGTGCTCCCGAATCGTGCGCGGGTCGCGCAGATCCGCCTGGAAGACGGTGGTATTGCTGTCGGTGGCCAGTAGCGCTCGACCGTGCGCGAGCACGATGGGATCGTTGTCGATGTAGACCACCTTGGCGTCGGCGGCGTAGCGGCGCGCGACCTGGTGCACGTTGTCGGCGGTGGGCAGGCCGCTGCCGAGGTCGATGAACTGCCGTATGCCGTCGCGGGCGAGGTCGCGGACGGCGCGGATCAGCGCCTGCCGGTTGGTGGTGGCGATCGCCACCGAGCCGGGCAGGTTCTCCTTGAAGTGATCGCCGATCGTCCGGTCGACGGCGAAGTTGTCCTTGCCGCCGAGCAGGTAGTCGTACACCCGGGCGATGCTCGGCTTGGATTGGTCGATCACGTGTGTCAGGTCGTTCATCTCGGTTGCCCCCTCGTCTACTGAACCGTGTCTCTTCTCATCGTAGGAGTTCCAGTGGGCGAGAGGGTGTTCTTCCGGGGCGAATCATATTTGACCACAACATATTTCATCATTGCTGAGAGTTGCGCCGCCGGCCGGTTCGGCGCGACGTTTGACCCCGTCGACGCCTGGTAGGCGAGCAGGGTGCCGATCGAGGGAGATCTCTCATGACATCAGACCGCCCCGTCGGGCGTTTGCGCAGCGTAGTGCTGGATTGTCCGGAGCCGCGCAAGCTCGCCGAGTTCTATATCGCCCTGCTCGGCCTCGAACTGACCGAGAACGAGGACGACACCTGGGTCGTTACCGTGGACGACGACGGCAGGCGCATCGTCTTTCAAACCGCGCCGCAGTACCAGCCACCGCGGTTCCCGGATCCCGAAGCGTCCCAGCAGATTCACTTCGATGTCTTGGTCGACGACATCGAGCAGGCCGAGCCCGCGGCGCTCGCGCTCGGCGCAAAACTGGTGCAGCCCAACGATAACGAGCAGTTCCGGGTCTATGCCGATCCGGTGGGACACATCTTCTGTCTCATGTGGTTGTAGCCGCGGGGCAGCCTGCCAAGGTGGCTGCCGCCAGCTCTGTCACGACATCGGCGACGTCGTGGCGGGCGCGAAAAGCGTTGAGCTGCCGCATCGCTCCGTTGCCGCGGGCCAGCACGGCGGCGACGGAGTCGGTGACGAGTTGCTGGTCGCCGAGCTCGTCCAGGGCCGGACCGACGTAGGCGATGAGTTCGGCAAGTAGGTCCTGCACCGGCATGATGCGTCCGTGGACCGGGTCTACGGCGTCGCCGTCGAGCCCGGTGCGGGCCGCCTTCCAATACGCCGCGCGCAGCACCTCGTCACTGACCGGCGGCGCGGCTATATGGTGCGCCAGCGAGTCCTGCGCGGTCATCACCGTCGCACGAACCAGCGTCGCGAGTAATACCGTCTCCTCGACCGTCGCGGGCACATCGCTGACCCGGATCTCTACCGTCGGAAAACTCGGCGACGGCCGCACGTCCCAATAGACCATCTTCTTGTCCAGGATGCTGCCGCTCGCGATCATCATGGCGACCATCGCATCGTATTCGGCGACCGACCCGAAATACGGGGGCGGACCGGCACTCGGCCACCGTCGCCACAGAATGCTGCGCCAACTCGCGAAGCCGGTATCGATACCGCGATAGATGGCCGAATTCGCGGTGAGCGCCAGGAACAGCGGCAGCCACGGACGCAGGAAATTGCTGACGTGCAAGGCGGTTTCGCGATCGGGCACCGCCACGTGCACGTGACAGCCGCACAGTCCCTGCTCCTGCGCGAGCATGCCGAACGCGGTGGCGATCCGTTGATAACGGGGTGTGTCGGTGACCGGGAACTTGTCCGGCACGGTCGGCGGAATGGCCACCGCGAGCAGTTGGGTGCCGTTCTTCTCCGCGCAGGCGGCGATTCCGCAGCGCAGATCGCGCAATTCCGTGGCCAGCTCGGTGGCGTCGTGGTGCACGCCCGTGCTGGTTTCCACCTGGCATCGGGTGAGTTCTAGTTGGAGATCGATGCCGAGTTCGGCCGCGGTCCGGGCGACCTCGACATTCTTCGCGACAGGCGCACCGGTTTCGGGTTCGGCGAGGAGAAATTCCTCCTCGACACCGACGGTCGCAGTGGCTGCGTCCATGGGGTTCAGGCTACCCGTCAGTCGAGGGGCACAGAGCCCGCGGGACCACATGGTCCCGCGGGTCTGCGCGCCAGGGATTATTGGACGGCCGGGTCAAATGCCGATTAGCTCGAGCACTGAACGAACCCAGTGGCTAACCATTCCGATAATCATCGGACTCTCCTTTCACCACCTCGGGGAACTGCGTCGTAAGCACCAGATTGCCGCAGTCCGGCACACCCCAAACGGTGATCGCCCGGACGTCCACCGGACATCTCGTTCACCGCACTGTCAGCTTGCGCCAGCGTTGCGGTGCGTCGCCGTAGCGGCGTTGAAAGGCGCGGCTGAACGCGGCGTTGGAGGTGTAGCCGATGTCGGCGGCGATGTGGGAGACCGGGTCGGTGGTCGAGCGCAGCAGTTCGGCGGCGTGGTCGAGGCGGCGCTCGGTGACGTAGGCCGCCGGGGCGCGTCCGAGCAGACGGGTGAAGCGTTCGGCGAAGGCCGAGCGGGACATCCTGGCGTCACGAGCCAGCGTCGTCACCGTCCACGGCTTGGCCGGATCCCGATGTATGGCAGCCAGCACCGGGCCGAGCGCGGGATCCATTGCCGCCGTGAGCCAGCCCGGTTCGGCGTCGTGCCCGGCGAACCAGGCGCGCAGGGTGTGGATGAAGAGCAGATCGAGCACCCGCGAAATCATCGCTGTCGCACCGGGATTCGGGCTGGTTACCTCGATGAGCAGCACCGGCAGGATGGCCGCGAGCCAGGGGCGGTGACCGGGGTCCGCCGGAATGTGGATCGCCCGTGGCAGCACCGACAGCAGCGGGGCCGCGATGGCCTCCTGCACCGCGAACGTCCCGGTGACCCAGCGGGGCGCCTCGGGATCGGCGAGCTCGGAGTCGAGGCGGAAGGTGTCCGAATCCTGCAGCGGCCGCGGCGTCGCGCCGGTGCCGGCGCTGAGCGCATGGGCGTCGCCGCAGCCGAGCAGCACCAGGTCGCCGGGGCCGAGCAGGATCGGCGGGTCGTCGCCGACACACAGCCGGATGCTGCCGCGCTCCACAATATGCAGCAGTCGGATGCCGTCCGGGATGGTCACCTCGAACGGTGCGGGCGGGGCGAACCGGGCGACGGTATCCCCGTGCAGCCGGACGGCCTCCAGGATTTCCGAGAAGGCGTCGAGGTCCTCGGACTGACTGAACACGATCGACGCTCCTGGAGTTTCGGCAAACTATCTCGGCTTCTGAAGCATAGCTATTGCCTGATTGTCCAGCTAACTTGGAGCTTGCTCGCCGCGAGAGTCCGTAGTTCCATCGTTGAGAGGTTCGAAAAACCATGCGCAACAACATCTTCCGTACCGGTTCGGCAGGTCGCGGCCTGCGGGCAGCCGCGCTGACCGTGGCCGCGGTCACGCTGGGCATGACCGCCTCGGCCTGCACCGCGTCCGCCGACAGCGAGCCGGCGCCCAGTGCGAACAAGCCCGCCGTGCTGCTGGTGCACGGCGCCTTCGCCGACGGGTCGAGCTGGAACAAGGTGGCCGCGCAGCTGCAGCGCGACGGCTACCAGGTGACCACGGCGGCGGTGCCGCTGCGCGGGCTCACCTACGATGCCGCGTACATCCGCAGCGTGCTGGACGGGCTGCCGGGCAAGACGATCCTGGTCGGCCACTCCTACGGCGGCGCCGTGATCACCAATGCCGCGACGGGTTCGCCCAAGGCGGCGGGGCTGGTCTACGTGGCCGCGTTCTCCCCGGACCAGGGTGAACCGGTCGGCGCACTGGACGCGAAGTTCGGCGGACCGGCCACCAAAATCGGTGTCCCGCACGAGTTCCCGCTGCCCGGCGGCGGATCCGGCCAGGAATTGACCATCGCGCCGGACAAGTTCCACGACAACTTCGCCCAGGATCTGCCGGAGAGCGAGACCACCGTGCTCGCCGCCGCGCAGCGCCCCATCGCGGTGGCCTCGTTCATGGAACCGAGCGGAGTTCCGGCCTGGAAGTCGCTGCCGAGCTGGGCGCTGGTGGCCAAGGACGACCACATGATCCCCGCCGACGGACAGCGCGAGATGGCCAAGCGGATGAATGCGACCACCGTCGAGCAGGCGGGCAGCCACGCGGTCGCGTTGTCGCAGCCCAAGGCGGTCACGGATCTCATCGAGACCGCGGCGACGAGCGTTCAGGGCTGAGCTTGGGGCAGCCCGATACATCAGCGATTCTCAGGTGACCACTGCCTCGTTTCTCAGCAACACACAGCAGCCTGGGTTGGCGTGAGTCATCTGGAGTTGCCGTTTCTCGTGCTGTTCGGCACGATCCTCGCCCAGCCGATCGGGCGGCGGCTCGGCGTGGCCCCGGCCGTCTTGATGACGGTGTTCGGCTGCGTGCTGGCGTTGATCCCGGCGGTGCCGGACGTCCGGGTGGCGCCGGATCTGATTCTGCCGCTGCTGCTTCCGCCGTTGCTGTACGCGGCGGCCCGGCGCACCTCGTGGCGGACCTTCGCGCAGAACTGGAGTGCGATCGCGCTGCAGGCGGTCGGGTTGGTGGTGGCCACCGCGGCGGTGGTCGCGGTGGCGGTGCATCTGTGGGAGCCCGCGGTGCCGCTGGCCGTCGCGTTCGTGCTCGGCGCGCTGGTGGCGCCGCCGGACCCGGTGGCCGTCGGCGCGCTGGCCGGTCGGCTGGGGTTGCCGCGCAGGCTGGTCGCGGTGCTGGAGGGCGAGGGGCTGTTCAACGACGTCACCGCGATCGTGCTGTATGGGATCGCGGTGCAGGCGGTGGTCACCGGCGAGTTCTCCGCCATGTCCGCGGCGCTGGATTTCGTGATGTCCGCGGTCGTCGGCGTCGCGGTCGGCCTGGTGTTCGGCTGGGGCGGCAGTTGGCTGATGCGGCGGCTGGACGAGGCGGCGTGGCAGGTGGCGTTGGGTCTGGCGCTCCCGTTCGCGGCCTATCGGCTTGCCGAGGCCTGGGGTGGTTCGGCGGTGCTCGCGGTGCTGGTGTGCGCGCTGTATCTGACCGACGCCGCCACCGATTTCGGTGACAGTGACTATCGGCTGATCGGCGATTCGTTCTGGTCGATCATCGAAATGCTCGTCACCGGAATCGCTTTCGGCCTGATCGGGCTGGAACTGGCGACCGTGCTGCGCGATGTCGGCCCGGATTGGCCGCGCTTCCTCGGTGTTTCCGGTGCGGTGATCGGCGCGGTCGTCGGCGTCCGGCTGGTCTGGTTGATGGCGACCTGGGCGGTGTTCGGTCGTTGGTGGCGGCGCCGGGAGGCCGACGAGCCGTACACCTGGCGCGAGACGATGGTGACATGGTGGGCGGGGCAGCGCGGCGTGGCCACGGTCGCGCTGGCCCTGGCCGTACCGCTGACCACCGAGTCGGGCGCCGACTTCCCGTGGCGCAGCGGAATCCTGTTCACCGCCTTCGCTTTGGTGCTGTTCACCCTGCTCATCCAGGGGCCGACGCTGTCACTGGTGGTGCGTGCCACCGGAGTTCGCGTCGATACCGAAGCGGAGCGAAACATGGAGCGCCAGTTGTGGACCCGCATTCTGCGCGCGGAGCTCAGCCGCCTGCAGGAGGTGGCGCACACCGAGAACCTGCCCGACGAGGTCTACGACCGATTGCATGTCGGCATCGAAAGACGGCTCGCCAGAGCCGATCCCGAAGCCGCCGACGATACCAAGGCGGCGGCCGAGCGGAGCTTCCGTCTCAATCGCAAACTCGACCGG
The DNA here is from genome assembly GCF_042727395.1 of Nocardia sp. NPDC060255. Taxonomy (NCBI): domain Bacteria; kingdom Bacillati; phylum Actinomycetota; class Actinomycetes; order Mycobacteriales; family Nocardiaceae; genus Nocardia; species Nocardia sp. NPDC060255. The sequence continues at coordinate 333,934 of NZ_JBHXAU010000002.1, read as the reverse complement.
ATCAACCAGGAGATACTGACGGCCGGACGCACCGAGGCGATGACCGCTCGGCGGGAACCCGGCGTGCCACCGGATCTGGTGGATCGAGTGATGCGCCGTCTCGATCTGCGGTCGCCTTAGTGGGACGCCTTGCTCGGTCGGTACCGCACGTTGACGGCCGTCGGCAGGTCGGCTGAGGCTGCGTCGTGCAGTCGGATCGGGACACCACCGGGGTTGTCGTACAACCGGATACCGTCGCCGAGCAGGACCGGCGCGATATGCAGGTCGATCTCGTCGATCAGTCCCAGTTCTAGCAACTGACGGCCGATCGTCGGCGAAAATACCTCGAGGTTCTTGCCGCCCGCCGCCGCTAGCCCGATTCGCACCGCTTCGGCGAGGTCGCAATTCAGGAAGGTGACCCGGTCGGCGGGCTGCGCGTCCTCGGGGTGGTGGGTGATCACGAAGATCGGTCCGTGCCAGGCGCCGCCGTACGGACGGTTGTCACCCGCTGCGTCCCAACCCTTTCGGCCGCCGAGCACAGCGCCGGTGGTCTCGACATATTCGCCGATCAGTCCGGGACGGAACGAGAAACCGGTCAGCCAGTCGAGTTCGTTGTCAGGTCCGGCGACGAACCCGTCCAGGGACATCGTGAAGTGCCAGCGCACTTTTCCGTCGGCGATCTGCGGCTCGGTGTCCCTCATCATCTTCTCCCACAATCTGCTTGCAATCTGCAATCGGTGAGATCACGCTAAGTCATCCGGTTGCGTTTCGCAATCGCTTTGCTGGATCCGCCGTGGTCGGCTTACTTCGCATCCTCACAGCAAACAGCCCGGCGAAGCTCCCGAATCCGCGTCCGGTCTGCTGCTACCGTCCGAGACCGTGACTACGGACCGCGTGGATGCAGCTCGTTCGGACCGCCGCCTCGGGCTACGCCTGTGGCTCCTACCGGTCGCCATCCTGGCCGTGTTCATGGCCCTGCTCGGCACGATGTACCTCGACTATGTGGTCGATCCGGAAGAGAACATGCACGATTTTCCCATCGCGCTGGTCAATCAGGACGTCGGCGACATGATCGGCACACCGGGGCAGGAGCATCTGGTCAAGTTCGGTGACGAGGTGACCGAGGGGCTGAAAAAGGCGGTACCCGCAGACAAGATCGATCTGCAGATCCTGCCCGTCAACGAGGCGTCGCAGCGGATGCAGGACAACAAGGTCTACGGCACCATCCTGATTCCGAGCGACTTCAGCAAACGGCTGGGCATCCTCGGCGTCGGCAGCGTGATCCCCGGTGACATCCAACGCCCGATCATCACGTTGCAGACCAATCCGCGCAGCGGTGCCTTCGTGACCGAGATCGTCACCCAGATCGGCACTCAGGCCCTGGACGCGGTGAACAAGCAGGTCGGCGCGCAGTTGACCGAGCAGGTGCAGGCGCAGCTGACGCCGCCGCCGGGCGGGCCGCCTGCCCCCGAGCTGAGCGGCGCCACCCGGGTGGCCCTCGCCGAACCGCTGCAGATCGTCACCCAGCCGTTCCATCCGCTGCCCAGCGGCACCGGTCAAGGCCTGACGGCATTTTTCTACGCACTGCTGCTTCTGCTGGCCGGTCTGGTCGGGTCGATGACCATCCACACCATGATCGACGCGCAACTCGGCTTCGTGCCCACCGAATACGGGCCGTGGTTCGTCCACTTCCCGCCGACACCCATCTCGCGGTTCCACACCTTGCTGATCAAGTGGGGCGTGATGGTGGTGACCGCCAATGTTGTTGCGGGCGTGTTCCTTATCGTCGCCAAGGTGTTGGGCATGCCGATCGATCACCCGCTCGGACTGTTCCTCTTCAGCGCGCTGGCCATCATCGCCGTCGGCGTCACGGGTCTGTCCGTGCTCGCGGCCGTCGGCTCGGCGGGCCTGCTGATCAACCTGATCCTGTTCATCATCCTCGGCCTGCCCTCGTCGGGCGGCACCGTGCCGATCGAGGCGACCCCGAAATACTTCGGCTGGCTGGCCTCTTTCGAGCCGATGCACCAGGTCTTCCTCGGTGTCCGCGCGATCCTCTACTTCGACGCCAGCGGTCCGGCCGGTCTCAGCCGAGGCGTCTGGATGGCTGCCCTCGGCCTGGCCGTCGGCCTGGTCCTCGGCCTCGCGATCACCCGCTACTACGACTACAAAGGCTTGCGCCGCACCGGAACCGGGCGCCCCGCACCGGCATAGCGGGGTCGGCTCGCCCGGCCTTCGCCCGCCGACTCGAGGCGCCAGGCTTGTCCGTTCCACCCGCGTTCGGCACGCCTGCTGCGTACCCTGGGTCGGCGATCGCCCAGAGACCGCGGTGTCAGCCGAATCCCTTCGACCAGCGAGCGTTTCGTGACTACAGCCCAGGTTTCTTTTCCGGTCCGCGATGTCGAGCGCAAGGTGCTCGACCGAGTTGCCGAGTTGGCGGAGGGGTTTCGGGCCGCCGCGGCTGACTACGACGAGCGGGCCGAAATCGCAGTGGGGCATCTGACGGCGCTACACGACGCGGACCTCGATCGGGCCGTGTTACCCGAGCGGGTGGGCGGCCTAGGGCTGAGTTACGCGGCCTTCGGGCATGTGGTTTGTGTACTCGCTAAGGCGGATCCGTCCACCGCGACGATCTGGACCATGCACGCGGGCGCAGGCGTCGCACTCGCGGAACTCACCGCGGCGACGCTCGGCTCGTTCTTCGCCGACGAGTTTCTGGCCGGCAAGCGCTTCGCCAACGCGCTGTCGGAACCGGCCAGCGGGAACCGCTTCCTCAATCCGCAGCAGGACGCCGTCGCGGTCGACGGCGGCTGGTCGCTCACCGGGGCGAAGCGCTTCGTCTCCGGCTGCGAGATCGCCGAGTACCTGCTGGTGAACGCGCGAGTCGACGGTGTGCCCGCGTTCTTCGGCGTGCTGCCCGACGAGACGGTCTCGACCATCCCGATCTGGGACACCCTCGGCCTGCGGGCGACCCGCAGTCAGCTGCTGTCCTTCGACAACACGCTGCTGCGGGCCGAATATCGTGGTCGTGCACCGGGATTCGGTGACTACGCGGTGATTCAAGCCGGGCTGCCCGCGATCTCGCTCGGCGTCGCCGACGCGGCGCTGGACGCGCTGATCGAGCACGCGCAGTCGCGGGTGATCCTCGGCCGGCCGCTGTCGCATCAGCAGTGGGTGCAGTACGAGGTCGCCGACATGCAGATCAAGCTGGCGGCCGCGCACGCGCTGTACGAGCGCGCGCTGTGGGAGGCCGACAACGGCCTGCCGAGCTTCTATCTCGACCTGTCGCGGGCCAAGTACCTGGCGAACAAGATCGCCGTGGCGGTCGCCCAGCTGGGCGTACGGGTGGGCGGCGCCTCGGGCTACCTGAAACAGTCACCCATCCAACGCCATCTGCGCGACGCCGAAGCCGGCCAGCTGATGGCGTACTCGACCGAGGTGCTCGCGGGCGAGATCGGCAGGCAGGTGCTGGGCGTGCCGGAACACGAGTAATCCGGATTCGCTAACAGCGGGGCGAAATTGCTCGATACTCGGGTGCCAGCGCTTGCGGCGAAAAGGGTCGCGGCGGGTCGAGAGCTGGGAGTCGTCCGATGACCGCCGAACCGGTGAAGATCACGTTGTTCGACCTGGACCACGCCGATGTCCGGGATATCAGCCGCGAATTGGCCACGCAGTCACCGGGATTGACGCCGGAGGCGGTGCCGGGCAGCCGGTACGGCGAGCCGACCATGCTGGTGCTCGCCGTGGCCTTCGCGATCCCGACGATCCAGGCGCTGGCCGCGTGGGCGTTGAAGAATCGCCGCAAACAGCGAATCGAGTTGCGCGCCAAGGTGTTGTACTCCGACGGCAGCGAGGTGGACCGTTCGGCGATCATCTCGTTCAGCGAGAGCGAGGCGCCGGACGCGCAGGTGATCAAGCAGCTCATCGACGGTCTGGGCCTGCAGGGCCTGCCCGAGGGCGACGGTGGCGCAAACCCGTAGCTGGACCGACCTTTCCAGCAACCTCACCCACCTCGGTGCCGTCCGGCTCGCCGACCACCTCGACGAGCTGCTGCATCCGGGTAAAGCCTCGCCGGACCTGACGCTCGGCTGCCTGCACGAGTTCACCCACCACTGGTGCTTTCACTCGGCGGTCGGCTTCGCGATCACCGGGCTGCAATACCGGATGGCGCGGGCCGCGCTGAGCGGTGACGAGCGTGCCGTGGATCGTATCCAGCGGGACGCGGTGGCCTATCAGACGGTGACCGCGGTGCTGCGGCCGCTGATCGAGGGACTGGCGCTGTTCGCCGAGTTCGATGCGAACACCGTCCGCAGCCCGGTGGCGACGGCGCCGATGCTGGCCGCGATCAACCTGTTCTCCGGGAAGGCGCCGCACATCCTCAGTCCCGCGGCGGACGGCGAGCTCGCGCCGATGGTCGGTGATCGCGCGGCCACGCTGGCGATGTCCCTGCCGATCAGCGTGCACCTCAGGACGATTCGGGTCAGCGAGGCGGGCATCCGCCGCAAGGTGAACGTGCTCGCGACCAGTCTCGCCGACGACAGCGACGGCTACCTGCTCGGTTATTTGGGCGCCAAGAGCATGTGGCGCGACGTGCGTCGCCGCTGCGGGCGGCTGTACGCCGAAACAGATCTGACACTCGCCTTGCTGCGCGGGTTCTTCTTCGAGGACCGGCGGCTCGTCGAAATCCTGCTCGGCACCGGCGAAAAGGACATGGGCAAGCTGGCCAACCTGATCGTCGGCCAGATAACCCGACGGGTACGCGAGCTGGCACATATCACCGAGGCCGACGTCGCGACGCTCGAAGAGCTGATTCTGCGTGGTGAGCCGACGGACTCAGCGAAATGGGCTTCCCCGCTGCATGTTTCGTCTGCCCACTGGCGCGCGGGCCAACGTGAGTATGCGACGCTGCTGACGGAGCTGAGTACCGAGCCGGAGGAGGTGGCCGACAGCGCCGACGCTGAGCTCGCGGAGGGGCTGCGCCAGGCGTTCGGCGTGCTGCTCGACCGCCGTCATATCGTGCGGCTCGGCACCGAGGATGTCCAGGTGACCGTCGCCAGACGCGGCAAATACGTTGTGCGGCTCGGCAACCGGGTGCTGCTGCGCGGGCGGACGTCGAAGGCGTCGCCGCAATCCGGGCCCGGCACAGTGGAACTGGTGTTCAGCGCGCTGTCCTCGGGCCTGTACCGGGCGATCGTCGTGCACGGTCCGGAGTCGGTGATCGATATCGTCGCACCGGGCATCGCGCCCGACGACGCCGACGAAATGGCGCTGCTGCACACCCACGCCCACCCCGGCGAGCGGTACGTCGAGCTCTTCGAGCGGATGCGACTCGTCGTCGACAGTGTCCTCGCCGGAACACCCCAGGCCGCCCTTCTCGCCACCGTTCAAGAGCAGCTCCCCGAGGTCGCCCGGAACCTCTACCTGGACAGCGGCCTCAACACAGTGCCCGATGACCGGCTCGATGACGTCCTGCGCACCCTTGATTCCGGCGGCGTGTACGCCCTGCTCGATGACGACCGCGACCTTCTCGAAGCCTTGGTCATCCTCGGCGCGGTGGCCCCGCTCATGCCCTTCCGCGGTCAGCTACTGGCCGAACTGACCCTGCACGGCTTCCCCGACCCGGACACGATCCTGCGCAGGCTCACCGAGCTCGAGCAGCGCACCGGCTTCGGCCTGGTCAACGCCGACGACACCAACGTCCTGGTGCACGTCTGATCGCCCTCTTGTTTCGATCACCCGATCGAAGCTGAATATGCAATGGCGGCAAGCCTGCTGGCGTTCACCGGGCGCTGATCGAATGGCCTGGCATCGTTCGCCAGGGAGGAAGAGGCCATGACCAGCACCGAGACACATGCCAACGAGCCGGCCACACACACCAACGGCGCAGGCACACCGGCCGACGCCACCGTGGCGTCCCGAGTCCATGAACTGACCACGGTTTTCGAGCGCGGACTGCAGGAGAACCTGGGTGTCGGCGCGTCGCTGGGGATCCGGCTGGAGACCGCGGGCGACGGCTACACCCGGTACTATCTCGACCCGAACCCGGCCACCATCAATGCCATGTTCACCGTGCACGGCGGCGTCATCGCGACCCTGATGGACACCGCGATGGGCAGCGCCGTGTTCACCAAACTCGGTGACGGCGTCGCCTATACGACGTTGGAGCTCAAGGTGAACTTCATCCGCTCGGTCACCCTGGACGGCTCGCGACTCACCTGCGAGGCCAACGCGATTCACGTCGGCAGGCGGACCGCGACGGCCGAGGGCCGGATTGTCGACGGAAACGGCAAACTGATCGCGCACGGCTCCACCACGATTCTGGTGCTGAACCCGGAGAAGTAAGCACCGCGAATGGCCCTGCTTCCGAATGTATTTCGGGAGCAGGGCCATTTCTGTGCCCGAGGATCAAGCGAGGGTGTGGCATTCCTCGATGAATCGCACCAATTCGTCCAAACGATCGGTGCGGGTATCCACCGTTCGGTCGATCACCTTCACGAGATGTTCGTACGCCTCGGTGTGGTCATAGGACGCCACATCGGCGATCTTCAACGCCCACCGCCAATACCCACGCATGGTGTCGGCCAACGGCATCCGGAAGTTGGCGATCACGTCACGGATCGGCTCCACCGTCGCGTCGCCGTGCACCCGCAGATACCGGCCGACCATATCGGCCATGAAGCTGAAATGCCTTGCCTCGTCGCGCGACAGTCGTGCCAGCACCGACGCGAGCACCGGATCCGCCACCACGTCGCGCAGATGCTGGTAGTACATCTGCGTCGCCTTCTCCTGCACCAGCGCGTAGGCGAAGAACTGCACCGGATGGTCGTAGGGCAGATCGAACGGCTTCTGCCCCTCGATCGCCAATTCCGCACGCAGCGAACTACGTTCGGCGATCCCGGAGGCCTCCTGATAGCGGGTCAGTGCGCGCGAGTGCGTGTCCTCCTCCAACGCCCAGCGGACGGTGAAGTGGTACAGCTCGCGGTTGTGGATGAAGGCCTCCCGGCTGACCGTGTCGTCCACCGGGAAATACCGGTGGTAGACCTCGAAATAGCCGGGCAGATGGTCCTCGATGAGCGTGACGAACTGCACCGCCGACTGCTGGCCGTCGGTGAGCCTGCCCGCGTCGGCGCGGGACCAGTCGAACGCGGTCTCCACATCCCAGGCCCGCGACGAGGGGGAGGCGGCGAGGAAGCCGTCGACCGCCTCGGCCACCTCGCCGACCGGAATCAGTGTTGACTCGATATCCATGTGGCTCTCCTGACCGTCAGCGGGCGTTACGACACGTCAGCGCGTAATGCTTTGTCGTGTAACCCCATCCGGCATTCGCGATCTCCAGGTAGTGCCGCAGCTTCGCGGCCAGACCCGGCCCGTGCGCGTCGATGCGCTCGGCGGACGCGTACACGTTCGCGATCCAGTCGTCGATGGTGCGCCGGTAGTGGTCGGTGAGATCGTCCACCGCGATGATGGAGAAGCCGGCGTCCTCGGCGGCCGTCACCAGATCCGACAGCGGCCGCAGATCGCCCCAGCCGAAGATGTCCTCGCGCACGAACTCGGTGCCGACCTTGGTGTCGAAGGCGTTGTGCGACGCGGCATTCCGGAAGCAGCTCTCCGAGACATACAGCGTGCCGCCGCGACGCAGCACCGCGCGGGCCCGGCGGAAGATCTCGCCGAGATCGGGCATGTGCACGATCGAACCGAGCAGGGTCACGGCATCGAAGCTGCGCGGCGGCAGCTCTAGCCGCTCGAAATGCCCGACCTGGGTGTGTACCCGTTCGGCGACACCGCGCGCGAGCGCCTGTTCCGCGATGTACTCGTGCTGCCGCGGCGCCGGGCTGACACCCAGTGCGTCACAACCGAATTCCTCGGCCATGAACAGGATCAGCGAACCCCAGCCACAGCCGACGTCGAGCAGCCGCTCGCCGCCGCGCAGCCCGAGCCGATCGGCGACGAAGCGCAGCTTGTTGCGCTGCGCCTGCTCCAGGGTGTCGGTGTCCGAGGCGTACAGCGCGGAGCTGTACTTGCGCAGCGGGTCGAGGAACTGGCCGAAGATGTCCGGGTCCAGGTCGTAGTGCTGATTGGTATCGGCGGTGACGGGCAGGTCGGTGACGGTCACGCCGCCGCCTCCTGCAACGCCCGATCGACGACCTTGACGACATCATTGAGGGTGGACAGCCCGAAGACGTCCTCGTCCTCCAGCTCGATGTCGTAGGTGCGCTCGATCTTGGCGACCATGCGCAGCACCCGCACCGAGTCGACGCCCGCCATGCCGCGCAGGTCGACGTCGGGCAGCAGGTCCGCCGCGGCGATGCCGGTCTCGGTGGCGGCGATCTCGGTGACGGTGCGCAGGGTGTCGGCGGGATTCGTCATGAGTGAACTCCATTCGTAGAGAAGGTATTCGCGGCGGAGAGCGCGTCGGAAAGCAGGGCGACTTCGTCGTCGCCCAGCGTGAGTTGGTGGCGCACGTCGTCGAGCGCGAACCGTTGGTAGGCGGCGGTGGCGGTGGCGCAGACGGCGCCGTTGCCGTCGAGGATCTCGGCCGCGGCCTGGATCGGCCGATCCGGGGCCTGGTCGGACAGTGTTGCGACGCAGCGGTATTCGTGGTCCACCAGCAGCGGCGTGAGGAAGCGGGTGCGCTGCGACACCGTGAACGCGGGGTAGTTGCGCGCGAGCACGATCAGGTTGCCCATCACCTCGTCGCAGATCACGCCGATCAGACCGCCGTGCACGACACCGGGATACGACTCGAACTCGCGGCCGAGCCGGAACCGGGCCTGCAGGCCGTCCGGGTGCGGGGTGAACGCCAACCGCAGGCCGGTCGGGTTGTGTGGCGAGCAGCCGAAGCAGTGGTAGTCGGGGATCACCGACCACGGCACCTGCACGGCGGCGCCGTCGACGGCGATAGCGCGGTCCATCGCGTTAAGCGATCGTGTCGGCTAGTGCGCGGCGGACCTTGGCGTTGCTGGACAGATCCAGCCCCGTCATGTTGGCGAAGGTGCGACGCACCTTGTCGTGCAACACATCCAGCTCGCCCTCGGCGGCGACCTGTTCGAGGAACAGGTCGAAGCCGGTGTCGATGGTCTCGTGCTCGCCCATCTCGGCGATGCCCGCCTTGAAGGTGCTCACCGGATGCTTGATCTTGGCCTCGGAGCTGTACACGTACAGCGTCTCCAGCACCGAGGGCAGTTCCTCCGGACGCTGCTCCAGCCGCTTCGTCGCATAGTGGATGAACTCCCGCGCATGCCCCGCCTCGTCGCGACTCGCGCTGAGCAGCAACCCTTTCAGCACCGGCTCCTGTACCCAGCTCGCCACGGCGCGGTAGATGTGATTCACCGTGAGCTCGGAGATGATGTTGGTGGCCAGCGTCGCCGACGGGGTGCTGCCCGGTGCGTAGGGCTCACGCATGGAGTCGACCACCTTGTCGTCCACGCTTTCGCCGATCGCGCCGAGCCAGGAGCGAAACGCGTAGTGGTGCTGCACCTCCTGGTAGCCCCACACCACCGCGAAGGTGGAGAAGTCGTAGTCGTCGACGAATTCGTTCATGAAGCCGTGCACGGCGGCGATGACGTTGGACTCGCCCATCGTCGCGCTCTTGGCCAGCGTGATGTATTCGGGACGGACCAGTGCGCGGTCGACGGCGTCGAGGTCCAGGTCGGCCAGCTTCCAATGCAGGCGCTCGTAATGACGGAAGACTTCATAGCTGTGCACAGGTGACTCCAGTTCGGTTGGTGCGAATCGGCTTGGTGGTTAGTGCTTTCGAGCGGTGACGAGATCGCGGGCGGCGAGTCGTTGCAGCTTGCCGCTGCTGGTGCGTGGAATGCTGCGCGGCGCGACCAGGTACACCTCGACCGCGGCGAGCCCGAGTTCGGCCGCGACCTGCGCCCTTATGCGTTCGCCGAGGGCCGCGGCGGCCGCGTCGGTCAGTTCGGATTCGGCGATCAGCGCGATCACGTCCGCGCCGTCGGGGTCGGTGGCGGCCGTGCAGCGCCCCTTGTAGACGCCGTCGAGGTCGCGCACGGCCGCCTCGACGTCCTGGGCGTAGTAGTTCACGCCGCGCACGGTGATCATGTCCTTGCACCGGCCGGTGACGAAAAGCTCACCGGCGCGCAGGTATCCGAGGTCGCCGGTGCGCAGCCAGCCATCGGTGCACAGGCCGGCCACGGTCTCGGGCTGGGCGGTCAGGTAGCCGTCGGTGACCGATGGGCCCTGGATGAGGATCTCGCCGACCGCGCCGTCCGGCAGCTCGTGGTCGTCGTCTTGGTCGACGATGCGCAGTCGCAGGCCGTCGACGGCGGAACCGACCGCCGCGACCGCCTTCGCGCCCGACGCGTCCGGGGAAACCTGTTGTGCCTGTGCGTCCTCGGAGAGGGTCGCGCGATCGACGAACTCGAACAGCGGCTCTCGGCCCAGCGGCGGGAAGGCGACGGCGAGGGTGGCCTCGGCCATGCCGTAGACGCCGAACATGGTCGTCGGCGCGAAACCCGCTGGCGCGAAACGCGCGCAGAACGCGGTGACCACGTCCCGTGAGATCGGCTCGGAGCCGTTGAACGCGATCCGCCATTTGCTCAGGTCGTAGTCGGTCACCTGCTCCGGCGGTATCGCGGCGAGCAGTGCCTCGTAGCCGAAGTTCGGCATCGCGGTGATCGTCGTTCCGCTGGTGGCGAATTCGGCGAGCCAGCGCGCCGGATCCTTGACGAACGCCAGCGGCGACCAGACGTGCGCGGGGATGCCGCGCAGGATCGCCGAGAGCGTGCCGAACAGGCCCATGTCGTGGAACAGCGGCAGCCAGAAGCCGCCGGTGTCGGCGAGGTCGAGCGCGATGCCGGTACGAATCGCGGCCAACCCGCTGAGCACGTTGTGATGGGTCAGGCGGACACCTTTGGGTGTCGCGGTGCTGCCCGAGGTGAACTGCACGATGGCGAGATCGTCCGCGCCGAGGGTTGGCAGCGGAGCGTCGTCGTTCTCGCCCTCAGCGAACAGTGTTGCGGTGTCGATCAATTCGACGTTCACCGCCTCACCGAGCACCGCCGCCAGCTCCGCGAACCGATGCGACATCAGCACGGTCCGCATGCCCGCGGCCTCGACGATGGCCGCCAGTTTCTGTGGGTATCCGCTCATCTGCCGCGCACCGGCGGGCAACGGCAGGGGAGTGGCCGCACCACCCGCCGCCGCCACCCCGAACAGGCTGATCAGGAACTCAGGGGCGTTAGGGCACAGGATGCCGACCGGCTCGCCACGCGAGACGCCGCGCCGCACCAAGGCGGCCGCGGCCGACCGAGACCGCCGGTGCAGCTCGGCATAGTCCACGGTTTCCGACACCGACCAGAACGTGGCCGACACCCCGGGGTGTCCGGCCGCGATCTCGGCCATGCGGCCGTGCAGGGTTTCGACCGATTCCGCAGAATTCATGACTGCCACGACAACAGCGAATTGTGACGGCCCCTTGAACTGATTGTGAATTGCGGTGTTCGATAAAGAAGGGCGATCAACCAATCGCAGTGCACGATAAAGGAATTCGGCTATGGCGCGATAGGAACGGGTGATCGCCGCCGCTCCGAGGTGTCGGGAAGCCCGACGATGGACCGCGGAATTGCTTTCGCTACCGCAATTTATCCCGTTTCCAGTTATCCAGGAGTTGCCGGTGAGTTCCGACCATTCGGCGGTCGAGGAATTGACCCCGGTCCAGCTGGCGGTCATCGAGAGCGTCGCACCGCACATGCGGCACAACCCGTATGGCAGCTACGAGGTGCTGCGCGCCGCCGGGCCGTTCGTCCCGGGCCCGCACGACATGCACCTGGTGACCCGCCACCACGAGGCGCAGACGATCATGCAGGACCCGCGCTGGAGCCACGCGGAGGAACCGCAGCTGCTGCACGGCGACAGCGATGTCGAGCTGCCCGGCTCGTTCCTGTGGATGGAGCCGCCGGACCACACCCGGCTGCGCGGGCTGGTCAGCAAGGCGTTCACCGCGCGCACCATCAGCGGCATGCGGGAGCGGGCCGAGCAGCTGGTCGACGACCTGATGGCGAAGATGCTGGCCGAGCGCGACGTGGATCTGCTGGACGCGCTGGCCTATCCGCTGCCGCTGACCATGGTGTGCGAGCTGCTCGGCGTGCCCGCGGAATCGCACGACCACGTGCGCGAGATTTCGACGGCTATCGCCCGTGGCCTCGATCCCGACGTGCTGTTGTCGCCGGACGAACTCGCGGCCCGGACCGCCGCCGTATACGCCTTCCTGGACTTCTTCGGCGAATTGGTGGAGGAGCGGCGCAAAACCCCGCGCGAAGACCTGATCACGGCGCTGGTGCAGGCCGACGACGCGGGCGCCAAGCTCACCGCCACCGAATTGCTCGGCACCCTGCTGATTCTCGTGGTGGCCGGGCACGAGACCACGGTGAATCTGATCGGCAACGGCGTGCTCGCGCTCATCCGCAATCCGGACGAGTTCGAGCGGCTGCGCGCCTACCCCGAACTGTGTGAGCCCGCGGTGGACGAAGTACTGCGCTACGACGCGCCCGTGCACCTCACCACCAGGACCGCGCACGACGAAATCACCCTCTCCGGACGCACTTTCGCGCCCGGTGACGCGGTGATCGTGCTGCTCGCCTCGGCCAACCGGGACCCGCTCGCCTTCCCCGACGCCGACCGCTTCGACATCGCGCGCTATGCCCGCGGCCGAAAGTCGGAGCGGCACTTGTCCTTCGGGCTCGGCCTGCACTACTGCCTCGGCGCGCCCCTGGCCCGGCTGGAGATGCAGGTGGTGCTGCGCGCCATCACCGAGCGCGTCGCCACCATGACTTTGCTCGAGGAACCGCCGTACCGGCCGAACGTGGTCGTGCGCGGCATGTCGCAACTTCGCGTCCGGCTGGAAAGCAGATGAGGCACGGCCGCGCACTGAACCAGGAGCCCCGATGAGCACTGCCGTTCCCGCCGACGTCACCTTCGACGCCTTCGAGCCGAGCGAGCGGGCCGATCCGTATCCCGCCTATCGCCGGGTGCGCGACGCCGCGCCGCTGTTCCCCTACGAATTCGGCGACGTGCCGGTCACTTTGATCACTCGCTACGAGGAGTGCGCGGCGATCCTGACCGGCTCCGACTGGGGACACGGTTACGCCGCCGGCATCAGCCCGTTCCGCGACACCACCGCCGCGATCCCCGGCTCGTTCGTCCGGATGGACCCGCCCGAGCACGGCCGCTACCGCAAGCTGGTGGCCAAGGCGTTCACGCCGAAGATGATGGCCGAGATGGTGCCCCTGGCCGGGCAGGTCGTGCGCGATCTGGTCGAGGCGGCGTCGCGTCGGGGTGCACTGGACGTGCTGAACGGGCTGGCCGTGCCGCTGGCGGTGGCGATGGTGCCGGTGCGGCTGCTCGGCGCGGACCCGGCCGACGGTGCGCTGTTCCGGCAGTGGCAGTTGGCGATCGCCCGGGGCAGCGATCCGGATTCGCTGCTCGGCGAGGCGGAGGTGGCCGCGCGGGGCATGGCGGCGATGGAGTGCATGGGCTACTTCTCCCGGCTGATCCAGGAGAAGAAGGCGAACCCGACGCCGGATCTGTTGAGCGCCTTGGTCGCCGCGAGCGTGGCCGGTCAGCTGACCGAGCCCGAGGTGATCGGCATCGCGCTGCTCACCCTGGTCGCGGGCATGGAGACCTCGATCAACCTGATCGGCAACGGCATGCTCGCGCTGCTGCGCAATCCGGAACAGCTTGCGCTGCTGCGGGACAACCGGGAGCTGATGGGCCCGGCGCTGGAGGAGATGCTGCGTTACGACGCGCCGACACAGTTCACCATTCGGGTCGCGCTGGCGGACACCACAGTTGGCGAGCATCGGTTCCAGCGCGGCGACGGCGTTGTCGTGCTGACCGCGTCGGCCAGCCGCGACGATCGGGTCTTCCCGGACGCCGACACGTTCGACATCACCCGCTACGCCGGAAACCGGCCCGCCCGAAAGCATCTCGGGTTCAGCCTCGGCATCCACTACTGCGTCGGCGCGCCGCTGGCCCGGATCGAGGCCGAAGCCGCGCTCGGTCAGCTGCTCGGCGAAGCCCCGAAGCTGGCGCTCGCGACCGACACCGTCGAGTACCAGCCGAGCCTCATTCATCGAGGGATTCTGGCCCTGCCGGTGACGTTGTGACAGCGTCGCAGCACGCGGTCGTGCTCGGGGCGGGCATCGCCGGATTGCTGGCGGCTCGCGTACTTTCCGACCATTTCGCGCAGGTCACCATCGTCGAGCGGGACAATGTCGAGGGTGCCGAGGTGCGGCGCGGGGTGCCGCAGGCGCGGCATCTGCACGGGCTGCTCGATCGCGGTCGCACCATCATCGAACAGCTGTATCCGGGGTTCACCTCCGAGCTGGCCGAGCGTGGCGCGACCACGGCCGAGGCGCTGGTCGGAACCCGCTGGTATGTCGGCGGATTGCGGGTCGCGCCGACCTCGACGGGACTCACCTCGGTGATGGCAACGCGGCCGCTGCTGGAATCGGTGCTGCGGCAACGGACCTTGGCCGCACCGGGGGTTCGCCTGTGCGAGGGGGCCGCTCGCGGACTGATCGGCGACGCCCGACGGGTGCATGCGGTATCGGTTTCCGGTGCGTACGGCACGCAGGCGTACCCGGCTGATCTGGTGGTCGACGCGACCGGCCGTGGTTCGCGGGCGCCCGTGTGGCTCACCGCACTCGGCGCGCAGGCACCGGCGGAGGACCAGCTCGAGGTCGACCTCGGGTACGCGTCCCGGATGTTCCGGCGCACCCCAGGACAATTGGACGGCCACTCGTCGGTGATCATCTCGACCGGCGCGAACGGCCGTGGTGGCGGATCGATTCGGGTCGAGGGCGACCGCTGGCACGTCACCCTGGCCGGGATGCTCGGCGACCATCCGCCGACCGATCCCATCGGTTTCGCGGCCTTCGCGAGCACCATCTCGGCGCCGGATATCCACCAGATCGTCACCACCTCCGAACCGCTCGGTGCTGCTGTGCCGCACCGATTCCGGTCGCCCGTGCGCCGCCGGTTCGAGCGACTCGACGCGGTGCCGCAAGGCTTTCTGGTGCTCGGCGACGCGCTGTGCAGCTTCAACCCGCTGTACGCCCAGGGCATGGCGGTGGCCGCACAGCAGGCCCTCACACTGCGTGACTGCTTGCGCGGCGGTGCCGATGCCGAGCTGCCCGCCCGGTTCTATTCCGCCGCAGGCAAAGTCGTGGATGTCGCCTGGCAGCTCGCGGCAGGCGCGGATCTCGGCCATCCCGGCGTGCTCGGCTCGCGTACGCCGCGGACCCGGCTCACCAACGCCTATGTCGCGCGCGTCCACCGGGCCGCGCATGTCGATTCCTTGGTCGCGCGGACCTTCATGCGCGTGGCCAACCTCGTCGAACCGCCGACCGCACTGCTGCATCCGCGCGTCGCGAGCCGAATCCTGCTGCGCGGCAACGGCAGAACCGTCGCCGTCGCCGACTCCGGCGCACAACCGTCCGCCGACCGCACACCGATCCCCATCGAGCCGACGAGGTGACGGCCCGCAGCGTCGCGGGCCCGCACCTCCCTACCCATTTCGAACGCTGAGCATTCCGAACGACCGGCAGCACCGGCAGCACGCCGGTGCACCGCACAGGAGGGACCAACTCGACATGGACTCGTCGCACGCGAGCACGGCTGTCGCGGAACAGGATTCCGTACAGACCGCGATCGCCCACTTGTTCGGCCCTGAAGGCAGAGCCGACCCGTACACCCCCGCCCGCGTCTTGCGGGAGGCGGGCCGGGTGCACCAGACCCCGCTCGGTCATCGCCTGCTGACCCGCTACGACGACTGCGTCGCCGTGCTCTCGACGACCGCGTGGAGTCACGCGGAAGAGGCCGCGATGATGCATCCCACAGTGTCGCCGGAGGACGCGCCCGAGGAGCTGCCCACCTCGTTCCTCTGGATGGAGCCGCCGGACCACACCCGGCTGCGCAACCTGGTGACCAAGGGCTTCACCCCGCGCATGGTGACCAGGCTGCGGCCGCGCATCGAGGAGCTCACCGAGCAACTCGTCGACAAGGCCCTGGAGGCAGGCGAATTCGATCTCATCGAGTTCATCGCCTACCCGCTGCCGTTGATCATCGCCTGCGAGCTGATCGGTGTGCCGAAGGAGGCCTACGGCCAGGTGCACCAGTGGTCGCAGGACCTGGCGCGCGGGTTCGACCACGACTACACGTTGCCCGAGGAAGCGTTGCAGGCGCGCAGCGCCGGATCGCGCGGCTTCATGGGCTACTTCCGGGAACTGCTCAACGAGCGGCGCAAGGACCCGAAGGACGACCTGCTCAGCGTGCTGTCCCAGGTCGAGGATCGCGGCGATGTGCTCACCGAGCAGGAGCTGCTGGCCACCTGCATCACCACCTTCGTGGCGGGCCACGAGACCACGGCGAACCTGGTCGGCACCGGCCTGCTGCAGCTGATGCGCAATCCGGACCAGATCGCCGCACTGCGAGCGCGTCCCGAACTGTGTGCCTCGGCACCGGACGAACTGCTTCGGCTGGAGCCGTCGGTACAGATCACCACCCGGGCCGCCACCCGGCCGATCACCGTGGCGGGCCACGACTTCGAGACCGGTGAAGGCGTTGTGGTGCTGATCAATTCGGCCAACCGCGACGACGCCGCCTACCTCGACTCCGACCGGGTCGACGTCGCCCGCTACTCCGACCCGAAGAACCCGGCCAAGAAGCACCTCGGCTTCAGCCTCGGCATCCACTACTGCCTGGGCGCGCCGCTGGCCCTGCTGGAGATGGAGGTGCTCCTGGAGGTGTTGCTGCGCAAGGTCAAAGACATCGACCTGCTCACCGACACCCCGCCGTACAAGCCGAACGTCGTGATCCGCGGACTGGAGTCCCTCCCAACGCGATTCACGCCTGCCTGACCGGCCACGGTCGGTGCGAGGGACCCGGAGCCGGAGGGGCGCCGGGTCCCTTGTCTTCGTAGCGCACCCCGCGCGGGCACCGGCTCATTGAATCCTTACCGGAAAGCCCCACTGCCAACCAGGATTTCGTTCGCGAGTGCGACAACATTGACGGTGCTCCGGCCGTGCTCTTCCTCGTTCGACAGAAATGTATCGCCCCCGTCGGCGACGCCTCGCGACCGTGCGACTACTCCGCCTGCGTTATAGCTTGATCCGAGGAACTGGTCCAACGGTTGACTCGCCCGTACTTCCGGCGTGGCGTGGGATGCCGCGTCGTCCTTGAGCATTCGCAGGTTGTAGGCAGCCGCTTTGACCGCCAGATCATCGTTCCCGATCAGATCGGTCCACTCCTTTCCCTGGAACTTGTCCGGGTATTTGGCCTTGACCTCGTTGAACGGGGCTATTTTCTGATTGGTCAGGCCGATCGAATTACCCGCACCGTGCTTGTCGATGTGGGCCATGGAGCCGAGCACCCGCAGCTCATCCCACATTTTCCCGGCGGCGGGGCCGGCCGGGTTGGGGTGATAGGTCGACGGATCCTGCAATGCGTTGTAAAGGCCGGACTCCAGGCCGGTCCGCAGGGGCGCGCCCTCTTGTAGCACCATGGCAAGCACCAGGCGCGGATCGATCCCGGCCTCCCTGCCGTACTTCACGGCAAGGAGGGCCCAATACTTCATCTGCGGACCGTACTTGTCCAGTGCTTGGAGATCCATGGCTGTCAGGGTCGGCACCGGACCCTCCCATTTCGCGAGTTTGTCCAATTCCCCGTGGAGCGCGGTGTTGTCGTTCGGATTTCCGGATTCGACGAGAAGCGGCAACCGTGCCAGCGCCTCCATTTTCGCGAGGCCGTCGAGGGTATGGAGCCCGTAGAAGTCAGGGTTTGCCAGTATCCCGTTCAGCGGGCTGGCCGAGAATACATTGTCGAAAACTTGCTCCGCGCCATACAGATCGAGCAGAGTCACCATGTCGACCGAGAAACTCACCGCGCTGTTCTCGATCGTCGCATCGATCTTGCTCGCGCTGGGAAATGCTTGGGGCCCAGCAGCTACGAGTCTCGTTCTGAGCTCGACGAGGCCGGCGTGGTATCCGCGCGCCGCGTTGCCGAGCAGGCCGGCGCCGGTGAAGAGATCGCCGATCCCGTCCAGCAGCGCATACAACCCTTCGACGATGTCGGGGACCTCGGGAGCACTGATGGCAGCAAAACTCTCGGCCACTTGCCGCAGCCCGGCCAGGTCGAGCTCGGACTTCGCGAACGCATCCCAGGTGCTGGCGGCCGCGTCGAGCAGGTCGGTCCGGCCGTTCGGCACGGTCGTCGGGATGCCGGCCGGGCTCGGCGCCAACAGAATTCCGGGTCCGTTGTCGTGATTCGGCGCAGGCACGGCAGGAAAATCGCCTTCGCTGATCGGCATCGTCGTCGACGGAACGGGCGCGACCGGTGCTGGCCCCGCGCGATGTTCCGGGCCCGCGCTGTTGTATTCGGCCGTCTCCCAGTTGTATCCGGCGATATCGAGCACATCGCCGAAATGGTCGAGCGATTTCGCGCACGCAATCGTCGCGTCGCGGATGTCACCGCTCAACTTCGTGTACGCCGAAGACCAGCCGCTGTTGGCCGGGAAGGTCCCGGCCATTCCGCCGGTCGCACTCAGCCCGGGAACCAAGATCCCGGAAACGGCCTTTTTCAAGTCATCCCGTAGCATAGTCAGTTTCTTGGCAGCGGCGTAGTAGACCTTGGCATCGACGATCAGCGCGGTGTCTGCTGGAGGCATCGACTACCCTCCGCGCAGCATGCGGCGATTGGCGTGCAGCGCGCCGGTATACCCGCGATGGGCCGCCCGGGCGGCGGCACTCATCTCGGCCACGCCATCGGCGAATTCCCTTGCGTCGGAGGCCCATTTGCGGTGGGCGTCGGTGTATGCCCGCGAGCCGATACTCTCCCAGCTGCCGGGCAATGCGGCCACTCCTTCGTCGAGGTGGTCCAAGTGATCATGGACGAACCCGGCCAAGGCGTTGAGCCGACCGACAACATGGTCCAGATGATCCAGATCGACCTTGAATTCCGAACTCATATCTACAGCTCCGTGAATTTGCTCGCGCTGCCGCTGTCATTGCTCCGGTAGTTGTCCGCACTGACACCTAACTGTGCGGCCATATCGGTCAATGTGCGCGCGATCCGCAGTCCGGCGTCCTGAGCTTCGCGCCAGCCGTCCGCGAATTCGTCCGCCGCGGCGCCGGACCATCGCTGCGACAGCAGCTCGTCGACATCCTTGGCCGCCGAATCGAGAGCTGAATGCAGGACATTCGCGATGTCGTAGACGTTGCGCCCGAATGCGCTGACCTCGTCCGGAACGACGAAAACGCTATTCGACGATTCCGTAAACCCCCCGGTTCCCTCCATGAATAAATCGTAATGCGCAGACTTCGGGCACCACAAGCCCATAGGACCTTGGGCAGGTCAATGCCGACCGGCCGGTCGAAATAGTCCTTTTGTCGCACAAAGGTTGCCGGCCTCGGATGCCGATGCCGCTCAGTCTATTTGTATCTCCGCTTGTCATGCGGGTTACTTTCCGGGGCAGAGTCGCCTCGGAGTGCTGTCGGTCGCGAGTTTCGCGTCGACGCAACCCGGTGCGAGATCACCGTAGGTTTGCGAGCCGAAGTTGGCGGTGACGGTCAGCTTCCCGTCGCCGAAGGTGCTGCGCTGCACCAGGTGGTCCTCGGTGAGCCACTGGAAGCCGGTCATCGGTGCGGTGCCTGCCGCCTCGTGTAGTGGTGCGAAATACTGTTGCAGGCGGGCGATTTCGGGTCCGTGCGTGGTGAGCTGCGCTTGGTCGAGCACAAAGTTCAGCGGGGTGTTGTTCAGGATCGCGGTCAGTGCTCGCATCGTTTGTTGTTGCGGCAGTTTGTAGTACGGGAGTTCCCAGCGGTCCAAGTTGACCACCGAGTCGTGCAGGACTGTTTCGTACAGCGGGACTCGGTAGGCCGGGTCGAACATGGCCTTGGCCGCGGCGGCGGGTAGCTCGGCGGGCTGGAAGAAGAACCGCGGGGCGCGCTCCGGGGTCCAGGCGCCCCAGGTTTCCTTGTCGCGCTCGGACTTCCACAGCAGATCGGAGACGGGAGTCTGTGAGCCGTGGCTGAACGCGACCACCGTGCTGGCCCAGGAGCCCGCGGACTCCGATCCGAGCACCTGCTTGCGGTCTTCGGCGAGCCGCCGCATCCGTGCGAGCCGGTTGTCGCGATCGCGCGCCTGATTCATCGGATGGCCGGGGCTGTAATCGTCGAAGAATTCACCCGAGGCATCGACGTCGAGGAAGTACGTGGTGGCGCCGTTGGCGGTCACGGTCGTGTACCGGTCCTCGAGCAGTCGCGGATTCCGTGCCAGCGCTTCGGAACTGAGGTAGCAGCCGCGGTCGTGGAAACCGGCCTCCGGGGCCCCGGCCGCGTCGTGGACGCAACCGGTCGGCCACACGCCGTCGGGCCAGATCGACTCGGGACCGTCGGCGGTCGCCGGGTCTTGGGCGTTGTAGTACGTATCGTAGGGTCCCGCAAGGTATCCCGCCTGCGTGGCGGCGTCGATGGTCGCGCGTGACATCGGCTCACCGCCGGCGCCATCGCCCAACCACATTCGGCTCAGCCCGAGCTCACGCATCCGCCGCACCGCCTCCGGTGCTCGTCCATCGCCCCACACATAGGCGTGGAAAGCGCCGAGCAGCTTGGTGATCGAGGGATTCTGCCGGATCTTGTCCGCCAGCGATCGGAACTGGCCGTGCTGGATCAGCCACGCGCGGTAGTCCTCGGCCGCGGCCACCGGAGACGAATCGGTGAGAGCGAAGGACACCTGGTAGGTGCGGGTGTCGGCCCTGGCGTCGAAGTCGTGTTCGGCCCGTGCCCGCAGTTTCCCGTCACGCGATGTGACGGTCAGGGTGGTGCCGATGTCGGTCGGCGTGAGGTAGCTGACGCCCCGCCGGCCAATACTGTTGCCCCAGAACGGCATTGTGAGTGCGTAGCTGAGGTCCAAAGGGCTGTCGACGAGTGCGGCGTCGGGGGAGTTCCAGAACGGATCGGTCACCGGCAACGACAGGCCCTCGCCGCGCGGCAGCTGCAGTGCCGTGGTGGCGGGGTCGGTGCCGGTCACCGGCCAAGCCAGCCGCTCGTCGCGGTCGCTGTGCAGGACGACCCGCAGCCGGCCGTCGGCGGCGTCGGCGGCGACGGTCAGTCCCTTGTCGGGATACGTCCACGTCGCCAGATCGCCGCTGATCCGAATGGGGCCCGCCGTGCCGAGGTCACCCACCGCGGTGTCGGAGATCGCGATGCGCGTTCCGTCGCCGGTGACGCCGGTGATCGACAGCGATGCCGTGTCCACGTCCGCCTGGCCGCCGCTGATCGGCACCAGCACGTGGTTGCCGCGCTGCTCCGGTCGCGTGCTCGCGGTGTCGCTGTCGCAGGCCGTGCTGGTGAGGCCCGCGATCAGTGCCACGGTGGTGAGGGCGATCCCTCGCTCGATGCTCCGACGTCTCATGCCGGGCACGGTTCCGGAGCCGGATGAGAGTTCGATGAGACGACGTCGGGTCCCGGGCCTGCGCGGATCCGATCCGTAGTATCCGAAAGATGCGCGTTTTGGTGGTGGATGACGAGGACGCGGTCCGTGCGGCACTGGTGCGCGCGATGGACAGCGAGGGCTACGAGACCCGCGCCGCGGGCGACGGTGCCGCCGCGCTCGCCGAGATCGAGCGGTGGCAGCCGGAGGTGGTGCTGCTGGATGTGCTGATGCCGTTCATGGATGGGCTGACGGCCTGCCGACGGCTGCGGGCGCGCGGGGACCGCACGCCGATCCTGATGCTCACCGCGCGGGACGCGGTCGCCGATCGGGTTGACGGACTCGACGCCGGCGCGGACGACTACCTGGTCAAACCGTTCGACCTGGATGAACTGCTCGCCCGGGTGCGCGCGCTGGTCCGGCGCACCTACCCCGACGACGGCGCGGTCCTGTCCTGCGCGGATCTCGTGCTGGACACCACCGCCCACGAGGTCCGCCGCGGCACCCGCCTCGTCGAACTCAGCCGCACCGAGTTCGCGTTGCTCGAGGTGCTGCTGCGCAACGAGGGCCAGGCGTTGCCGCGCGAGACGCTCATCGAACGCGTCTGGGGCGCCGGCCTCGGCTCGACGTCGAACTCGCTCGAGGTCTACATCCGCTACCTGCGCCGCAAACTCGAGGCCGGCCACGAACCCCGGCTCATCCACACCCTGCGCGGCATCGGTTACCGGCTGGCCCCGCCGTGAGGCTGCCGGGCTCGCTGCGCGCCCGCATCGCGCTCTTCTGTGTTGCCGCCATCGCACTCGCGCTGGCGGGCATGGGCCTGGCCGCCTACGCCGTGGTCGCCCACGAACTCGACAGCTCCCTCGACCTCGGCCTGCGCCGGGAGGCGACCCGCATCAGCCGCACCATCGGCACGGATGCCGACGTCGCCACCGCCTCGGGACCCTGCCGATACTTGACCGCGCCCAGTTGCGTCCAGGTCGTCGCCGCCGACGGCCACATCGAATCCGAGCACGACCCGAACCAGCCACTGCCCGTCGACTCCGCCACCAGAGCGGTCGCGGCAGGCACCCGGTCGGCGTTCTTCACCGATATCGGCCTTGATGGCTACCCACTCCGGATGTACACCGCCCCACTACGTTCCGGCACCGCAGTCCAGATCGCCCAGCGCGCCGACCCGATCGACACCAGCCTCCGCCGCGTCGCCTACGCCCTCCTCGCCGCAGCGGCAACCGGCACCCTGCTCGCCATCGCCGCGGGCCTCATCGTCGCCCGCCGAGCCGTAGCGCCCGTCACCACCCTGACCGCCGCCGCCGAACGCATCGCCGACACCCGCAACCCCCGCCACCACATCGCCATCACCGGCCCCAACGAACTCCAAAGCCTGGCAACCAGTTTCAACACCATGCTCGACGAACTCGACCAGGCCCTCACCGCCGAACGCAACTCCCGCGCCGCCCAGCACCGCCTGATCGCCGACGCCTCCCACGAACTCCGCACCCCACTCACCGCCCTCCGCACCAACATCGACCTACTCCGCCGAGCCTCCCGCCTCAGCACCGAACAACTGGACGCCACCGCCTCCGCGCTACGCACCCAGTCCGACGAACTCTCCGGCCTGGTAACCGATCTCATCGATCTGGCCCGCGCCGACGACCCCTCCGCCACCGCGGAATCGCTCGAAGACCTACGCCTCGACCTACTCGTCGCCGACTGTCTCCGTACCGCCGAACGTCATTGGCCCACAATGATGTTCGAGTCCGAACTGGATCCGACCACCATCTGCGGCGTACCGGCCCGCCTCACCCGCGCCATCACCAACCTGCTCGACAACGCCGCCAAATTCAGCCCACCCCAAGGCGTTATCCACGTCACCCTCCATCACCACGATCTGACAGTCCGCGACCACGGCCCCGGCATCCCACCCGCCGACCTTCCCCACATCTTCGACCGCTTCTACCGTTCCACTACCGCCCGCACCAAACCCGGCCACGGCCTAGGACTGGCCATCGTCAAACAGGTAGCCGATCTACATGGCGCCACCCCCACCGCCGAACCAGCCCCCGGCGGCGGCACCGTCTTCCACCTGACGTTCCCGCCGCCAACCGCTGACCCGCGATCGCAGTGAGCACGAAACTGCTTCGACCCCAACAGGCAATTGCGAGACGATGGCGAAATGCATGATGGATGGCCCGATCGCCTGATAGTGCGTCCCCTGACCCGCAGCGACGCTCACCAGGTGGCGAGCTGGCAGTACGACGGTCCATGGGCGATCTATGACCTCGCCGCTGCCGATGACCCGCCGAATGCCGCGGACGGGTACACGGCCGTGGCCGACGGCGACACCGGCCGGATCGTCGGATTCTTCTGCACCGGAGCAGAAGCGCGAGTTCCCGGCCTCGATGCGGAACCCGATGTGATCGACCTCGGGGTGGGCATGGATCCGCGATGGGTCGGCAAAGGTCACGGCATGGACTTCGGCGGCACCGTGCTCGAATACTTGCGCCGAGACAATCCAGCGACGCCGATCCGCGCGGCCATCCAAGCCTGGAACCTGCGGAGCAGAAAGTTGGTTCGCCGACTCGGATTCGTTGAACGCGACCAGCATCACTGCGTGCAGAACGGTCGAGATACCACCTATATCGTCGCGATATTGTCTGTCGCTCGGTGACATCGCGGTCGACCACACGGTCGATATTGGGTAGCCGGATATGAACTGTGCTGCGAGAATCGGTCGATGCCGGTCGACCACAATCTTCTTCTCGCCTTCGTGGCGACCACGTTCCTCGCGATGATCATTCCGGGCCCGGACATGTTCTTTGTTCTCGGTTGCGGGATGCGTGGTGGTGCGCGGGCCGGGCTGCTCGCCACGGCCGGGGTCGCGACCAGCGAGGCGATCCATGTCGCGGTGGCGGCGGCCGGGCTGGCCGCGCTGTTCGCCGCGGTACCGGTGGCTTTCACCGTGGTCCGGGTGCTCGGTGCCGCGTATCTGATTTATCTTGGGGTGCAAGCGCTTCGGCGGCGGTCGGGCCTTCCGGTGGAGGACGAGGCGGTGGGGGTTTCCGGGCGGAAGGCGTATTTGTCCGGGCTGCTCACCAATCTCCTGAATCCGAAGATGGTGACGTTCACGATCGCCTTCCTGCCACAGTTCATCGATCCGAGCCTCGGCCGGATCTGGCTGCAGTTCGTGATTCTCGGCGCGATCATGATCGTCTTCGAGTTCCTGGTCGACGGGGCGGTCGGCGTTCTCGCCGGGCGGATCGGTGGCTGGCTGCGCCGTCGGCACGCCGCGCGGCGGCGGATCGAAGTCGCCACCGGTGGGATCTTCATCGGGCTCGGCGTCCGGCTGGCCGTCCAGCACTAGATCCCCAGATTTGCCGCTGGCGTGCTGGGCGCGGATGGAGAAATATAGGCGTGCAAACCGCCGGCGGGACGGCATCGGCGAAGTCAGGTCGCCCGCCACGTTCCAGGAGATGGGAGCGGACTGTGCACGACGTCAGCGATACCACTGAGGCGCGGTCGGGGACGTCCGCCGACGAGGTCGGCGAGTCCTACACCTGGGAGGTCGTTCATGACGGCGCGGCCGTCGAATCGGGCGAGACCCGCCTAGGTGAGGCGCATCCGCTGACTGGTAGCACCGCGGGCCAGCATTACGAGATCGCGTGCGGGGTGTTCGAGCAGGCGTGTGACAGTGCGGTGGAGGAGCATCGTTACGAGGTGATGATGGCGCGGGTGGAGGAGCGAACCGAACCACGCCCGGTCACCGTCGTCACCGTGAATCTCCGCTATGCGGACGGCAGCATCGCGGTGTCGATGACCGCCCATCCGCGGCATCGCCCGATCACCGACACGGACATGGCGGAGTATCGGGACTACCTCGAGTGGGCCGAGGAGGACCATCGGCGGTTCCTCGAGCAGAAGGCACTGAACGACGAAACCTTCGATCTGCCATGGGAATCCACCGAGGAGGAGTGGACTCCGGACGAAACGATCGACCAGTCGGATCCACGCCTGGCCCGCATCGCGGAACTGGAAGCCGAAGCCGCCGACATCCGCTCGGAGGTCTTCGATCCCGACCACTGCCGCGAACTCCAGTTCCGGGCCGAGCAGAAGCTCCGCGCGGCACAGGCGGCGGCGAGCGACGACGACACCGCGACCGAACGAGAACTCGCCCACCGCATCGAACGCGTCACCCGCTGGACCACCCTGCTCGCCGAAACCACCGCCGCCTACCTGCAGGCCGCCGCGCTGGACGCGGAAGCCGCGCACGTGCGCCGCGCACTCCAGGCCGACACCCGACCGGCCGGACTGCTCAGCGAATCCTCCTGAGCCGGTGGAGATCCGGTGTCCACCGAGCGCGCGGTAGACACCGGACAACCGTCACAGCGCCAGCAGCGCGCGATGTCCGATACGCGGATCGGCCAACGGACGCAACGCTATTCGCATCAATGCGAGGGCATTGTCGTCGCCCGCTATCCGATTCGCCTTGACGGAACCGCAGGCCAGGCATTGGTGCACCAGCTGCCATTCCCCGTTGTCCCGCGCGGACATGCTCACCGCGTCCATCCGCCCGCGGCACTGCTGGGCACGGTCGCCGGGGACGCGTCGGTCCACATGACGACTGGTCAGGCAGTGCGGGCAGTGGTTGCGGTGGGCGGTGCCAGGCGCGGTGATCGGCACATCCATCCGGCACCCGATACAGCGGAACGCGTCGCCGGATTCGCCTGTGCGACCGTGTAATACGTCCTTGGCGCGTTGTGGGCGGCGGCCCGCCGGTTTTCTGCGTGGCATGTCGCACCCCCTACAGGTCGCCGAAGACTTCGAGCGGGAACGGTGGTTCGGCCAGCGGCCGGACCGCCATGCGCATCAGGATGAGCTGATTGTCGTCGCCACACACCGGATGCAGCGCCAGCTCGTGGCAGCGGGTGCAGCGATGCACCACGGCCCATTCGCCGGTGCGCAGCACGGCGATCGACAGCGGCGCCATTCTGGCGCGGCAGTCGGACGGGCCGCCCTCGACCTGGTCGTGGGTGTGCCGCGAGTTCAAGCAACTCGGGCAGTGGTTGCGCCAGCTGTTGTCCGGCGCGAGCGCCGCCACGGCGAGGCCGCAGCGGACGCAGGTGAAAGTGTCGGTGCGCAGTGCTGCGCTCGGACTGTGAGAGGTGTTGTCTGACACCCGGATCACTCCTTTGCTGAGGGCTGAATGCAGTAACAGCAGGAGCAGGCCGAGCGCGCCTCGGAGCTTGGTTAAGCGGCGGTTGGCTGTGCGGGCGCGGACGAACCGATGCGGTTCGACTCGACGCGGTGAGGCGCGCTCGGCGCGATCCGGGGCATAGACACTCTTTCCTGGGCCGTCGGCCCGGTAACCGATCGCTCGGGCGCTTCCACCAGCGCGGCAGCAACGGTAGCAACGGGAGTTCGCGGGCCGCCACTGATTTTGCCGTCGCGGCCGATCACGCGCGATAGTCGCGTATCACGAGCCCCAAGCCGCCCGCCGCGGCGAGTGCGGCGACCGCGAACATGGCCGGGTAGCCGAAGTTCACCTGCTGATGCAGGAACGACAGCAGGGCGGGCACGCCGAAGCCGAGGTAGCTGACCGAGTAGAACACCGCGGTCAGTCCGGCCAGATCGTCCGGGCGCGCGATCCGCTCGATCTCTTGGAGCCCGGCGACCAGCCCGATGCCGTATCCCGCGCCGAGCACGACGGCCGTCGTGAGCGTCGCCCAGAGTGTCAGCGCACCGGAAGCCCAAGCCGCCATGACCATCCCGCAGGTGACGAAGACCAGCGAGACGACGGCTGCGCGGGCGGTGCCCGGCTTATCGATCCGCCGCGCCACCGACTGGATCGCGAAACCGCAACTCAGCGTGAGGACACCGACGAGCGCCGAGAACGCGATCGGCGCGCCATGGATGTGCGGCGCCATCAGCGTCGGCATGATCGCGTACGCGGTACCGGCGGAGGTGAACAACCACAGCGCGACCGGCAGTGCCACACAACGGAAGCGGCGGTGCGCGGCCGCGGGCACCTTCAGGTCATCGATCAACCGGCCCGGATTCTCTTGGGGGAGTACCGTTTCCGGTGCTCGAGCGACCCATAGTGCGGCGACCAGACATAGCGTCACGTTGATCAGATAGGCGAGCGTGTTCGGCCATGGCGCCCACTGGGCAAGCACCCCGGCGAATCCCGCGCCGACCGCGAAACCGCCGGTGAGGCTCATCGCCGAGCGCCGCGCCCCGGTACCGCCGGGCAGCGCGGGCCCGAACGGCGGTTGCGCGAGCTCCTTCAACCAACTGCTGCCCACCGCCATCGCCAGCCCGAGCGCCACCCCGCACAGCACTCGTCCGGCGGACAGCACCGGCACCGACGCCGACCCGAACGCCAGCAGCAGCGAGCCCGCCGCGCTGATCAGCGGCGCGGGCCGCAGCAACGCGCGACGCCCGAACCGATCCGACAGCGGCCCGCCGATCAGCAGCGCGGGCACGATGCCGAGGACGTAGTAGAACAGCAGCAGATCCACCGTGGTGGCGGGCAGCCCGTGGTTCTTGTACATCACCAGCAGCGGCGTGAATTCGTTGCCGCCCCAGGCGATCGCGAACATCGTGGCGGCGACACCCCACCACGCCTTCGATTTGACCGTGGTGGGCGCGGGCCGGACCGCGGTGGTCAGCGTCGCCATCACAGTCCGCGTAGTTCTAGTTGGTGCACGCCGGCGAGGTGCTCGGCCAAGGCGGTGCTGAAGCGGTCCACCTCGCCCGCTTCGATCAGCCCGGCCAGGTGGGCGTGCTGCTCGATGATCCGGTCGATGTCGATCGGGCCGCGGCGCAGCGCGACGCTGTTCATCCGCCGCTGCCGCTCGCGCAGCGAGTCGTAGAAGGCGGCCAGCAGCGGATTGCCCGCCGCGATCACGTACGAGCGATGGAAGTCGGTGTCCACCAGTGCGAACTGGTCGAGATCCCCGGCCGCGGCCAGCTCGCGCTGCCGGTCGAGCGACGAACGGAACAGCGACGTCAGCGCCGTGCGATCGGTCGTGGCCAGCGCGCGCACCGCGGCCGCCTCGACCACATAGCGGGCGTAGGCGACATGCTCGGCCTCGTCCGGCGGGATCGGTACCACCAGCGCGCCTCGCTTCGGGTAGAGCTTCATCCACCCTTCGGTCTCCAGCCGCAGGAACGCCTCGCGCACCGGCGTCCGCGACGTGCCGAGGTCGGCGGCGATCTCGCCCTCGCTGATCAGCTCGCCACCGGCCAAGGTGCCGGTCAGGATGCGTTCCTTGACCTCGCGATAGGCCTGCTCAGCTGATGAATACGTCTTAGACACAAGTTGTATCTTAGGCACGATCGGCGGCCGACCGACTGTGAGGTTTGTTACCGCCAGGCTTCTCGGTCGAACATCTTGCGGGCGAGGGCATCCAAGCTGGCTCTGATCCGATGATTCGGCGACTGTATCTACAATCTGAAGAATTATCTTCATAGATATAGACCTGATCACGCAGGATATTCATACTTTTAGCAGTAACGGTCCATATTATGCGGATCGACTATCGACATCCATCGACATTCAGGAGCGCAGGTGAAGATCGGGGTCCCCCGCGAGGTCAAGAACCACGAGTACCGGGTCGCGATTACCCCGGCCGGTGTGCACGAGCTCGTGTCGCGCGGGCACGAGGTGTACATCGAGTCCGGTGCCGGTCGTGGCTCGGCGTTCGAGGACGAGGCATACACCGTCGCGGGCGCGCGGGTGCTGAACACCGCCGACGAGGTCTGGGGCACCGCCGAACTGGTGCTCAAGGTGAAAGAGCCGGTCGCCGAGGAGTATTCACGCATGCGCGAGGGCCAGGTGCTGTTCACCTACCTGCACCTCGCCGCGTCCAAGGAGTGCACGGACGCGCTGCTGAGCTCCGGCATCACCTCGATCGCCTACGAGACGGTCACCGGCCGCGACGGCTCGCTGCCGCTGCTGGCCCCGATGAGCGAGGTCGCGGGCCGGCTGGCCCCGCAGGCCGGCGCCTACCACCTGATGCGCAACGGCGGCGGCCGCGGCGTGCTGATGGGCGGCGTGCCCGGCACCCCGCCCGCCAACGTGGTCGTGATCGGCGCCGGTGTCGCAGGCGGCAACTCGATCGCCATCGCGCACGGCATGCGCGCCGAGGTGACCGTGCTCGACCTGAACATCGCCCGCCTGCGCGAGATCGACGCGCAGTACAAGGGTCAGGTGCGCACCATCATGTCCAACCGGCTCGAGGTCGAAAAGGCCGTGCGCGAAGCGGATCTGGTGATCGGCGCGGTGCTGGTGCCCGGCGCGAAGGCGCCCACGCTGGTCTCCAATGACCTTGTCGCGCAGATGAAGCCGGGTTCGGTGCTGGTCGATATCGCGATCGACCAGGGCGGCTGCTTCGCCGATTCGCGGCCGACCACGCACGCCGACCCGACCTACCGGGTGCACGAGTCGGTGTTCTACTGCGTCGCCAACATGCCCGGCGCGGTGCCTTACACCTCGACCGTCGCGCTCACCAATGCCACACTGCCGTACGTGGTCTCGCTGGCCCAGCACGGCTGGCGCGAGGCGGTGGCCAAGGACCAGGGCCTGGCGGACGGTCTCAGTACGCATGGTGGTGTGCTGCTGTCCGCTTCCGTCGCGGCCGCGCACGGTTACGTGGCCGAAAGCCTGGCCGCGTAACACGTTTCGCAAAGGCGGCCGACCCACGTGGGTCGGCCGCCTTTGTCACGTAGTGGGATTCGTCCGCGGCCGCATGTGCTCGAAGATGAGGATCGTCTCGGTCGAGGCGACCGCCGGATGCTCGCTCAGGTTGTTCAGCACGAAGCGGCGCAGCTCGTCGGTGTGCGAGGTGGCCACGTGGATCAGGTAGTCGTCGGCGCCCGCGATGAAGTACACGTTGAGCACCTCCTCGAATTCCGACATCTGCTCGCCGAATTCGGCCAGGTGCTGGCGTGCGCTGGCCCGCAACCGCACCGCGATCATGGCCTGCAGGCTCCGGCCGAGCGCGGCCGGATCGATATCGGCGTGGAACCCGCGAATCACGCCGCGTTCCACCAGTGCGCGCACCCGTCCGAGGCAGGTGGACGGCGCGATCCCCGCCGCGGCGGCGAGCGCGTTGTTCGTCATCCGGCCGTCCCGCGCGAGCTGGTCGAGCAGGATTCGGTCGATATCATCGATCGGTACGCCGGCCGGCGGGTGGATCGGCGACACGGGAGGGGTCGAGCCGCCGGGTGAATCACTCTTACGCATACCTCGACCGTACAGAATCTTGTTCGTAAATCCGCCTTATTTATGAATGATATTCGCCGAACGGGGGTTTCGCTATTGTTATGCGCGCCACGAGGTGGCAGGCAGCCCATTGCGGATGTTTGCGCCCGGCAGCACGCGCAGCCGCCACGGACGCAGCCGCAGCACGCTGACGTGCGGCGAGTCCGGTCCGGTCCAGCCGGGGATGCCGAGGCTGGCGGGGTCGTAGCCGAGCGGTGCGGGTGTGCTCCGGAAAAGTTCCCACACCGTGGTCTTCGTCTCGGGGTCGTCGACCCATTCGGCCGCGCATTCCGCGAGGCACGTGTCTTGCGTCGGCGCCCAGTAGTTGCAGGCCACATACGGACTGTGTGCCAGCTGCGCCGCCTTGGGCCGAGTCTTACCGGTGACGATCCACCCGGTCAGCTCCTGCCCGTCCCACTGCCAGATCGGATGCAGGATGCGGCTGCGCGGGCGCCCCGCCGGATCGGTCGTCGACACGGTGGACCAGACAATGCCGTGCGCCAACTCCACGAAACGTGGTGCGATATCGTCCAATTCGGTCACATCGGCCACTGTAGCGTCGCGCCTGGTCTCAGACCACTGGTCGGGCGTGCGGTCTGGCCTGTTCCAGTTGCGCCGCGACCGTGAGGATGGTCGTTTCGCCGTTGCTCGGGCCGATCAGCTGAACCGCGAGCGGCAGGCCGTCCGCGCCGACGCCCGCGGGCAGCGACGCCGCCGGGTGGCCGGTCACGTTCCACAGCGTTGTATAGGCCACCAGTGGAATGGACCGGAGCTGGGCGCGAACGGTGCTCGCGCCATCGAGCGCGCCGATGCGCGGCGGTCGGCCCGCGAGGGTGGGGGTGAGCAGCAGGTCGCAGTCGACGAAAACCCGATCGACCTTGCGCGCCAACGCTTCACCCTGCCGGATGGCCCATTCGACGACCGGACGCCGGGCCCAGGTGCCCATCGTGACGGTCTGGCGGGTGCGGCGTTCGAGGCGATCCGGATGCTCGACATGATCAGCTTCGTCGCGCACGCCGCCGAAGAACTGGGGAAAGAAGGCCTGCAGTGATTCCGGGTAGTTCGGGTCCACCTCGAACACCGAATGGCCGAGGTCGGCAAGCAGTTTCGCGGTGTCGTGCACCGCGCGCACGTGCTCGGGATCCGGTTTCGCCAGTGCGTTGGGCGATTTCGTGCTGTAGCCGATGCGCAGGCCGGTGCTGGATTGCCGCGCGGCCTGTTCGAACGACATCACCGGCTCCGGTGCGGTGAACCGGTCATCGGGGGTGTTGCCGCGGATCACGTCGTACACGACTGCGGAGTCCAGCACGCCGCGCGTCAACGGCCCGGTGACCCCGAGCGACCACCAGAGATGCTCGAACGGCGCGACCGGCACCCGCCCGCGCTGCGGCTTGAGGCCGAACAGTCCACAGCAGGCCGAGGGAATCCGGATCGAGCCGCCACCGTCGCTGCCGATGGCGACCGGGACCAGGCCCGCCGCCACCGCCGCCGCCGAGCCACCGCTGGAACCGCCGGTCGTGTGGTTCCGATCCCAGGGGTTGCGGGTCACGCCGTAGGTGCTCGACTCGGTGAACGGCCACTGCCCGAATTCGGGCATCGTGGTCTTGCCGACGATCACGGCACCCGCGGCCCGCAGCCGGCGCACGACCTCGGCGTCGGCCTTGGCGGGCGTCGAGTTGGCCCGGGTGCCGAAGGTGGTGACCAGACCGGCGACGTCGATCTCGTCCTTGATCGCGATCGGGATGCCGTGCAGCGGGCCGACGCCGCCTGCGGCACGCTCGCGGTCCCGTTCGACGGCCTCGGCCCTGGCCTGCTCGTGGCGCACCTGAGTGAACGCATTGAGGTCAGCGGCCGCGTCGATGCCGGTCAGCGTGGCGGCGACCAGTTCCTGCGAAGACAGGACTCCTTGTTCGAGCAGCTCTCGCTGCTCGAGCACGCCCGCCGCTACGACGTCCTGGAGATCCATCTACCGCTCCTCTCGGCCACACAGCGCTGCGTGACCAGCACGACTGAACCGTCGGGCCGAAGACCCGACAGTAGATAGCCGTATGACCATTTCGCAATGAGTACGGATGCGGATCACAAGGAGTTCAGTATTTCGGCGAACTGGGTGGGCGGTATTCGAGATCGGCGGCGCGCATGGCGGCGACGTCGTCGCGATCGCGGAAGGTGGGCATGGACTGCCAGCGTTCGTGTAGCCGGGCCAGCGCGTCCCGATCGAGCTCGACGCCGAGGCCGGGGGTGTCGGTGACCTCGATGGCACCGTCGGCGAAGGTGAACGGCGCGGTGATGACGTCCTCGGCCTGCCACGGATAGTGGGTGTCGCAGGCGTAGTCGAGGTGGGCGACGGTGGCGGCGACCTGGGTCATCGCGGCGAGGCTGATGCCGAGGTGGGTGTTGGAATGCATCGAGATGCCCTTGCCGTAGGCGTGGCAGATCGCGGCGAGGTCGCGGGTGGCGTGCAGGCCGCCCCAGAAGTGGTGGTCGGACAGCACGACCTGGACGGCGTTCGCGTCGAAGGCGGGGCGGATTTCGTCGATGGCGGTGACGATCATGTTGGTGGCCAACGGCATTCCGGTGCGGCGGTGCAGTTCGGCCATGTCGTCGACGCGGGCGGTGGGGTCTTCGAGGTATTCCACGATGCCGGTGAGTTGTTCGGCGACGGTTGTCGCGGTGGTCAGGGACCAGCCGCCGTTGGGGTCGAGGCGCAGTGGGTGTTCGGGGAAGGTCTTGGCGAGCGCGGTGATCGCGGCGACCTCTTCCTCGGGCGGGAACACGCCGCCCTTCAGCTTGAAGGAGCGGAATCCGCCGCGGGCGCTGAACTTTTCGGCGAGGTGGACGACGCCGTCGGGGTCGAGTGCCTCGCCCCACTCGTCGATCGGGGTGTCCGGTGTGGGGTGTTCGGCCCACTTGTAGAACAGATAGCCGGAGTAGTCGACGTGGTCTCGTACCTTGTCGCCGAGCAAGGCGTGCACGGGCAGGCCGAGCTCGTGGCCGTACGCGTCGAGTGCCGCGGTCTCGAAGGCGGAGATCACGCTGAGGCGGACCTTGTCGGTGGTCAGCGTGCCGCGCAGGCCGCCCGCGACGGGGTTGTCGTCGAGTAGGCGGGTGTCGCCCGCGCCGAGCAAGCGGATCGCATTGATGGCGGAGACCGGCATGCCGACCAGGTGCTGTGCTAGTTCCGTTGCGCGGGATAGGTATTGGTGGTCGCCGTAGGTTTCGCCGAGACCTACCGTGCCGCTGTCGGTTTCGATCTCCACGATCAGTCGTGGCGTGTACGGCTGGTGTACGCCACCGACATTGAGCAGTGGCGCGTCGGCGATGAGGATCGGGGTGAGGCGGACGTCGGTGATGACAGGGGACATGGTCAGTCACGCTTTCCGTCGATGCGGCGGGGGAGGTGCCACGGGTTGCCCTCGCGTAGGGCGGGCGGGAGCAGGCTGTCGGGGAAGCCCTGCCAGGCGACGGGGCGCAGGAACCGGTCGATGGCGGCGGTGCCGACCGAGGTCGTGGTGGGCGCGGTGGTGGCGGGGTAGGGGCCGCCGTGTTGTTGGGCCCAGGTGACTGTTACGCCGGTCGGCCAGTCGTTCCAGATCAGGCGTCCGGCGAGCGCGGTGAGCGCGGGCAATAGCGGGCGGACCGCCTCGATCTCGCTGTCCTCTGCGAAAACCGTGGCGGTCAGACCTGGTTCGAGCGCTACGAGAAGTGTTTGTAGCTCAGCGGAATTCGCGTACTCGACGATCAGTGCGGCGGGACCGAAGCATTCCTGGTGGAGCAGCTCTGCTCCGGCGAGGAAGTCGGCGGCGGACACCTGCAACAACGTCGGTGCCAGCAGGTCGGCCTCGATGTCAGGCAGGGAAAGCGCTGTGACAGTGGGGTGTTCGCGCAGGTTCGTGACTCGCGCTCGGAAACCGTCGGCGATGCGGTCATTGAGCAGCCGTTGCCCGGGTGCGTCGCGAACGGCGGTGCGGAGTGCGTCGGTGAGACCATGGCCTGCGGGAAGCAGCAGCAGGCCGGGTTTGGTGCAGAACTGTCCGGCGCCGAGGGTGAACGAGCCGAGGAAACCCGCCACGATCTGGCGGCTGCGCGCGCGGACGGCTTCCGGCAGGACGACGACCGGGTTGACGCTGCCGAGTTCGCCGTAGAACGGGATCGGCCGGGGACGGGCGGTCGCTACGTCGAACAGGGCCCGTCCGCCCGGCACCGACCCGGTGAATGCTGCTGCGGCAATGGCAGGGTGGCGCAGTGCGGTGGTGCCGGCGTCGATGCCGTGGATGACCTCGAAGATGCCGTGCGGCGCGCCTGCCTCGATCAGTGCTTCGCGGACGATTGCTCCGGTGCGCGCTGATAACCGTGGGTGCCCGGGGTGCGCCTTGAGTACGACCGGGCAGCCTGCGGCCAGTGCGGAGGCGGTGTCGCCGCCCGCGACGCTGAACGCGAACGGGAAGTTACTCGCGGCAAACACCAGCGTCGGACCGATCGGCACGACGCTGCGGCGGATATCCGGTCGCGGGCCCATCGGCCACTGCGGGTCGGCGTGGTCGACAGTCGCGCGCAGGAACTCGCCATCGGCCAGCACCTCGGCGAACAGGCGCAGCTGAAAGGTGGTGCGCGCCAATTCGCCACGCAGGCGCGGGTTTTCCGGGAGATGTGTTTCCGTGGCGGCGAGTGGGACCAGCTCGTCGGCCGCCGCATCGATCGCGTCCGCGGCGTGTGCGAGCCAGCGCGCGCGGTCGGCCGGGGTGGCGTCGGCGAGCGCGACGGCGGATTCCGCTGCCGCGTCGATGATTCGGGCTAGGTTGTTCGGGTCGGTGTCCATGATTCCTCCGAAAGATCAGGCGCGGGCCGAGTATTCGGCGACGGTCCAGGCGCGGGCTCGGTCGCTGAGCGTGACGCCGAGGCCGGGACGGGCCGACAGGTGCATTCGTCCGTCGGCGATCTCGAGGCGCTCGTCGAAGAGCGGATCGAACCATTCGAAGTGCTCGACCCAGGGCTCGCGTGCGTACGACGCGGCGAGGTGGACGTGCACTTCCATCACGAAATGCGGGGCCAGTTGCAGGTTTTCGCTGTCGGCCATGGCCAGCACCCGCAGGAACGGGGTGATGCCGCCGATCCGTGGCGCGTCGGGCTGCACGACGCCTGCCCCGCCCGCCCGGATGAGCTGGGCGTGCTCGGCCGCGCTGGTCAGCATCTCGCCCGTCGCGATCGGAGTGTCGAAGGCCGACGCGAGCCGGGCGTGGCCGTCGAAATCGTAGGCGTCCAAGGGTTCTTCGATCCACACCAACCCGAATGGTTCGAACGCCCGGCACATCCGGCGCGCGGTCGCCCGATCCCACTGCTGGTTGGCGTCGACCATCAACGGCACCCGGTCGCCGAGCTTCTCCCGCACCGCCGTGACCCGCGCCAGGTCGACGGCGCTGTCCGGATGTCCCACTTTGAGTTTGATGCCGCCGATCCCGCCGGCCAGGGCCTCCGTCGCCCGTTCGAGCACCTCCTCGATCGGCGCGTGCAGGAATCCGCCGGAGGTGTTGTAGCAGCGCACCGAATCCCGGTGGGCACCCAGTAGTTTGGCCAATGGCAGCCCGGCACGCTTGGCCTTCAAATCCCATAGCGCGATATCGAAGGCCGCGATCGCCTGCACCGCGAGCCCGCTGCGACCGACCGACGCACCCGCCCACATGAGCTTGTCCCACATCTTGGCGATGTCGCTGGGATCCGCGCCGAGCAGCACGGGGGCGAGCTCACGGGCGTGCGCGAATTGCGCAGGGCCGCCTGCTCTTTTCGAGTAGCTGATGCCGAGGCCGACCAACCCGGATGCGGCGGTGATCTCGGCGAACAGCACCGCCACCTCGGTCATCGGCTGTTGTCGACCGGTCAGCACTTTGGCGTCGCTGATTCCGGTCGGCAGGGGAAGCGTGACCGAGGAGAGGGTGACTCCGGTGATGGTGTCCAGCGTTGCCGCGCCGGTCATGCCGCGTCCGCTCCGGTGACGGTCCGGATCAACGTGCCGAGTTCGGCGCGTTCGTCCTCGGTGAGGTTGGTCAGCGGCGGTCGCACCGGACCGGCCGGACGGCCGATCGCCGTCAGCCCGGCCTTGATGATGGAGACCGCGTAACCAGGCCGCCGATCGCGGATGTCGAGATAGGGGATCACGAACTCGCGCAGGTGCTGATAGACCGTGTCCCGGTCCCGTGCCCGCACGGCGCGGTAGAATGCCAGCGCGAACTCGGGCATGAAGTTGAAGATCGCGGAAGAGTAAGTGGTGACGCCCATTTCGGTGTATGGAAGGGCGAAGGTCTCCGCGGTCGGCAGCCCGCCGATGTAGGTGAGCCGGTCGCCGAGCCGCGCGTAGATCCGGGTCATCGTCTCGATATTGCCGACACCGTCCTTGAAGCCGACCAGGTTCGGGCAGCGCTCGGCCATTCGCGCCAAGGTCACGTCGTTGCAGGTGGCGTTGGCGCGGCTGTAGAAGATGACGCCGAGCGAGGTGGCCGCGCAGATCGTGGCGACATGTTCGATCAGGCCTTCCGGGCCTGCCTCGGTCAGATACGGCGGCAGCAGCAGAATGCCCTCGGCCCCGGCCACTTCCGCCGCTCGGGCCTGCTCGACGGCGGCTGCTGTGCCCGCGGTGGCGGGCGCGATGACAGGTACTCGGCCGCCGGTCTCGGAGACCGCCGCCCGCACCACCTGATCGATCTCGGACGGCGTCAGTGAGAAACCCTCGCCGGTGCCGCCCGCGGCGAACAATCCGGCGACGTCGTATTGCGCGAGCCAGGCGATGTGCTTGCGATACGCGGCCTCGTCGAACGCGAGGTCCGCGTCGAAATGCGTAACGGGGAACGACAACAGCCCTCGGCCCAGTGCGGGCCCTAGTTCTTCAGCGGATAGATGGGACATTCTGTTCCTTTCACTGAGCGGATGCCTTTCACTGAGCGGGAGGTAGCGAGTCGAGTAACCGCACGACCCGCGGCAACGCCGGGTTCGCGCAGGTGCGCCGCCACACCGCGTACAGGACAACCGGATCGTCGACGCTGTCCAGCGGCCGGAACCGCACGCCATCGGGATGGAGATGACTGGCCGTCTCCGGCACCAGTGCCAGGCCACGGCCGGCGGCGACCAGCGCCAGCATGGTGTGCACCTGGGTCAGCTCGTGCGTCGACGTATAGGGCACGGCCGCAAGGATTCCCGCGACCAGATCGGCGAAATAGCGGGCCGGTCCCGGCGCGTACACCAGCAGCGTTTCGCCGCCGAGCTCCTCGACCGCGATCGGGCCGTCGGCGGCGAGCCGATGCGCGTCGGGCAGGGCGAGCATGAGTCGTTCGGAATGCACCAGCTCACAGTCGAATTCGGTGCGATCGAACGGCGGCCGGGCCAGCGCCAGGTCCAGCTTGCCGCTGCGCAGGTTCTCGAACTGATCCGAGCTGACCATCTCGCGCAGCACCACCTCGACACCGGGCAGGCCCTGTTCGATATGATTGAGGAACCGGCCGAGGAAGCCGAAACCGGACGCCGCGGTGAAGCCGATCCGCACCGTGCCCGCGCCGCCCGCCGCGACCAGCCGCGCGGTGCCCGGCGCGCCCTCGGCGAGCGCGAGCAGCCTGCGCGCCTCGATCAGGAACACCTCGCCCGCCGGGGTCAGCTGCGCCTGCCGCTGGCTGCGGTCGAACAGCTCGACCCCGATATCACGCTCGAGCTTCTGGATCTGCCTGCTCAACGGCGGTTGGGTCATCCGGAGCCGCTCCGCCGCGCGGCGGAAGCTGCCCTCGTCGGCGACCATGACGAACCCGCGCACCTGTTCCAGTGAGACCATGGCTGCCAGCCTGCCCGCCTCGGGGCGATGATGCGGGTAATCGCGCAGCCACGGGCGGGCGTCATCGACATGCCGGGTCATGCGGCGGGCAGGTCGATGATCTCGACCCAGTTGGGGTTGCGGCCGACCGGGACCCGCCGCAGTGCCGTGAGCGCGCCGGTGTCGTGGTCGATGGCGTAGCTCGTGATCGCGTGGGACTTCTGGCCCGCCGCCACCAGGAAGCGGCCGTGCGGATCGATGGCGAAGCCGCGTGGCTGGGTCTCGGTGGGGGTGTGCCCGAGAAGTTCGAGCGCGCCGGGTGTGCCGTCGACGCGGAATCCGGCGAGGGTGTCCGAAGTTCGTTCGGACACATAGACATAGCGGCCGTCCGGCGTGACGTGCACGTCCGAGGTCCATGGACTGCCGGAAAAGCCCTCTGGCAGTACAGATATCGAAGACATCGGGGTGAGTGTGCCGGTCGGTGGATCGAACAGGTAGCTGCTGAGCGTTCCGTCCAGCTCGTTCGTCGCGAAGGCGATGCGGCCGCTCGGGTGGAAGACGATATGTCGTGGTCCCGCACCGAGTTCGGTTCCGACAGCCGCGGGGTGGTGAGGCATCAGCCTGCCCGAGGCGGCGTCGAACCGATACTGCAGGATGTGGTCCCCGCCGAGCACCGCAACGAACACCTGGCGATTGGACGGATCGGCGACGATCGAATGCGCGTGCGGCGCAGTGCCGATGACCTCGGACGGTTGTGCCGCCACCGTGCCGTTCGATGAGATCGGATTGACCGCGATCTTGTCGCCGCCGTAGGAAGCGCTGAGCAGGAACCGCCCGGACCGGTCGGTGGCGAGGTAGGCCATATTGTCCGGCAGTGGCGTGGTGGACAGCAGTGTCGGCCAGCCCGTCGCCGGGTCGATGGCAAAAGCCGTGACCGAGAACGGTTCCGAGCGCAGTCCGGCGTAGAGAAACCGGCGGTCCGGGCTGATCGCCAATGGCATCACCGTCCCGTCCACCGGGACCGACCCCACCGGCGTGAGCACGCCGGTGGCGTCGAGCCGCAGCACCGAGATCTCGCGACTGTCGGCATTGGATACATAGACAACGCTGGACATCTCGGCCGTGTGCACCCGAATCACGCCTGTTCCGTGGCGCGCCCGCCGACCCTGGCCCGCAGATCGAGCTCGATCTGCTCCAGGCTGCGCCCATTGGTCTCCGGCACGAACCGCTGCACCAGCACGAACAACACCACGCTGACACCGGCGAAGCACCAGGCCGACTTGGCCAGGCCGAGATGGTCGTTCATCACCGGGAACAGGAAGGTGATGGCGAAGGTCGAACTCCACAACACCACGCTGCCGACACCCATACCGACGCCGCGCACGCGCAGCGGGAAGACCTCGGCCATCATCACCCAGACCACCGCACCCCAGCCGAGTTCGTAACCGGCCAGGTAGACGTTGAGCAGGATCAGCGTGGTCAGCCCGGTGACCGTGTGATTGTCCACGGTCAGCACGATGACGCCGAGCAGGAACAGCGACAACGCCATACAGACATTCCCGAGCAGCAACAGCGGTTTACGACCCCACCGGTCGACCACGAAGATCACCCACGCGGTGAACGCCACCTTCACCACGCCAAGCACGATGGCCGCCAGCAGCGAGGTCGAGTTGCCGAAGCCGAGATCGGTGAACATCGTTGGCGCGTAGAGGTTTACCGCGTTCACGCCGGAGAACTGCTGGCCGACAGCGAGAATGAGCGCGACGACCAGCGCGGGCCTGGCCCACGGCGCCCACAGGTCGCGCAGGCGGCCCTTCTGCTGCACGTCCAACTGGTTGACCGCGCGGATGCTGTTGAGTTCGGCGTCGATCTCGTTCGACCGGTGGGTGCCCGCCAGCACGGCACGCGCCTCGTCCTCGCGGCCCGCCTTCACCAGCCAGCGCGGGGTTTCCGGCAGCACCGTCAGGCCGACGAACAGCACCACGGCGGGAATCGCGGCGAGACCGAACATCAAGCGCCAGTTCCCCGATCCGGACAACGCCCAGTCGACGATGTACGCGATGAGA
This sequence comes from Nocardia sp. NPDC060255, assembly GCF_042727395.1. Lineage (NCBI taxonomy): Bacteria > Bacillati > Actinomycetota > Actinomycetes > Mycobacteriales > Nocardiaceae > Nocardia > Nocardia sp. NPDC060255. The sequence continues at coordinate 293,385 of NZ_JBHXAU010000002.1, read as the reverse complement.
ATGCCGGACACGATCATCAATTGGTTCAAGGTCGACAGCGCGCCCCGCGCCCTGGTCGGCGCCAGCTCCGACAGATACGTCGGCACGGTCGCGGAGGAACAACCGACCGCGATTCCGGTGATGAACCGGGCGATCACCAGCACCGTCACATTCGGCGCCGCCGCGCAGCCCAGCGCGCCGATACCGAACACCACCGCGGCGATCATGATGGTGCGCCGTCTGCCGAGCCGATCGGTGATCCGGCCCGCGATGGCTGCGCCGATGATCGCGCCCGCGGCCAGGCAGCCGCCGATCACGCCCTTGGTCACCGAGGTCAGCTCCCAGGCGTCCTTGATGAACAACAGCACTCCGGAGATGACACCGAGGTCGTAGCCGAACAGGATGCCGCCGAGCGCGCCGAAGAAATAGAGGAAATGAACATTGGTGCCGAGGGCCGATTTCCGGGCCTGCACCGTGGATTTATCTGGCATTGTGCTGCGCTTCTTTCGCGGTCGAGCAAGTGCCCTCAGCGTCACACGCTGAGCGGGCGGTATTACGGGGAAACGTGATGCGAACTCGGTATCGCGCTATGCGTTTCGAGTACCGGTGCCACAGCAGAGAGCTCCGCTGTCAGAGCGGATTCGGTGTGCCGAGCGGAGTGTCGAGAAATGCGCCGCCGATGAATGCCGGCGCCACGCCGCCGGGGATATCCGCCGCGAATTTCTCGGCATCGTCCAGACTGCGGTAGCCGAGCGCCTCGGCCTCCTGTAATGACACGACCGCGCGAGTATTCTTCGACACGCCCCAAATCACCTTGAAGCCGGGACTTTCCGCGCTCAGGCACGCCTCGAACAATCGCGCGCCGTCGTCGGGCGACAGCCACATCGACAGTCCGCGAACATCATTCGGCCGCTCGAAGCACGACCCGATCCGGATGCAGATCACGTCCATGCCGAACCTGGAGTGATAGAGACTGCCCAGCGATTCGATCGCCGCTTTGCTGAACCCGTAGTAGGTATCCGGCCGCGAGGGTGCTTCGCCCGCAATGCCATCCGGTCCGGCCTCGCCGACCGCTCGGTATCCCACTGCGTGATTGCTCGACGCCAGCACGACCCGCGAGATGCCTGCCTGCCGGGCGGCCTCCAGAACCGTATGTGTCCCATCGATATTCGCCGCGAGCACCCGCTCCCAGCTGTCCTCGCGACTGATCCCGCCGAGATGGATGATCGCAGCGACATCCCGGCAGGCCGCCGCCATGGTGTCAGCGTCGGTGAGTGACCCGGTGACGATCTCGACCTGCTCATCGGTTGTGGGAGCGGGGAGTTCGGTCAGATCCAGTAAGCGCAAGATGCGATCGGGGCGACGTAGTCGCGGCCGCATCAGTGTGCCGATGCCGCCGCCCGCACCGGTGATCAGAATTCGAACCATCAGTCCTCCTGTGTCCAGCGGCGAGTGTGGGGTGGATCACTCTCCGTGTGACGTGTCAGAAGGCTAAGGCGCTGGACTGATGCCTGTCCAACACCCTTTCGATATCGACTGATGCCAGCCGAGTATCACTTTCTGCCCGGAAACAAGGCTGGGTGGGTCGGCCATTCGGCCAACCCACCCAACCGGCCCGAGGGACTGGCGTCAGTGCCCCTCGGAATTCCTCAGGCGACCTCGGCGGTATCCGCCGAACCCGTGCGCTCCAGCTTGGAATGCGTGCGCGAGTAGGTGAAGTACACGACCAACCCGACCACCAGCCAGACCAGGAACCGCACCCAGGTCTGCCACGGCAGCGACCAGATCAGGTACAGCGAGAAGCCGATGCCGATCAGCGGAACCACCGGCATGAACGGCAGCCTGAACTCGCGCGGCTCGTCGGGCCTGGTGCGCCGCAACACGATCACGGCCACCGACACGACGATGAAGGCCATCAGGATGCCGATATTGGTCAGCTCGGCGACCACGGTGATATCCAGCAGACCCGCCATCACCGCGGCGCCGATGCCGACGATCCAGGTCACCCTGGTCGGCACCTTGCGCACCGGATGCGTCTTGGCGAACCACTCCGGCAGCAGCCCGTCGCGGCTCATCGCATACCAGACGCGCGTCACGCCGAGCATGAAGGTGAGCACCACGGTCACGATGCCGACGATCGCGCCGATCGCGATGATGTTCGCGATGCCAGGCATGCCAACGGATTCGAACGCGGTGGAGAAGCCGCTGGTCGGGCTGATCTCGGTGTACTTCTGCATGCCGGTCAGCACCAGCGTCGCCAGCACGTATAGCACCATCGCGATGGCCAGCGAGTAGAGGATGGCCTTGGGCAGATGCTTCTTGCCGTCGGTCGACTCCTCGGCAGCCGTGCTCATCGCGTCGTAACCGAACACCGCGAAGAACACGGTGGCCGCGCCGGTCCACACCGCGCCCTGGCCGAACGGGAAGTACGGCGTGTAATTCGAGCTGTCGATGTGGAACACGCCGAGCACCACGATCAGCACCACCAGTGCCACCTTGATGCCCACCGCGACGGTCTCGAACCGGCCGACGCTCTTGATGCCGCGGGAGAGCAGCCACGCCGTGCCGAGACAGAACAGCATCGCGAAAACGTCCACCACGTGGCCGTTTCCGGTGCCGTGCGCGCCCATCATCCAGTCCGGCAGCGTGATATCCACCTGACCGAGCAGGAAGCGGAAGTAGCCGGATACGCCGATCGCGACCACCGCCGCCACCGCGATGTACTCCAGCAGCAGATCCCAGCCGATGAACCAGCCCGCGATCTCGCCCAGCGAGACGTACCCGTAGGTGTAGGCCGAACCGGCCTTCGGCACCATCCCGGCGAACTCGGCGTAGCAGAGCGCCGCCGCGGCGCTGGCGACACCGGCGATCAGGAACGAGATCAGCACCGAAGGACCGGTGACGGAGTGCGCGACCGCGCCGGCGAGCGTGAAGATGCCCGCGCCGATGATGCCACCGACGCCGATCGCCGTCAGCTGCCACAGGCCGAGCGACCGCGACAGCTGTTCATCGGCAGGGCCCTCGTCATCGACCTGCCCCATGGGTTTGCGGCGCAGCATTTGGCCGCGCAACTCCGCGATGGACATGTTGTTCCTTTCGTCCTCCGCGCCACGCGACAATGCGTAACGCAGATCACACTTCGAGCTGTGGTTACTAAATACGACCACAGCACGACTGTGATCGGCGAGTTGGCCAAATATTGTTCAGCGTGCTTGGCCAACCGGACGGGCGGCCGCGCGCTATGCGGTGCGGCCGCCGTCCGTCACCGCTGGCTACCCGGCTTCAGTGAGCGCAGGAAAAACGCGACATTGGCCGGACGCTCGGCCAGCCTGCGCATGAAGTAGCCGTACCACTGGTCGCCGTAGGGCACGTAGACCCGCAGATGGTTCCGCTCCTCGACCAGCCTGCGCTGCTCGGTGTCGCGGATGCCGTACAGCATCTGGAACTCGAACTCGTCCGGCTTACGGTGCGTCGTCTCGACACACCGCTGCGCGGCCTCGATGAGCGCCGGATCGTGCGTCGCGACCATCGGGTAGCCGTCGCCGAGCATCAGGACGCGCAGGCAGCGCAGATACGACGAGTCGACCTCGGTACGACTCTGGAACGCGACCGAGGCCGGTTCCTTGTAGGCGCCCTTGCACAACCGGATGCGTGACCCGTAGCCCGACAGGTCCCGGCAGTCGCCCTCGGTGCGCCGCAGGTACGCCTGCAACACGGTGCCGAGGCTCGGGAAGTCGCGGCGCAGTTCGCGCACGATGCCCAGGGTGGAGTCGGTGGTCGTGTGGTCTTCGGCGTCGATGTTCACCCACACGCCCGCCTCGGCCGCCGCCGCGCAGATCCGGTGCGCGTGCTCGAGCGCGATCGCGTGCCCGTCCTGCGGCAGCGACTGGCCGAGCGCCGACAGCTTGAGCGAAACCTCCAGCGGCCGAACGGATTCTGTCTCTGCCCTGACATCGAGGTCGGCCAGTGCGGAGAGCATGTGCAGGTAGTGCGTGACGGTGGTGCGGGCCTGCTCGATCTCGGTGGTGTCCTCGCCGAGGTAGTCGATGGTGACGTACCGGCCGGAGCCGAGCAGCGCCTCGACCGCGGCCACCGCCTGATCGGCGGAGTCACCGGCGACAAACCGGTCGACGAGTTTCTTGGTCGCCGGCATTTTGGTGATAGTGCGTTCCATGCGCGGCGAGCGAGACGCGGCCAGCATTGCCGGGCGCAGCAGAGCAGAGAAGGCCATCAGAGCTCCTGGTGCGGGTAATGGTGATCGGTCGCCGGGACAAACGTTTCCTTGATGGTGCGAGCGGAGGTCCAGCGCAGCAGGTTCTGGGGCGAGCCTGCCTTGTCGTTGGTGCCGGAGGCGCGCGACCCGCCGAACGGCTGCTGGCCGACGACCGCGCCGGTGGGCTTGTCGTTGATGTAGAAGTTGCCCGCGGCGAAACGCAGGCCCTCGGTCGCCTTGGCGATCGCGGTGCGGTCGTCGGCGATGATCGCGCCGGTCAGCGCGTACGGCGAGCCCTTGTCGACCAGGTCGAGGGTCTGCTCGAAGGAGCCGCGGGCCGAATCGTCGTAGACGTGCACGGACAGGATCGGGCCGAAGTACTCGGTGCTGAACGCCTCGTCGGCCGGATCCTCGCCGAGCAGCACGGTCGGGTCGACGAAGTAGCCGACCGAGTCGTCGGCGTGCCCGCCCGCGGCGATCGACAGGCTCGGCGTGGCCTTCGCGCGGGCGATGGCCTCGGCGTTCTTGTCGAAGGCGCGCTTGTCGATCAGCGCGCCACCGTAGTTGCTGAAGTCGGTGACGTCGCCGTAGCTCAGCGTGGCGACCTTGTCGACGAACTCGCGACCCATCTTGGCCCACACCGACTTCGGGATGAACGCGCGCGAGGCGGCCGAGCACTTCTGGCCCTGGTAGTCGAACGCGCCGCGGATCAGCGCGGTCGTGAGCACCTCCGGATCGGCCGAGCTGTGCGCGACGACGAAGTCCTTGCCGCCGGTCTCGCCGACCAGGCGCGGGTAAGAGTTGTAGTCGGTGATGTTCGCCGCGACCGAGCGCCACAGGTGCTGGAACGTCGCGGTGGAGCCGGTGAAGTGGATGCCGGCCAGGCGGGGATCCGCCAGCGCGACGTCGGAGACCTTGGGGCCCGCGCCGTTCACCAGGTTGATGACACCGGGCGGCAGACCGGCCGCCTCGAGGAGCTTCATCGTCCAGTACGCGGCGACCGACTGGGTCATGGCGGGCTTCCAGACCACGGTGTTGCCCATCAGCGCGGGTGCGGTGGGCAGGTTGCCCGCGATGGCGGTGAAGTTGAACGGGGTGATCGCGTAGACGAAGCCGTCCAGCGGACGGTATTCGACCTTGTTCCACACGCCGGGGGAGGAGATCGGCTGGTCGGCCAGGATCTGCCGCGCGAAATGCACGTTGAAGCGCCAGAAGTCGACCAGCTCGCACGGGCTGTCGATCTCGGCCTGGTACGCGGTCTTCGACTGGCCGAGCATGGTTGCGGCGGCGATGGTTTCGCGCCACGGGCCGGCCAGCAGGTCGGCGGCGCGCAGGAACACCGCGGCCCGGTCCTCGAACGAAAGTGCGCGCCACGCGGGGGCCGCGTCGGTGGCCGCGGTGATCGCGTCCTGCACGTCGCTGGGCTTCGCGGTGGTGAGGGTGCCGAGCACGGCGGCATGCTTGTGCGGTTGCACGACCTTGATCGTCTTGCCCGAACTGCGCCGGTGCTCGCCCGCGATAACGTGGTGCACCTCGGTCGGGGTCGCGCCGAGCTCGGCCAGTTTCGCCTGCAACCGTGTACGTTCCGCACTACCGGGGGCGAACGTGCCGACGGGCTCGTTGACCGGCCGCGGTGTGGACACGATGGCGTCCATAGTTCCTCCTGCTGGATGTGGCAATGCGGCCTCGCACATTCGTGGCTCGCAAGCGCTCTGAAACTGAGGTGAGCCGAAGTCAACACCGGAAAAGTACGCGGGAAATGGGCTAAAAGGACAAAGATGGGATGAGTGTGTTGTCGAGTTGGCCGAAAGGCGTAGTCGTGGCTGTTGATAGTGGGCTTGTTGCCGCGGACATCGACCTGTTCGGTTTGGCGCAGATCGTGGCGCAGAACGCGGGTGGCATGGTGTCGATCGAGGACCCGCAGTCGCATGTGCTGGCGTATTCCGCCTCGGACGAGGCGGCGGACCAGATGCGGGTGATGTCGATCCTGGGCCGGGAGGGGCCGCGCGAGTACCTGGCGGTGCTGCGCAAGTGGGGGGTGTTCGACCGGTTGCGGCGCACCGACGAGGTGATCGATGTGCCGGCGGCCGAAGAGCTGAACATCAAACGCAGGCTCGCGGTGAGCGTCCGGCATCCCGCCGACGGTGCCGCGCGGGCGCCGCGGGTGCTCGGCACCATCTGGTTGCAGCAGGGGGATCAGCCGTTCAAACCCGATGCCGCCGAGATCCTGCGCGGGGCGTCGGCCATTGCGGCTCGGCTCATTTCGCGCAGTCTCGATGCGCCGTCCACCGAGGCGTTGCTGGTGCAGCGACTGTTCGGTGCGGGCGGTTCGGTCGATGTCGCATCGGTGGCCAGTGCGCTGAACCTGCCGCTGACCGGTCCGGCCGCCGTGGTCGGGTTCGCGCTCACCGCCACCGAAACCGCGCCCGCCACTGAGCCTTCCGCGCTGGGCAACATGCTTCGCTTGCGTGCCAGCTCATTTCGGAACGACTCGGTGACGGCCACGCTCGGTGACCGCGTTTATGTCCTGCTGCCCAGCTATAAGGCCGCGCATGCTGTCACCGCGTGGACGCGCCAACTGGTCGAGCAGCTCGAATCCAAACGCGCGCTGGCACTTCGGGCGGCCATCGCCTGTCCGGTGCCCGACCTGAGCGGTGTCGCCGACGCGCGGCGCGAGGTCGACCGCGTGCTCGACAGCACCGTCGCCACCTATCCACGCGGGCGGGTCACCACCCTCGCCGACTCGCGCACCGCCGTGCTGCTCGGCGAGATCCTCGACCTCGTCGGTACTCGGCCCGAGTTGCACGACCCTCGGCTGCGCGCGCTCTCCGACTACGACCGCAAGCATTCGGCGAATCTGCGCGAGAGCGTCGACAGCTATCTGCGCGAGCACGGCGACGTCCGCAACGCCGCCACCGCCCTGCAGATCCACCCGAACACGTTGCGCTACCGCATCCGTCGGGTCGAAGAGATCCTCCGCATAGACCTCACCGATCCTGCCGATCGCCTGCTACTGGAAATCCAACTGGCATTGCACCGGCGCGCGCATGGCCGTGAGGGCGGCTCCCACTAACCCGCCGCACGCCTTCTGATTTCCCGCACCGTAAATCGTATGCGATTCTCGGTGCGCGAAATTGAGAACCGTGCTTCTGCCGTGCGCTAGCACTTCCCCGTGGCTGCGTCCCGGATTCCGGCGATCGTCGATTGCCGGTCTACCTCGCTCAGTGCGGACCACTGCGCCGACTGCGGCAGCATCGTAATCGTCTCCTCCGCAGTCTTATTCGCCGACTCCTGGCTGACTTCCTTCAGCTTGCTGAGCACCGGCAGATAGTTCTGGCACGACTTTCCGCGCACCTCCGCATTCAACGGAGGACTACTCGGTTTCGCGTCCGAACCCCCCGACGAACTACATCCGGAAAGCACCAATGCAACCCCAATAGCCAGCAACCCAACGATTTTCATGCCCGATCTCCTCATCAGAATGGCAAGACCCTACCTGCCGCCACCACCTCCGTCCACGCAACTGATCGGCGCTGTTGTTCAGGGCTGATGTGGCTGGGTCAGTAGGGCTTGGACGGCTTGTCGGATAGCGGCGGAGGCCGCCTCGGGGGAGCGGCCTCGGCGATCGATCAGGTGGTGGCGGAGGGGCCAGGCGAGGGTGGCTTCGAGGAGGTCGAGTCGGGGGTCGTGGTGCGGGAGTTCGGGGGCGAAGGTTTGGGCCAGGGCATCGCGGATTCGGTTGTCTGTCAGTCGCATTCGTTGGTCGATGGCTGGGATGCGTTGGGATTCCAGTAGGCCCAGGACGCGGGGATTGCGTTGGAGTGCGAAGATCGCCGCACCCTGGCGGACCGCCGCGTCGATGCGCTCGGCGAGGGGGAGGGTTGGGTCGGGGTGTTCGATGAGGGCTTCGACGTCGGCGGATTGCTGGTCCACGGCGGCGATGCGGAGGTCGTCGCGGCCGGGGAAGTGCACGAAGATGCTGCGTTCGGAGACGCCTGCCCGGGTGGCGATGCTCTTGGTGGTGGGGTCTGTTTCGCTGTCGATGACGAGGGACAGGAGGGCGTCGACGATGGCGCGACGGGTTTGTTCAGGGTTGCGTCGCCGCCGCGGTCGGATCGCCTCACTCATGGGGTTCATCCCATCACATGATCCCACTATTGCAGTCTGACTGCAATAGTGGGTAGGGTCGGCCGTGCCCGGCGGCGGTCGATCTGTCGTGCGAGTCTGAGATGGGAGCGCGAACGTGGACGGTGAGCAAGAGAAAGGCTCGGTAGCGCGGGTTTCCCGGCGTGGTGTGTTCGGTGTCGGGGCGGCCGCGTTGGCGGTGGCGGGGACCGGGGCCGGGTTGAGTGGATGCGGGGATTCGGCGGAGTTGAATCCGTCGGCGACGCCGGTCGAGCCGAGCGGGCATATCGCCACGGCGAACAAGGCGATCGCGGGGGCGATGCCGTTCTCCGATGTCACCGATTTCGCGGATGCCGATCGCGGATGGATCGCCTCGCTCGAACCGGGAGTCGTCAAAGATGCCACGGGGAAAGTGGTGTGGGACAACGACTCCTACGGCTTCTTGCGGGAACCCTGTCCGCTGTCGGTGAATCCGAGTTTGTGGCGGCAATCGCAGCTGACCGTCAAGCAGGGACTGTACGAGATCGCGCCGGGCTTCTATCAGATTCGCGGGCTGGATCTGTCGAATATGACGCTGGTCGAAGGTGATACGGGTGTCGTCGTCATCGATCCGCTGGTGTCGACGGAGACGGCGGCCGCGGGGCTGGCGCTGTATCGGAAACATCGTGGCGATCGGCCGGTGACCGGGCTGATCTACAGCCATGCGCATGTCGATCACTTCGGTGGCACGCTCGGGGTCACGACGAAGGAGGACGTGGCGGCGGGGCGTTGTCCGGTGCTGGCACCGTCAGGATTCCTGGAACATGCTGTGTCGGAGAACATTTACGCGGGGACGGCGATGGCGCGGCGTGCGGCGTACATGTACGGAGCCGCCCTGCCGCGCGGGCCGAAGGGGCAGATCGGGGCGGGGCTGGGGCAGACCACCTCGGTCGGCACGATCACCTTGCTCGAACCGACGCGCGATATCACCCGGACGGGGCAGGAGGAGACGATCGATGGTGTGCGGATGGTGTTCCAGCTGACGCCGGGCACCGAGGCGCCATCGGAAATGAACTTCTATTTCCCGGACCGCCGGATCCTGTGTATGGCCGAGAACGCGACGCACACCATGCACAACCTGCTGACCTTGCGCGGTGCGCTGGTGCGCGACCCGCACGTGTGGTCCAGATATCTGACCGAATCGATCAACCTGTACGCCCGGAACGCGGATCTGGTGTTCTCCTCGCATCATTGGCCGATCTGGGGCACCGACAAGGTCGTCGAGTTCCTGTCTGTTCAGCGAGACATGTACGCCTACTTGAATGATCAGACGCTGCGTCTGCTCAACCAAGGTTACGTCGGCAGCGAGATCGCCGAGATGCTGCAGCTGCCGCCCGCGATCACGAAATCCTGGTCCACGCACGGCTACTACGGTTCGGTGAGCCACAACGTCAAAGCCATCTACCAGCGGTACATGGGTTGGTTCGATGGCAATCCCGCCCATCTGTGGGAACATCCGCCGGTCGAGTCGGCCAAACGGCATGTCGAGGCGATGGGTGGTGCCGTCGATGTGCTGAACAAGGCGCAAAAAGCCTATGACGCAGGCGATTACCGCTGGGCCACGCAACTGGCGAACTACGTGATCTTCGCCGACCCGCAGAACAACACCGCGAAACGCTTGCAGGCCGGCATCTTCGAGCAGCTCGCCTACGGCTCGGAGAACGCCACCTGGCGCAACTTCTACCTGAGCGGTGCCACAGAACTGCGCAACGGTCCCTTCGGCACACCGACCTCGGGCTCGTCGGCCGGTCTGCTCGCGGCGCTCACCGTCGACCAGGCTTTCGACGCGATGTCGTTGCGCATCAACGGCCCCCAGGCGTGGGACGCCACCATCACGTCGGACTGGCGCTTCCGCGACGACAACGATCGCCTGCACCGTGCTGAACTTCGCAACGGTGTGCTCATCCACTACGACCGCAGCCCGAACGACGGCTTACCCGCCGCCGACGCGACGATCACGCTGACCAGGGGAGCGCTGGCGCGAACTCTGTTGGCCGGTCAAGATTTTCAAGCGGCCGTGCTGAAGGGTGACATCGCTGTCGAGGGCGACATCATGGCGCTGAAGAGACTCAAGGATCTGTTCGACAAGCCGGACCCGAACTTCGCCATCGTCACCCCGTGACGGGCCAGTTCCCCAATCGACTGGGGAGCGCCGGGTGCCGTCCATCGTGCCATGCTTCACACGGTGTTCGGAATTCAGGAAGAGCTCGGAAAGTGGTGGCTGTCGGCCCGAACCATGCGCAGATCCGGCCCGATCACCGGATCGCTGGTAGTGGTGGCCGGGCTGCTGATTTCGGGGTCGGCGGCGCAGACCACAGCGCATCCGAACACGACCGGTGACTCGTCGGCGCTCTCGATCAGCCTGCCTGACCCGACGAGCGACCAATCGGCTGAGCTTGTTCCGGCGGTGCCGACTACGACCGGGGATGCTGCTCCGGTGGATCCCGGTTCGAGTACGCCCGGTGCGGAGACGACTCCCCTCGATCCGCCGATCGTGCCGCTGGACCCCGTGCCGCCGACGGACTCACCGGACCCGGCGGCGCCCATAACAGAGCCGTTGGACACCACGCCTGCTCCGGACCCGCCGATCACGGCCGACCCGCCGGTGACGTCTGACCCGCCGATCACGACTGACGTGCCCATCACAACCGACCCGCCGATTACCACCACGACGGACCTGCCGACGCCCACGTACACAACGGACGTGCCGACCCCCTCGTACACAACGCCGCCACCGAAGATCGAGGTATCGATCGAGGTGACGATCGATATCGGCGGCCGCACGCCGCTCCCATGCGCGACGTTCTGTCCATCGCCATCGCCATCGCCATCGCCATCGCCATCGCCGATTTCAGACCCTTGCGTAACCACGCCGACACCGACCACCAGCCCGCGCCCGACCGTATCGGTGTCGCCGACGACCACACCCCGAACCCCCACCCCGACAACAGTTTCCACCTCGAAGCAGTCAACCGTCACCACCCGCCCAACCACTTCGACGTCGCCGCCCCGCCCGTCCGTGTCCTGCCGCCCGACAACGGTCCAGCCCTACACCCAGCGAACAACAACACCGCCGACCACAGCCACAACCCCGACTCGAACCACCCCAACCCCAACCCGCCCAACGCAAACCAGCTCGCCGTCCGCGCGCCCCACCTCGCTGCGCTGAACAGCCGTCCATAAAAGAGAGCGCCGAAACCGACCACCGCCGCGGATTCCCAGCGCACGGGCAGTGCGCGCTGGGGGCGAGGAACGGGGGTGCAGACCATGTCTGCGGTCCAGGTGTTGACCAGCCGGTCTCGGCTGAGACCAACTCTCGCCCCACTGACCAACGGTCCACTAACGACCCACCAACGGCCGACTCTCAGCCCGCCGAATCCAACGGCACCAGCGTGAACGTGAGCTCGTAGTCTCCGATCCGGATCACCGCCCCGTCGATCAGCACGGCGGCGTCGACAATCCGCATCCCGTCCACGTAAATCCCGTTCGAGGACAGCAGATCCTTGATCAGATAGGTGATCCCGTTGTGCATGATCGCGGCGTGATGCCGACTGACCTTGCCGTGCTCGAGCACGATGTCGTTGTCCGGCAGCCGTCCGACGCGGGTGACCGTGCCGGAGACGGTGTAGGTCTGGCCGGAGCGTTCGCGCAGCAACGCCGTTTGCTCGCCGGCACTCTGCTCGACGATGGTCGTCGCGCCGATCGAGGCCGCGGCGGCCTGCACGCGGCTGTCGAGGGGATCCTGGCGCAGGATCCGCGCTTCCAGCTCGCGGATCGGCGGGCTCGGATCGATGCCGAGCTGGTCGGCGAGGGTAGCGCGCAGTCTGCGGGTCGCGTCGAGCGCGTCGGACTGGCGGCCGTCCACGTACAGGGCGGTGATCAATTGTGCCCAGAGTGGTTCGCGCAGCGGGTATTCGCCGACCAGCAGCGCGAGTTCGGACACGACGACATCGGCGCGGCCCTGCGCGATATCAGCCTCGGCGCGCGCCTCGATGGCGCTGAGCCGGTCGTCGTCGAGCACCGTGGCGTACGCGTCGGCGAAACCGAGCCCGCGCAGATCGGCGAGCACCGGCCCGCGCCACTGGCCCAGCGCACTGGTCAGCAACTCACTGGCCATCCGGAATTGCCCCGCGCTCAGGGCGCGCAACCCTGCTTCTTTACGCTCCCGGAACCGCTGCACATCGCTGGCACCCTCGGCCACCGTGACCCGATAGCCCGGACCGACCTGCGCCAATATCGAACGCGCATCGATGCCGTTGTCACGCAACGGCTTTCGCAGATTAGAGACGATCGTGTGCAGGCTGACCCGGATATCCGGCGGCGGGCTGTCCTCCCACACCGCCTGCGCCAGCGCCTCCACCGACACCGGCCGATTCGCGTTGATCACCAAATACGCCAATACCGCCCGCTGCTTGGGCCCACCGAGAGCCTGCCCGACACCGTCGATCACCAACTCCACCGCACCGAGCACGCCGAATTGCGCGCGACCCTCGGTCATAGCCCCTCCTCCCGACACGACACCACCCACACGGTACCGAGAGAACGTGGTGATCGGTGCGAGCCACGGCCGGGAAACGCGCGTGCCGGAACGGCATCGCCGACGGTGTTGTGCCTGGCCCGCAACGTTTTCCGGCCGCTCCCGGCTACTTGGGGGCTTGCCCTGCGATGCCCGATCGGGGATGCTGGATGGTCACGGGATTCGGCTTAGCACATTCCGCCGCCGGACCGGGGCGAGTTCACCCGCCCGCAACGGTCCCGGCAACATCCGTGCGATCGCGGTTCATCCGGGGTTACCCGACGCGGCCTACCTTTCGGGGTACGCGGAAAAGGAGCCGGCGGCATGGAGTTCCGACATCTGGTTTCATTCATCACGATTGCCGAAGAGCTGCATTTCGGCCGCGCAGCGCAGCGCTTGCATCTCACGCAGCCCAGTCTCAGTGCCCAGCTACAGAAGCTGGAGAAATCGCTTGGCGTGCAACTGGTCGCACGCAACTCGCACGAGGTCAAACTGACCCCGGCGGGACGGGAGTTCGAGAGTCAGGCCCGGATCATCGTGGCTCAGATGGACCGAGCCGCCCAGGTCGCGAAGGCGACCGCGGAGGGGCGGGCGGGCACGCTCAATATCGGCTACAACCTGCCGGCCAGCAGACATGTGCTGCCGGAGGCCTTGACGAAGATGACCGAGCAGCACCCCGACATCGTGGTGTCGCTGTGGGAGAAACGCACCGGGCCACAGTTGGCCGCGCTCTCCGAAGGCTCGCTCGACCTGGCCCTGGTATACGGGCACCCGAGTACCACCGATTTCCGGTATCGGCGTCTGCTGCACCGGGTTCCGCTGGTGGCGGTGGTCGGCAGGCGGCACCGGTGGGCCGACCGGCCCGGCGTGCCGTTCTCGGAATTGGAGGGCCAGGAGTGTGTGCTGTTCGCGCGCGAACAGTGTCCGGCTATGTACGACTCGATCTTCCGCGCGGCGGCGGACACCAGGATCACCCTCTCGGTCGCACAGACCGCGGACGATCCCGGCGCCACCGCGCACATGGTTTCGGTGCGGCCGCTGGTGGGGTTCGCCTCGCTGCCGCGCGCGATTTCGATGGGTATGGGTGCGCCGGGGAGTAGTTCGGTGGCAGTGAAATTGCTCAACCCGGTGCCGACTCTGGATTTGTACGCGGTGTGGCGTGCGGACGAGTCGAATCCGGCGGTATCGCTTTTCCTGGAGTGCGTGGAATCACCCGAGTCGGCACGCATCGATATTGCCCGCGCGGTGTCGGCCTAGTCTCGTCGATAGGCTGTGACATTCGCGCGGTAGGAACCGCGATATCGACCGGGCTGTAATTAGCTGCGGGCGACCAGAATTCGACACTGTGAACAAAGTGTCTGTCACCGCGGTGTCCAGCACCGAGAATGGAATCGACCTTCCGGACGACGCGAGTTTGTACTCGGTGATTTCCGGAGCGGCCGCCGAACACCCGCAACGGCTTTCGCTGTGCGGCGCGGACGGAACGCAACTCACGTGTGCCGATGTCGATCGGCAGGCCCGCGCGCTCGCCTCGGCCTTAGCGGCGCGTGGGGTGGCGGCCGGGGATCGGGTCGCGATCCTCGGCCGCACCAGTCTGGAATGGGCGCTGCTGGATTGCGCCTTGCTCGCGCTCGGCGCAGTGGTGGTCCCGGTATACCCGACCTCCTCGGCCTCGCAGATCGAGCACATCCTGTCCGACAGTGGCAGTGCGTATTTCGCCGCCGAGGACGACGCCGATGCCAAACGATTGCAGGCCGCGGGCGCAGGAGCGGTATGGACCTTCGCCGAGCTCGCCACCTGGGCGGGCGGCGAGATCGCCCCCGGTCTCGCGGATCGCGTCGCCGCGGTGCGCGCCGAGGACCTCGCGATGATCGTCTACACCAGCGGCACCACCGGAGTTTCCAAGGGCTGCTTGATCACTCACCGCAACATGTTCGTCTCCTCGGCCAACACGGTGCGCCAGACCGGCACCATGTTCGACGGGACGACCGTGCTCGCCCTGCCGCTGTCGCACGTGTTCGGCCAGACCATCCTGTTCGCCTGCCTGGCCGGCGGCAGCCAGACCCACCTGCTGCCCGGCATTCCCGATCTGGTGCCGGTGCTGCCGGCGCTGCGCCCGACCTTCCTGGCGCTGATTCCGTTCGGGCTGGAGAAGATTCGCAAATACTGCCGCACCATGCTGTCCGGCACCGAGGAGCAGGAGGCGGTGGCGCGCGGGCTGGAACTGCTTGGCGCGCAAGGCACTCCGGAACTCTCGGCGCATCCGGTGGCCGCGGCGCTCGGCGGCCGGCTGCGCTACGTCATCTCCGGCGGCGCCTCGCTCGACGATTCGACCAGCGGCTTCTTCGCGGGTTTCGGTGTGGTGCTGCTGAACTGCTACGGACTCACCGAGGCGGCGACCGCGGTGACCGTCAGCGCGCCGGCGACCAACCGCCTCGGCACGGTCGGCAGGCCAATCCCCGGGACGTCGGTGGCGATCGCGGCCAGCGACGGCGAGGTGCTGGTCGGTGGCCCGCACGTTTCGCCCGGCTACTGGGGTGCGGCGGCCGATCAGTCCGTCGTGGACGACGAAGGGTGGTTGCGCACCGGCGATATCGGTGAACTCGACGCCGACGGCTACCTGCGCATCACCGGCCGCAAGAAGGAAATCCTGGTGACCTCGGGTGGCAAGAATGTCGCGCCCGCGCCGCTGGAGGACCGGCTGCGGCTGCATCCGCTGGTCAGCAACTGCATGGTGGTCGGCGACGGCCGCGACTTCGTCACCGCCTTGGTGACCCTGGATCCGATCCAGCTGCTGCGCTGGCGCGACGGCAGCCCCGAGGGCGACCTGTCGGCCGCCATCCAGTCCGCGGTGGACGACGCGAATTCGCTTGTCTCCCGGCCGGAGTCGATTCGAGCATTCCGGATCGTGGACGGTGATTTCACCGTCGAGGACGGATTGCTGACCTCGTCACGGAAATTGCGCAGGGCCGCGATCGCGGCCGCGTATGCCGCGGATATCGACGTTCTCTATCGGGCTCGGCAGCCCGCGCTATAAGGCCTGCATCGGCGCTACCCGGGTCGACGCCGGACTGGGTAGATAGGCCGTGCCAATCGCCCGATGAATTACGGCTGCGCCCGGTGGTTCCCGCCCCGGCGCGGCCACAGACTCGAATTCAGAATTCGACTACCGGAAAGTGATGCGAACATGTACGACGTCATCGTTGTCGGAACTCGGGTCGCGGGTTCCCCGCTGGCCATGCTGCTCGCCAGGAAGGGCTACCGGGTTCTTGCCGTGGACCGCGCCACCTTCCCCAGTGACACCCCGTCCACCCACTACATCCACCAGGCCGGCCTCGGCCTGCTGCAGTCCTGGGGCCTGCTGGACCAGGTGGTCGCCTCCGGTGCCCCGGCGATCCGGCACCTGAACTTCTCCTACACCGACATCGTGATCAAGGGCTTCGCCGACGTGTCGGCCGACGGCATCGACGCCGTGTACTGCCCGCGCCGCACCGTGCTGGACAAGATCCTGGTCGACGCCGCGGGCAACGCGGGCGTCGAGGTGATCAACGGATTCACCGTCAACGAGCTGGTTTTCGACGGCGACCAGGTGGTCGGCATCCGCAGCCAGGTCGGCGAGGGCGCCGAGCAGGAGTTCCGGGCCAAGCTGGTGATCGGCGCGGACGGCTCGAACTCGACGGTCGCGAAGGCGGTCGGCGCCGAGGTCTACGAGGGGTCCCCGGCGGCCTGCTTCATCTACTACTCCTACTACGACGGCGTCGACTGGGGCATGCAGCACCGCACCGGTTTCGGCGAGCAGCAGTTCGCGGCCTGGCCGACCAACGACGGGCTTTCGCTCGTCGCGGTGATGCGCAAGCGGGACCGGTTCCGCGAGTTCCGCACCGACCCCGATGCCGGCGTGCAGGAGATCGTCTCCCAGATCGACCCGGAACTCGGTGCGCGCCTGCGGGATACGGGTAAGCGCGTCGAGCAGTTCCGGCCGATGCTGTACCCGGACAACTACCGTCGCCGCTCCTTCGGCCCCGGCTGGGCGCTCGTGGGTGACGCGGGCTACCACAAGGATCCGTTCACCGGCTGGGGCATCACCGACGCGTTCAAGTCGGCGCAGCTGCTCTCGGATCTGGTGCACGAGGGCCTGTCCGGCGGCCGTCCGATGGAAGAGGTGCTCGCCGAATACGAGCGCGAGCGCGACATCCAGAGCGCGAGCACTTTCGAACTGACGCTGAGCATTTCGGAGCTGTCGCTGACGCCGTACTACGACTCGGTGTTCCGCGCCACCAGCTACGACGCGGAGTACACCAAGGGCTTCTTCGGGCTGATCGCCGGAATCTACTCGCCGGAGAAGTACTTCGGCGAGCAGGAACTGGCCGATCTGTACGAGAAGGTCGACTTCCCGGCGGCCGCACGGCATGTCACCAAGGATGGGGTTTCGGCATGAGGCTCCCCGGCCTAACGGCAGTGGGGGACAGTTTCGTCGAAGGCCGCGGCGATGCCGCGGCCGGGGGCGGGTACCGGGGCTGGGTGCCCAGGCTCGGCGGGCAGCTCGGCCTGCGGCCCGCCGCGGTGCGCAACTTCGGCGTGCACGGCGCGACCACGACCGTCGTGGTGGAACAGCAACTGCGCCTGGCGGTGTCGGCCCGGGCCGGCCTCTACGGCGTGGTGGTCGGCGTGAACGATCTGGTCAGCGATTTCGACGAGAGCCGATTCGAACGCAACCTCGGCACCATCTTCGGCGCGTTACGGGCCGGCGGTGCCACGGTTTTCACCGCCAGCTACCCGGACATCCCGGCGCGGCTGCCGGTCCCGGACGGATTCCGCGGCCTGCTGCGTGAGCGGTTCGCCTTCGCCAATGCCGTGCTCGCCGAGGTCACCGCCGACACCGGGACGCTGCTGCTGGACATCGCGACCCAGCCGGACTGGGCGCTGCCCGAGGTGTGGACCGCCGACGGCCTGCACCCGAGCTCGCTCGGTCACCACATGTTCGCCGCGGGCGCGGCCGAGCTCATCGCGTCGCGTACCGCGACCACCGTCGCCGCCTGATCTTTCTCCATCCGGTTCGAGAGGAACTTTCGTGACAGACGACAGACGCCTGGCGCGCAACCCGATCGCCATCGTCGGGATGTCCGGGCTGCTGCCCAACGCGCACAACCATCGTGAGTACTGGCAGAACATCGTCGACGGCGTGGACTGCACCACCGAGGTGCCCACGTCCCGATGGAGCCTCGACGACTACTTCGACGCCGATCAGGACGCCCCGGACAAGACGTACTCGCGTCGCGGCGCCTTCCTGCCCGATATCGAGTTCGACCCACTGGAATTCGGGCTGCCGCCGAACCAGCTCGAGGTCACCAGCACCATGCAGACGCTGAGCCTCGGCGTGGCCCGCGACCTGCTCATCGACGCCGGTGCGGTGGATTCGACCTGGTACGACCCGGGCCGGACGGGCGTGGTACTCGGCACGACCGGGCCGGTGCCGCTGATGCACCCCCTAGCAGCGCGGCTGTCCACGCCGGTGTTGAAGGAGGCGGCGCGCTCGGTCGGACTGTCCGATACCGACGCGGACGCGATCGCGGACAAGTTCGTCGCGGCGTTCGCGCCATGGGAGGCGAATTCGTTCCCCGGCCTGCTGGCCAACATCACCGCGGGCCGGGTCGCGAACCGGCTCGGCCTCGGCGGCATCAACTGCACCGTCGACGCGGCCTGCGCGGCGTCGCTGGCCGCATTGCGGACGGCGATCGCCGAGCTGCAGGACGGCCGGGCCGACATGATGATCACCGGCGGCGTGGACACCGAGAACACCATCTTCATCTATATGTGCTTCAGCAAGGTGGGCGCGCTGTCGTCGAGCGGGCAGATCAGCCCGTTCGCGTCGGACGCCAACGGCACGCTGCTGGGCGAGGGCATCACCATGCTCGCGCTGCGCAGGCTGGAAGACGCACGGCGCGACGGCAATCGGATCTACGCGGTGATCCGCGGG
This sequence comes from Nocardia sp. NPDC060255, assembly GCF_042727395.1. Classification (NCBI taxonomy): domain Bacteria; kingdom Bacillati; phylum Actinomycetota; class Actinomycetes; order Mycobacteriales; family Nocardiaceae; genus Nocardia; species Nocardia sp. NPDC060255. The sequence goes on along the minus strand of NZ_JBHXAU010000002.1, from coordinate 274,536 downwards.
CTCGGCTCGTCCAGTGACGGGCGGGCCAAGAGCATCTACGCGCCGCGGGCCAGTGGGCAGCGCGTCGCACTCGATCGGGCCTACGCCGACGCGGAGTGCTCGCCCGCCGATGTCGCGCTGATCGAGGCGCACGCCACCGGCACGCCGGTCGGCGACAAGACCGAGCTGACCGCGCTGAAAGGGCTGCTGGCCGACGCGACTTCGGAGCCGCGCTTCGCGGCGCTGGGCAGTGTGAAGTCACAGATCGGGCACACCAAGGGTGCCGCGGGTACGGCGAGTCTGATGAAGCTGGCGTTCGCGCTGCACCAGAAGGTGTTGCCCGGCACCATCAATGTGTCGGCGCCCAATGCGGAGATCGCCTCGGAGGACGCGCCGTACTACGTGAACACGCGTACCCGCCCGTGGATCCGTGATCCGCAGCGACCGGTGCGCCGGGCCGCCGCCTCGGCATTCGGCTTCGGCGGCACCAACTTTCACGTCGTGCTGGAAGAGGCTGATGCTTCTCGCGATGAGCCGGTGCTGCACCGGACCGCGCGCGCCCACCTCTGGCACGCGCCCGATGTCGCCGGATTGGTGGACGCGGTGCGCAGTGTCGATCCGGTCGACGGTGGCGATATTCCGGAAGACCACGCGCGCATCGGGTTCGTGTCGGTGGACGACGAGAGTGCCGAGCATCTGCGCACCCTCGCCGTCGATGAGCTGGTTCGCCGGCCGGACGCCGCGACGTGGGATCACCCGGAGGGCGTGTACTTCCGGGCCGCCGCACTGCCGGACCGCAAGGTCGGCGCACTGTTCGCCGGACAGGGTAGCCAGTACGTCGATATGGGACTAGATGCGGCACTGAACAATCCAGCGGTAGGCGCGGCGTTCGACGCGGCCAACACCGCGTTCGCCGGTGCGCCGGTGCGGGTGTCGTCGGTGGTGTTCCCGCCGCCGGCCTTCGACGAGGAAACCGCGCAGCAGCAGGAAACCGCTTTGCGCCGTACCGAATTCGCGCAGCCCGCGATCGGTGCGCTGTCGGCGGGACAGTTCGAGGTGTTGCGCGGGTACGGGTTCCGAGCCGACGGTTACCTCGGACACAGCTTCGGTGAACTGACCGCGCTGTGGGCCTCGGGTGCGCTGGGCACCGAGGAGTACTTCGAGCTCGCCAGGGCGCGCGGCGTGGCGATGACGCCGGAGGACGGTGTCGAAGCGGGCACGATGGTGTCGCTCGGCGCCTCCAGGGAGACGGCCGAGGAACTGGTCGACGGTGTCGACGATGTGTGGATCTGCAATCACAACGCGCCTGATCAGGTCGTGATCGGTGGCGGCACCGAGGGCGTTGCCGCGGTGGTCGCGCGCAGTGCCGAGCGTGGCGTGGCGACCCGGGCGCTGCCGGTGTCCGGCGCGTTCCACACGCCGTACGTCGCGCATGCGGTGGCGGCGTTCGCGACAGCGACTGCCACGGTGTCGATCGGTGTTCCAGACGCTCCCGTCTACGCGAACACACCCGACGCGCACTACGGCAGTGACGTCGCCGCCAATCGGGACCTGCTCACTGAACAGCTCAGCAAGCCAGTGGAATTCGCGTCGGCACTGACGGCGATGCGGGCGGCAGGCTGCACGGTGTTCGTGGAGTTCGGTCCCAAGCAGGTGCTGACCTCGCTGGTGCGGCGCACCCTCGGCGACGACGTGGTCGCCATCCCCACCGATTCGGGGCCGATCGGCAACAGCGATCTCGCGTTGGCGCGGGCCGCTGTCCGGCTGGCCGTGCTCGGCTTCGGTCTGCACGAGATCAACCGGCACGCGGCCCCGTCCGCGGTACGGCACCAGCCGAGTCGCGCGATGACCGTGACGATGTCGGCACCCGAATACGTGCCGGAGAGTCGCCGCGCGGCGTATGCCGCCGTGCTGGACGACGGATACCAGGTGAGCCTGGCGGCGCCGGTCGCTGCCGCTACCACCCCTGTCGACACCGTGGTCGATCGCCGGCCCGAAATAGCCGCCGTGGCCCCACCTTTCACCGAAGCAACGGAGACCACCGTGTATCAACCACCGCAGTCCTACGACCCGGGAGCGGACGCGCTGGACAGCGCGCTCGTGCAGCATCTGCAGACGCACCGCCAATTCCTCGACGGACAGCTGGATATGGCCCGCGGGCTGGCCGGGGTGCTCAGCGGCGGATCGCTCGACGACGCGATGGTGCGGGCGATCGAGGCCGTCAAGGATCACGGTGTCGCGATCAGCGAGAGTCATTCGCGGGCCAGCGATGTGCTCGCGCAATTGGCCGAGCTGGAAAGCGGATTCGCACCGGCGGCCCGGCCTGCGGCTCCGGCCACCCGCCGGGTGGAGTCGGCGCGGCAGCCGGCGATCGAGCCGGCGCCGGAGCGTCGGCCGCTGACGACGGCTCCGGTCGTCCAGCAGCCTCAGCCGGTAACACCCGTGGAAACCGTTGTGGCACCGGTTATTGCGGAGGCGCAGACGAACGGCAACGGATCTCATGCGCCGGTCGCCGAAGTGGACGACCAGGTGTCGGCCGACGCGCTGCGCCGGGCGTTGCAGGAGGTCGTGGCGGAGAAGACCGGCTACCCGGTGGAGATGGTGGATCCGTCGATGGATCTGGAGGCCGATCTCGGCGTCGACTCGATCAAGCGAGTGCAGGTCATCGGTGCCCTGCAGGAACGGTTCCCGCACCTGCCGAACCTCGGCCCGGAACAGCTCGGCACGCTGCGTACGCTCGACCAGATCGCTGACCTGCTGGGTGCGGCTGTGCCGAATGGGGCCCCTGTCAGTCCGAACGGGGTAGATGCGGCTCCGAACGGAACGGCTTCGTCCAACAGCTCCGAACCGGCCGACGCGGGCGCACCCACCGGTGACACCCTGCGACGCGCACTGCAAGAGGTCGTCGCCGAGAAGACCGGATACCCGGTCGAGATGGTGGACCCGTCGATGGATCTGGAGGCCGACCTCGGCGTCGACTCCATCAAACGTGTGCAGGTCATCGGTGCACTGCGGGAACGGTTTCCGGACTTACCGAGCCTCGGCCCGGAGCAACTGGGCACGCTACGCACCCTGGATCAGATCGTCGACGAGCTCGCCACGTCGGTGGGCGGTGATGTCCACCCAAAAGCTGAGGCCGCGGCCGAAACGCCGCGGCACGCCGTCGAACTGATCACCCTGCCCGCGCTGGACCGGGCCGTCGCGCCCTATCGCGCGGGCGCGGGAGTCGCGCTCTTGGATCTCACCGGCGAGTCGGAACCGGACTGTGCCGCACTCGAATCCGCGTTCGCCGGGCTCGGGTGGGTGGTCCACCGCGTCACCGGTCCGGCCGAGCTGTCGGAGCTCGGCTCCATCGAGGTGTGCCTCGTGATCGTGGGCAGCGCTTCGGCCGAATGGGATTCGGCACAGCGGTGGCTCGGCGAAACCATTCTCGCCGCCGGTCAGGCGGTGCCGTTGCTGCAGAAGGCCGACGACCGGGCAAGTTTCGTCACGATCACTCGCCTCGACGGCCACCTCGGCTTCGCGGGTACCGCTGATCCGGTGAGCGCTCTGCTCGGTGGCGTCGGCGGCGTCGTGAAAACGCTTGCCGCCGAACAGCCGTCGCTGTTCTGCCGGGCATTGGATATCGACCGGAGTGTTGCACCGGAAACGCTGGCCGACCTCGTGACGGCTGAATTGTTCGATGCGGCACGAGACACCCTCGAGGTCGGGATCGACGCGGTAGGGGAGCGGCGGGCGCTGGTGCCCAGCGCGTATGCGGCCGCCAGTTCTGTCACCATCGTGCGACCCGGTGCCGAGCAGCAGCCGAGTCTGCTGACGGCGGAAGACGTACTGCTCGTCACCGGCGGCGCGCGTGGGGTCACGGCGACGTGTGTCAAGGCGTTGGCTCAGCGCAGCGAGGCGCGGTTCGTCCTGCTCGGTCGATCCGAGCTGACTCCCGAACCCGACTGGGCGGCAGGGGTTTCCGATGCGGACCTCAAGCCCGCAGCGGTACGCGCTTTGGCGAGCACGGGAGTCAAGCCTCGGGAAATCGAGCGTGCGTGCTCGGGAGTGCTCGCTGCCCGGGAGATCCGTGCCACGCTGGCCGAATTGGGTTCGCGGGCCGAGTATCTCGCGGTGGATGCCACCGACGAGGCCGCGGTGCGGACCGCAGTCGAGCCCTGGCGCGACAGCATCACCGGTGTCGTGCACGGGGCCGGCGTGCTGGCCGACTCGATGATCACGGACAAGACCGCCGAATCGATCGGGCGCGTCCTCGAGCCCAAGATCGCCGGACTGGCCACCGTGCTCGCCGCACTCGGTCACTTGCGGCACATGGTGCTGTTCACCTCGGTGGCGGGCCTGTTCGGCAACGCGGGTCAGGCCGACTACGCGGCCGCTAACGAGGCGCTGTCCCGGTTCGCGGTGAGCTGGCGGCGGCATCATCCCGACTGTCACGTCACCGCGATCGACTGGGGCGCCTGGGACGGCGGCATGGTGACTCCCGCGCTGCGGGGCCACTTCCTGGCCCGCGGTATCGCGCTGCTCGATCCCGAGATGGGCGCGGCGGCCTTCACCGAACAGTTCACGGCGGAGCACCGCGAGGACACCGTCGTCCTCATCGGTCCCGCGAACGGACTGTCCGGTGCCAGCGGGGTCGAGCCGGGCGCCGTCTGCGCACGGCGGGTCTTGACCGGGCTCACCGACGAACCGGTTATCCAGGCCCACCGCATCGGCGAACACATCGTGCTACCGGCCACTTTCGGCCTCGGCGCGATGATCAACCTCGCCGAACGCAGTCTGACCGGGCGGACCGTGGTCGGCGCCAGGGACTTCCAGGTACTCAAGGGCATCGTGTTCGACCATCCCGTGGACGAACTCGAACTCGAGCTGATCCCCGGCGCGTCCGCCGACGGCCGCACCCTGGTCGAAGCGAACATCCGCGGCGGCAACGTGCTGCACTTCCGGGCCACGCTGCTGCTGGCCGGTGGAGTGGACGACGCGCCGAACAAGCTGATTCCGAGCGGATCGGCCAGCGACGCCGACATCTACCGTGATGCCATCCAGTTCCACGCGCCGGCCCTGCAGGGTCTGCACCTGGTGCGGGCCGCCTCCGACGACGCCATCGTCTTCGAATGCTCGCTTCCGGCAACACGAGTGGCGAACGGCGCCTACGCGGGCCGCCTGCACGACCCGGTCCTCGCCGACCTGATCCTGCAGGGTCCACCGGTGCTCGGCTACCGCCTGCTCGGCGGCGCCTGCCTGCCCCTTGGAGTCGGCCAGGCCGACTACTACCGGCCGCTGCCCACGGACGAGACCTTCCTGCTCACCGTGGACAACCCGCGAGCGGGACGCGTCGATGCCCGCATCGACGCCACCGCCACTACGGCGGACGGCACAGTGCTGCAAAGATTCTCGGACGTCACCGTGGTGACGACACCGGATCTGACAGAGAAGTTCCAGACCTCGGTGAGGCGGTGGATGGCATGACAGTCCTGGAGTTCGACGGAATACCGTTCGATCCGGTGGCAGGTTCGCCGGTGGTGGCTGTGACATCGGCAGTGCAGACGGATCAAGCGGCCGATGTGGCGACAGCAGGTGGCCGGGGGAACCCGGTCGCGTCGGCGCGAAGTGACCGACCGAGTGGCGAGGCGGTGGCCCTCAGGTCGGAGAACGGTGGCGTTGCGGCCGATCGGGAACAGTACCGGGCGACCGGGCGGCTGATCGGCGCCGATGCGGGCGAGGACACACGAGTCTCGCAGCCGTTCAGCGAGATTCGATCCGGCGTCGTGGCGGCACACCGTGCGGCGCTGACCGCTCAGGTGGCGTTACAGCGGGCAGCCTGGCAGCGGACGTTGCGCACGGCGACTTCCACCCGAGTGGCGAGCCTTGATCCTGCGGCGGCCGCGACTGGCGTCAGCGACGGCGGCAACGTCCCCGGCGACGGTGGCGCCCTTGCCGCTCGCGGCGAGCGAGCGGTTCGCGAAAGCCTCTCGAATGGCACCGGTGCCGCTGGTGCCACGGCCGCCGAGCCGGTGACTGCCATGGCCGCGCCGGTGATTGTCACGACCGCCGAGCCGGTGGCCGCCGCAGCCGAGTCGGCATTCAAGGCGCTGGCTCGTACTCGGCGCGACCGTCTGGACCACGCTGCCCTGGTTCGTCTCACCGAGGGCGACGTTGTCAGCGTATTCGGAACCGGTCATCAGCGCTCCGGCGTCGTATCGGTGGCCCGCCTCGCCGCCTCCGGGCCGCTGGTACTCACCGAGATCACAACGATCGAGTTGCGCGGTGGCACCGGACGAGGACGCGTGGTCGCACGGTTCGACGGCGATCCGCGTGCGGCAGCGGTGCAGGCGGCGGAGGTGTTCGCGCTCTTCTGTGGCATGCAGCTGTGCCTCTCGGGGAGCACGCTGGCCGCAGCGCCGGTCAGCGGCTCGATTCAGGGCGGCACCGGCGGGACGTTGGAGCTGGTTGTCACCGACATCGATCTGGTGCCTCGGCCGCACATCAGCGCGACAGCGAGTATCGCTGGTACGCAAGGAGAGTTGCAGGTCACCGTCTCCGTCGTCGAAGCGGTCGGCGCGGGCGTGGGACCGGGCGAAGCCGCACCGGGCCTGCTGCTCAACGAATTCCACATGACCCACCTGGCGCGCGGCGATCAAAGCATCGCCATGGGGCCGGAATTCGCCGAATACACCGGTGTCCGGGCAACCCGCCTGCCCACCGGCGGGTTGCTGCTCGTCGACCGAGTCATCGAATTCGACGGTGCGCGTGGCCGATTGGATGGCGCGGCGTACACCACCGAGTACGACTCACCCGCCGACTCCTGGTACTACGGCGACACCGCCAACGAGTCCATGCCGCACTTCGTCTACATGGAAACCTCGCTGCAGGCCGCGCTGTTGATGGGCTACTACGCCGGGCCGACACTCACCCAGCCGGGCGTCACGTTGAGCCTGCGTAATCTCGGTGGCACCGCGACGGTGCTGCGGCAAGCCGACCTGCGGGACAAGACGATCGAGCAATCGTCACGGCTGCTGTCGACCACGATCCTGCCCGGCTCGTCACTGCAGACGTTCGACTACACCCTGAGCGTCGACGGCGAACCGTTCTACACCGGCGAGACCATGTTCGGCTACTTCAGCGACGAAGCGCTGGCCAACCAGACCGGCCTCGACGCGGGACGGGCCGCGCCGACCTGGCTGGACGAACACGCGAACGCACCGACTCGGACCATCGACGTCGCCGCCCGGCGCGCCGACCCGAACGCCGAACTGTGCGCCCGCCGGAACCTGGCCCTGATCGACCACATCGACGTGGTCGACGGCGGCGGCAAATACCAAGCGGGCTACCTGCATTCGCTGCGTGCGATCGACCCGTCGGACTGGTACTTCGACCGCCACTTCCACCTCGACCCGGTGATTCCCGGTTCGCTGGGCGTCGAATCGGTGATCCACGCGGTGCAGGAATGGATGCTCGACGCCGGATTCGCGGACTCGCTGCGCGATCCGGTCTTCCGCATCCCCGCGGACCTGCCGTTCAGCTGGCGCTACCGCGGCCAGTTCCTGCCCACCGACGGCACGGTGGAGCTGGACGCGCACATCAAGGAGGTCCGGCGCGGGCCGAACGGCGTCACCGTCATCGTGGACGGCTCGCTGTGGAAGCCGGGCCTGCGCATCTACGAACTCATCGACCTCGCGGTCGAACTCGTCGAGCGAGAGGACGGCCGATGACCACGTCCCGGATGAGCGTTGTCGCGCAGACGGCCGACGCCATCAGCGCGTTGCTGCTCGATGTGCGGCAGCCGGTGTGGCTCGTGCGTCATGACGGCCAGGTGGGCGCGACCTCCGATGCGGGCATCGTGGCCCGCTCGGAGGTCCTCACCGCGGTCGCCCCACTGCCGCCGGAACTGCTCGGCGACAAGCAGTTCCACGCCACCCACGGTGTGCGGGCCGCTTACGCGGCGGGCGCGATGGCCAATGGGATCGCCTCTCCGGCATTGGTTTCGGCGATGGCTCGGGCGGGTTACCTTGCCTCGTACGGTGCGGCGGGCGTAACGCCTGCGGCGGTGGATGCGGCGCTGGCGGAGCTCAGCGCCACCCTGCCGGGCAAGCCCTTCGCCTGCAACCTGATTCACAGCCCGTCCGAACCGGCGCTGGAACGGGCGATCGTCGATTCCTGCCTGCGGCACCAGGTGCGCTGCGTGGAGGCCTCGGCGTTCATGGGCCTCACCGCCGAGGTCGTCCGCTACCGGGTCGCCGGGCTCGGCGTCGATCGGCGCGGACAGCTCGAGGTGCGGAACCGGCTGATCGCCAAGGTCTCCCGCGTCGAGGTCGCCGAGCCGTTCCTGCGCCCGGCACCGGCGAATCTGCTGCGTCAGCTGGTCGCGTCGGGCGATGTGACGGCCGAGCAGGCGCGGCTGGCGGAGCAGGTGCCGATGGCCGACGACATCACCGCGGAGGCGGATTCCGGCGGTCACACCGACCGCAGGCCGCTGCTGGTGCTGCTGCCGGAACTGATCGCCGCCCGCGATCGGAGCACCCTGGCCGCCGCGGCAGCGGTGCGGATCGGCGCGGCAGGCGGTATCGGCACACCCGCTGCCGCGGCTGCCGCGTTCGCGCTGGGCGCCGCCTACGTGGTGACCGGCTCGATCAACCAGGCCACCCGCGAGGCCGCACAGTGCGACACCACCAAACAGCTACTGGCCCAAGCGGATTTCGCGGACTGCACGATGGCGCCGTCCTCCGACATGTTCGAACTCGGCGTGCAGGTGCAGGTGCTGCGCCGCGGCACCATGTTCGCGGCTCGCGCGCAACGGCTGTACGACACCTACCGCGCGTACGCCGGAATCGACGACATCCCAGCGGAACTGCGCCGGGACCTCGAAGCCACGCTGTTCCGGCGGCCACTCGACACCGTGTGGCAGGACTGCGTCAGCTACTTCACCGAACGAGACCCGGCGCAGCTGGTCGGCGCGGCCGAAGACCCGAAACGCAAGATGGCGCTGGTGTTCCGGTGGTACCTGGGCCTGTCGTCCGGGTGGAGCATCCGCGGCGAAGCGGACCGGGTCGCCGATTACCAGGTGTGGACCGGGCCCGCGATGGGTGGCTTCAACAACTGGGTCGCCGGGACCTACCTGGCCGCGCTCAGCAACCGGCATGTCGCCGACATCGCCGATCAGATGATGCTCGGCGCCGCGTATCTCACCCGAATCGCCCAGCTACGCACCGCGGGTGCCCGGTTGCCCGCCGACTGCACTCGATTCGTTCCGCGACCGATGGAGCACCGATGACGACACTGGAGACCGGTCCCGATACCCAGACCTCCTGGATGGTGTGCCCGTCCTGCGGCACCATGATCTACGCCAAGCGCTATGACCGGGCCGGCCGAGTCTGCCCGGACTGCGACGGCCACGGCGTGCTGACCGCCGACCAGCGTATCGAGGCGCTGGTCGATCCGGACTCCGCGCAGCGCATCGAGCCCGCCGTGACGGTGCGAGATCCGTTGGGATTCAGCGACTCTCGAAGCTATGTCGAACGGCACGCCGAAGCGCGGCAGCGCACCGGCATGACCGACGGCATCGGCTGTGTTCGCGCGGCCATCGGCGGTGCGCCGGTTGTGTTGGCGGTCATGGATTTCCGGTTCCTCGGCGGCAGTCTCGGTGTCGCGGTGGGTGAGGCGGTGACGACCGCCGCGGAGACCGCGCTGTCCGCTCGCGTGCCACTGGTGCTGGTCACCGCTTCCGGCGGTGCGCGCATGCAGGAGGGCATCCTGGCGCTGATGCAGATGGCCAAGACCAGCCAGGCACTGCGCGATCTCGATGACGCGGGCGTGCTGACCGTCTCGGTGATCACCGACCCGACCTACGGCGGCGTCGCGGCCTCCTACGCCACCTCCACCGACATCATCATCGCCGAACCCGGTGCCCGGCTGGGCTTCGCAGGCCCGCGAGTGATCCAGCAAACCATCGGCGAGACGCTGCCCGCCGGCTTCCAGACGGCGGAGTTCCTGCTCGAACACGGTGTGGTGGACATGATCTGCCATCGCTCCGCACTGCGCGACCGGTTGGCTCGGCTGCTCGCCATGGCGGCCGACAGTCCGCGGCGGATCGACTTCGCCGAATCGACCCCGCCGGTACGCACGGACCCCGCGAAGCTGCCGGTCCGTGACGCGTGGCAAAGCGTTCGTGCGGCAAGGGAATTGGGTCGTCCGACGACCCTGGACTATCTGGCGGCATCGTTCGACGAGTTCGTTGAACTACACGGTGATCGGCTGTCCACCGACTGCCCGGCGATGATCACCGCGCTCGCCCGCCTCGACGGCGCGCCGGTGGTGGTGATCGGAACACAGAAGGGCCACACCGCGACAGAGCTGTCCAAGCGCAATTTCGGGATGCCGACACCGGGTGGGTATCGGAAGTCCGCGCGGGTGCTGCGGTTGGCCGCGAAGCTCGGCATACCCGTGATCACTTTGATCGACACAGCTGGCGCCTACCCCGGGATTTCCGCGGAGGAACAGGGCCAGGCGGTAGCGATCGCCGAGTCGTTGAAACTGCTTGCCGGACTGCCTGTTCCGGTGGTTGCCGTGGTGACCGGCGAGGGTGGCAGCGGGGGAGCGCTCGCGCTCGGGGTGGCCGATCAGGTGCTGGTGCTGGAGAACGCGGTGTACTCGGTGATCAGTCCGGAGGGATGCGCGTCGATCCTGTGGAAAGACGCCGCTGCCGCCCCGCGTGCGGCCGCCGCGCTGCGCGTCGACTCGACCTCCCTGCTCGAACTCGGCGTGGCCGACGCGGTGGTACCGGAGCCGGACGGCGGCGCGCACCGCGACCCGGTCGCCGCTGCGGCACACCTGCGCCGGGCGCTCCGGCACGCCATTTCCGGTCTCGGCGCACTGTCGGTCCGGCAACTACTCGACCAGCGGCACAACCGGTTCCGTGCCTTCGGTCTGCCTCGCACGACGAACCATCAGGAGATGTGATGACGGAGTCCCTGACCACCGAGCCGGTCGGCCGCGCGCTGACCGCGGCCGATGCCGATCGTGCGCTGACTGTGCTCTCCCGGCATGCACTGTCCGTGCGTGCGGAGACCGCGCCCACGTCGGTGACCGTGGCCAACGGGCCGCTGGTGCTGCAGATCAGCTGGGATGCGGAGTCGTCCGTGACGGAAACGGTAGCCGCGGCGCCGGTCGCTGTAATCGAGGCCGATCCGGTCGAAATAGCCTCGGACGTAAATACTTTCACCGTCGTATCCGAGACCGTCGGCGTGTTCTACCGCTCGTCCGAGCCCGGTGCCGCGCCGTTCGTCACCGAGGGTGACCCGGTCCGCGCGGGTCAGCAGATCGGCATCGTCGAGGCCATGAAGCTGATGATCCCGGTGACCGCGACCCGCGAGGGCCGGGTGGCGGAGTTCCTCGTCGACAACGGCGAAGCGGTCGAGCACGGTGCGCCACTGCTGGTGCTCGAGGTGGTGCGGTGACGACCCGGACGATCCGCAAGGTGCTGGTCGCCAATCGCGGCGAGATCGCGGTGCGGGTCATCCGCACCTGCGCTGAGCTCGGCATCGAGACGGTCGCCGTGTACTCGGCTCCCGACGCGGATTCGGCGGCGGTGCGGCTCGCCGACCAGGCGGTGCGGATCGGACCAGGTCCGGCCAAGCGCAGCTACTCCTACATCCCCGCGATCATCGAGGCGGCCAAGGCAACCGGTGCGGACGCCATCCACCCGGGATACGGATTCCTTTCCGAGGACCCGGATTTCGCGGAGGTATGTGAGGCCGAGGGGTTCGTCTTCGTCGGCACGTCCGCCGCCGTGATGGCCGACCTCGGTGACAAGTCGACCGCGCGTGCCCTGATGGACGCGGCCGGCCTACCGCTGTTGCCCGGCAGTCGCGATCCACTCGAAACCGCCGAAGACGCACAGACTCTCGCCGACAGCATCGGCTATCCGGTGATCATCAAGGCGGTCGCGGGTGGTGGCGGCCGCGGCATGCGGGTGGTGCGCGATCCGGCCGATTTCGCGGGTGCGTGGCAGGAGACCCGGGCCAACGCCACCGCCGTCTTCGGCGACGGCAGGCTCTATGTCGAGCGCTACCTCGACTCGGCTCGGCACATCGAGGTGCAGATCCTGGCCGACAGCCAGGGCGCGGTCGTCCACCTCGGCGCACGGGACTGCTCGCTGCAACGTCGCCATCAGAAGCTCGTCGAGGAATCGCCCGCGCCCGGCCTGTCCGACGAACTGGTCGCGCGCATCGGCGCCGCCGCGGTGCGCGGTGCCGAGGCCGTGGGATACATCGGTGCGGGCACCTTCGAGTTCCTGCTCGATCCCGAGGGCCGCTTCTACTTCATGGAGGTGAACTGCCGCCTGCAGGTGGAGCATCCGGTCACCGAGATGGTCACCGGCATCGATCTCGTCGCCGAACAGTTGCGCATCGCCTCGGGACTGCCGCTCACCCTGTCCACGGAATCCGCCGTCCCACGCGGCATCGCCATCGAATGCCGCATCAACGCCGAGGACCCGAACCGCGACTTCGCGCCGGCTCCCGGCACGCTGACCGAATGTGTGCTGCCCGGCGGGCCGTTCGTTCGGATCGACACCCACGTGGCCCCCGGCTACGCCATTCCGCCGCATTACGATTCGCTGCTCGCCAAGATCATCGTGTGGGCGCCCGACCGGCCCGCCGCGATCGCCCGCATGCGCCGTGCGCTGGCCGAAACCCGCATCCGCGGCAGCGGCATCGCCACCACGGCCGAGTTCCTGCACGACATCCTCGACCATCCGCGTTTCCGCGCCGCCACCCACGACACCGCCTTGATCGGCACAGCCACCAGTTCTGGGGGCACAAGTTCGGCCAGTTGAATTGCCACCTACGGATCCGTAGGCTCGCGGAGGTTGTCGCGTCGGCGGTCGTTGTTCGGGCCGGCGCACTGTGAGCCAAAACGTCTGAGGGGTAACGCAAATGGGGAGACTTTTGACCCAGCTCGAGCTGCTCACCGAGCTCGAGCCGGTCGCGGCGGAGAACGTCAATCGGCATCTGTCGATGGCGAAGGCCTGGCACCCGCACGACTACGTGCCGTGGGACGAGGGCCGCAACTTCGCCGCGATGGGCGGTGTCGACTGGGACCCCAGCCAGTCGCAGCTGTCCGATGTCGCGAAGGCCGCGATGATCACCAACTTGCTCACCGAGGACAACCTGCCCTCCTATCACCGGGTGATCGCGGAGAACTTCTCCCAGGACGGCGCGTGGGGTACCTGGGTGGGTCGCTGGACCGCCGAGGAGAACCGGCACGGCATCGTGATGCGTGACTACCTGGTGGTCACCCGCGGCGTCGACCCGGTCGAACTGGAAAACGCCAGGATGCTCGCGATGACCACCGGTTTCGATCCGCTGGCCGTCGCCAAATACGGCACCATCGATCCCAGCGATGTCCCCGACACCGGATTCCTGCTCGGCGTGGCCTACGTGACCTTCCAGGAACTCGCCACCCGGCTCAGCCACCGCAACACCGGCCGAGTCTGCAACGACGCGATCGCCGACAAGATGCTGCAGCGCATCGCCGCCGACGAGAACCTGCACATGATCTTCTACCGCAACATGTGCGGCGCCGCCCTCGACCTGGCCCCCGACCAGGCCATCGAAGCCATCGCGCTCGTTCTGATGAACTTCCAGATGCCTGGCGCGGAGAACCCGAACTTCCGGCGCTACGGCACACTGATGGCCAAGCACGGCATCTACGACATGCGCCAGCACCTCGAAGACGTCGTGATGCCGGTCCTGCGTATCTGGAAGATCTTCGAGCGCAACGACTTCACCGCCGCGGGTGAGCAGACCCGCGAAAAACTCGCGGAGTATCTCGCGAAGTACGAACGAGACATGCTCAAGTTCGAGGAGCGACGTGATCGCATCGCCGCCCGCCAGGCCACCAAGCGCGACTCGGCCGCGCTGACCACCACGCTGCGCTGATCGGCAGGCCTCGCTCGATCACGGAGCTGTGCGCTCGAAAGTCTTGATTTCGCATACCGTTTGAAGTGAAAACTTGCAGATCAGATGGGGTTTTTACTGGAATTCGCGGCTGTGGCTCGATAGGGTTGGAACATGAGTTCGAGCAGCGTCGCGCAGCAGGAACGGGTCGCCGACCCACTGCTCGGCGCTGTGTCCGATCTGCTCGAGCGGTCGTTGACTCCCATGTCCGATGACAAGATCATCGAGCTGCTTCGGGATGTCGAACAGGCCACTCGGATGCTGGCGGCCGTGGGGCATCGGTTGATCGTGCAAGCCTCGGATCGAAACCTGCCGAATCAGACCGGTACCGGCACGGTGAAGAAATTCTTGATGCATACCCTGAGGCTGTCCAGCCCGGAGGCCGGTGCGCGCGTCGCGGCCGCGTTGTCGTTGGGGTTGTGGCATGACATGGGTGGCGAGGTGTGCGAGGCACGCCTGCCCGCGACCGCGGCGGCGCAGGTCGACGGTGCGATTTCGGTCGATCATGCGCGGCAGATCGCGGCGGTGATGAAGCGTGTCCCCGGTTCGACGGCGAATACGGAATTCGAGGCAGCGGAACAGCTGCTGGCCGATTTCGCGCGGACCGGCTCACCTGATGACATACCCAAGGTGGGCGAGGCGATTCTGGCGTATCTGGACCCAGACGGGGAGCGCACGGACGACACCGACCGTGCCCGGATGCGCGGTATCACTATCGGCCGTCAGCGTGCCGATGGGATGTCGACGATCAAAGGTGAGATCACCCCGACCTTGCGCGCACTGCTCGATGCGGTCATGGCCAAGCTCGCTCGTCCCGGCATGAACAACCCGGATGATCCGGAAAGTCCGTCCGGTGGTAGCGAATACGTCGATCGGGACGAGCTCGTTGCCGCGGCTCGGCGGGATGCTCGCAGTGCCGCGCAACGCACCCATGATGGTTTCGTCGCCTTGTTGACGCACTGTGTCGCACCGGAGAAGCTGGGATCTCATCGCGGACTGCCGGTCTCGACGATCTTGACGATGAGCGTCGCGGATGTCGAGAAGGCCGCCGGGGTTGCGACCACCGCGACCGGGGGCTTGGTCCCGATGAGCGAGGCGTTGAAACTGGCTGAAGAGGCACAGCCGTTCTTGATGGTGTTCGATGCCCAGGGCGAGCCGTTGCATTTAGGAACCACCAAACGTTTTGCTTCTGCCGCACAGCGATTGGCGTTGATCGCCGCTATACGCGGCTGCTCGCGCCCCGGTTGTGATGCTCCCGCGAGCATGTGCGCCAGCCACCACGTCACTGACTGGAGCAAATCCGGCCCCACCGACATCGGCAACGAAACCCTGGCCTGCGATAGCTGCCATGCCATGGTCCACGACGGGCCCGGCGGCTGGAAAACCGTGGTGCTGGGACCGGAGTCGCCGCATCCTGGCCGGGTCGCCTGGATCGCACCTCCGCACATCGATCCCAGTGGGACACCGCAAATCAATAACCGCCACCATCCCGGCGAACTACTCGCCGAAGCGCTCTCTCGTGTCCATCGTCGGAAAGAGCAAGAGCGGCAACACCGTGAGCGATTGCGACTAGAGCAACCGTTGACCGGTGCCGCCTGACGCCGATCGTGGCAGGTTGATCGACGTCGGGCGAGACACTCAGTCGGCCTGGCGCTGGATTCTGGGCAAGACGATGAGGAGGACGACGCCGGTGAAGATTCGCCAGACGACGAACGGATCGATGGCGAGGCGTTCGGCGGTGCCCGCGCCGAGGCCGAGGTGGTCCGGGGCGAGGCTCGTGATCATGCCGATGATGGTGACGATGATCAGGGCGAGAGTTGTTGCGGTATAAGCGCGGTGGGTTCGGTAGGCGCGGGCGAGGATGATCATGATCGCGAGGCCGGAGAGTAGTTCTAAGTAAGCGCCGGTTGGGTGCAGGACTGCGCGCAGGTGGTTGCCGCCCGGGACTTCGCCTGCGCTGCCTGGGAAAGTGCCGACGAGGACAATGCCAATGCAGTTGATCAGGGCGAGGTAGGGAATCGCCCGTCCAGCACGGGTTTTCGGCAGTAGTGGGGTGAGTAGCAGCGCTGCGGCAAGCACGAGGACGCCGAGCAGCACGAACTCGGTCGACATCAGCGCGTGCCACGGCGAACAGATGTAGCGGGGCGTCGACGCGCCGTATTGCGCCATATCACCGAAACATTCGGGGACGCCGAGGTCGCTGATCATGTTGTCGGACCAGCTGTATGGGTGCGCGTCATGCCAGCGGTTGCCGACGATCAGTTCGGCGATGTAGTAGCTGATCGTCAGGATCAGCAGCGCCGCTCCGGTTTTCAGGCGGGCGGTCACCGGCGGCAGGTGGTCGGCGGGACGGGGGCACCCGTGAAGCGGTCGTTGATCCACGCCGTGACCAGATCGCCGCGGGCGCGCCAGGCTTCGTGGCCGCCGGGCAGCACGTGGTCGACGAGGTTGATGCCGAGGCCGCACATGTCGGCGACGGCCTGGTTTCCCCAGGCGGTGTTCACCAGGTCGTCGCTGTCGCCGCGCGAGATGAAGGTCGGGATGTCGGTGGTGACCTTGGGCAGGTTGCCACCGGATTCGTAGTCGTCGAGCGCTTGCCGGGCACCGTCGTCGACGAACGACGCGGCGGCGGGTGTTGCGGCCTGGCCGACGGCCAGGTCTCGCAGTGTCGTCTGGCCGGTGCAGAGTCCTTCGAGACGCGGTGCCGCCGTGAGCAGCGCACCGTGCAGAACCTTGTCGTAAGAGTAGTCCGGGTGGTCATAGCGAACGGCTGCCACCAGATAGGGCAGTAGCAGATACTGGCCGACGGTCAGCGTGTTCGTTGCCGCGGCCTTGGCGAGTTCGCTGCGCAATGCGGGCGAGAGCAGCACATTGCCGAGGATCTTCAGCTCGGGCGCGTAGGTCTTGGCCGTCTCGGCCGCGGATTCCGTGGCCCGCCCGCCCTGTGACAACCCGACGAGCACAACCTCTTTGGTGACCGGCAGATCGAGTTGCTGCGCGGCCCGAACGGAATCGAGCACGTCGTATCCCGAGGACTCAGCTTGCAGATACGGTGCCGAGCCGGGGCCGTCGAGACCCTGGTAATTGGTCATCACCACGGCCTTGTGCGCGTCGAGCAGGTTCGCCACCGTGACGTCATTGCCGAACAGCTCGGGCGAGCTCGTCGGCGCACAGTCATTGGCTACGCCGGAGGTGCCGTGCCCATAGGCGACCAGCGGCCAACCCCCTTCGGGTGCAGTGCCTTTCGGCAAGTACACCGCGCCCGACACCTCGATAGGCGATTTGTCCGGAGAGGTGGAAATGTACCGGAAGTACGTCGCAGAACCGGCTGCCGCCGAGATCTTCGGACCGCCGTTCGTCAGCGGCCGCTGCGAGAGGAGCGTGCCCGGCTTCTGCGGTGTCTCCGCGGCGGTGTCCGAGGAGGACCCGCAACTCGCGGCCATCAGCACCGCGGCGGCGGCTAGAGAAACCCACGTCAGTGCCCTCTTCGGACGCACGATCCATTCGCTCCTTCGACTCTGCTGCGCACTGTTTGCTATCCCCGCGTCATCACTGCCCCTGCGTCAACGATTCACCTGCGCACCATGGCGCCCGGTCGAATCGCCGGCCCGTGACGTTCCCAGCAAGATCAGGATGTCCGGTGATCGCCGTCTCCGCATCGGCGAGTGAGCGGAATCTCAGTTTGCGCACCGATTCGTAACCGACCACCTGAAACTACTTCAGTCCCGACCTTACGAAGGCGTTCACGATGTGGCGTTGCAACAACAGATACATCACGAGAACAGGCAAACAGGCGAGACTCGCCAGCGCCATCATCGGTCCCCACTGATCACCCTCGGTGCCCATGAAGCTCCGCAGCCCGAGCTGCAGCACGCTGTTGCCTTGGCGAAGCACGACCGCGGGCCAGAAATACTCGTTCCAGGCATTGATGAACAGCAGGATGCCGAGCGCGGCCAGTGCGGGCCGCAGATTGGGCACGACCACGGTCCACAGGATCGACCACGACGACCGCCCGTCGATCTTGGCGGCCGCGACCAGTTCCTTGGGGAAGCTCGCCATGTGCTGACGCAGCAGCAGCACAGCCAGCGCCGAGCACAGCGTCGGCAGCACGACACCGATCAGCGAGTTGATCAATCCGAGCTGGGTGAGCAGCACATAGTTCGGCAGCATGGTCACCTGGAACGGCACCAGCCAGGTCCCGACGAACGCCAGATACAGGATCTTCTGGAACGGGAACGTGTACATCGCGAACGCGTAGGACGCCAACAGCGCGACGAGCAGCTGCCCCACCGCGGACAGCGCCGCGATGAAGAAGGTATTGCCGATCAGCCCGACCACGTCGACCTTCGCGGCCGCGTCGGTGTAGTTGGCGAACGAGATCGGCCACGGAATCGGCGACAGCGAGGTGACGTCCTCCGGCCTGCGCAGCGAGGTGGCGAACAGCCAGTAGATCGGGAAAATACACACCACGGCCGTCACCGCGAGCAGAGCGTGGCTGCCTGCGCTCTGCAGTCGCTGCGCGGTCTTGGGCAATCGATCAATCATCATGGAAGGCAACCTTTTCCGAGATCCACACCAGGATCCCGGCGATCACACCGAATCCGGCGAACAACAGCACTCCGGCGGCCGCGCTGAGCCCGGCATCGAAACTGTGGAAGGCGTAGTCCCACAGCAGGTAATAGATATTCGTGGTGGCCTGTGCGGGACCGCCCTGCGTCATCGAGTCGATGAGCGGGAAAGTCAGCACGGGACTGAGCAATACGGTGGTGAGCACCAGGAACATCACGGTGGGCGACAGCAACGGCAGCGTGATCCAGCGCCGGATCTGCCCCGGACTCGCGCCGTCCACCTGAGCCGCCTCGTTGTAATCGCCACTGATACCGGCCAATCCGGCCCACACCACCAGCACCGAGAACCCGAGCAGCTGCCAGCCGGTGATCGCGATGATCACCAAGTGCGCGGTGCTCACGTCGTACACCCAGTTCCGATCCGAGCCGAGCAGCTGGTCGATGAACCCGGCGCCGGGATGCAGCAGCCATCGCCAAACCGCCGCCGCCGCAACGGGAGCCACCAGGAACGGCACGAAGATGAACGCCTGATAGATCGTCCTGGCCCGCCCGTGCACCCGCTTGCTCGCCAGCGCGATGAGCACCGGCAGCACCACGGTGAACGGCAGCATGCCCAGTATCAGCGCACCCGTGCGGCCGATCGAATTCCAGAACGCCGGAAGGTCCATCAGCCGTTCGTAATTGCCGGTACCGACCGGCTTCATCGGCGAGGTCGGCAGCAGATTCCAGGAGTAGGTGGACAATTCGAACGCCTGCACCAGCGGCCGGTAGGTCCACACCACGAGCAGGAACAGCGCGGGCGCCAGATACAGGTACGGCACCACGAACCGCCCCGCCCGGCGGAACCGGGCGAGGCGGCGCGGCGGCGGCACCGGGGAGGTGACCGGCTCGGCCACTTCCTCGGCATCGCGCGGAGTTTCGATGACGAACATCGACCTACCTGGTCTCGGCCGCGGCCAACGCGGCGAGCTGATCGAGCACGTCCTGTTCCGTTCTGTCGTAGACGGTTTCGGCGGGGGTCGCCTCGATCGCCGTGGCCACCAGCGACGATCCGAGCAGATCGATGCGGCTGTACCCGAATCCGACCAGCCCGCGATGCCGGCCGACCGGCGCGATCGGGTCGATCCGATACGACAGTGCGGGCCCGATCCACACCGGGATGCCGCCGAGCGCGGCCGCACCGGTCAGGTGGTTGTGCCCGCAGACGATCAGCCGCACATCCGATCCGGAGAGCACCTCGTCGAGCAGCTCGGGCTGTTCGAGCTTCAGGTACTCGGTGGTCGCGATCGGCGACGGGATCGGCGGGTGATGCAGCACCAGCAGCGTGCCGCGCTGCGCTGGCCGGCGCAGTTCCTCGGCGAGCCAGTCGAGCTGTTCCGGTTCCAGCCGTCCGTCGTGCCGGCCGGGGGTGGAGCTGTCGAGTGCGATGATCCGCAATCCGGCCACCTCGGTGACACTGTCGTGCGTGATATCGGGATCGATTGCCGCGGCATCATTTCCGAACAACTCGGTGCCGAACGCCGCGCGCTCGTCATGATTGCCCATCACGTACACCGTCCGCGCGCCGAGTTCGGCGGCCACCGGCTCGACCGCGTCGCGCAGCCGCCGATACGCCTCGGGTGACCCGTTGTCGGTCAGGTCTCCCGACAGCACCAGCGCGTCGATCCGCTGTTGCGAGGCCCGCAGCTGCTGCAGCACGTGGGTGAGGTTCTCGTAGGTGTCGACCTTGCCGTGCACCTTTTCTCCGGCGGGCCGGATGTGGGTGTCGGTCAGCTGGATGATCGTGACCGGCGTGTTCATGCTGTGTCCGTTCATGAGGCGGGCAGCAGTTTGGCGCCCTGCGCGCGCGCTTCGGTCAACGTGGCCTGCGGGTCCTTGCCCTGGAACACGATCGCCTCGACCGCGTCCATCATGCCGTCGCGGATCTGCAGGTAGTTGGTGCCCGGCATGGAGATCCACGGCTCCATGTTCGCCAGCTGGGCGACATTCGGCTGCAGCAGCGGATTCTTCGTGGACCAATCCTTCAGTCCGGCAGGGTCATCCATCAGACCGGTGCGCAGCGGCAGGTAGCCGATGCCCTGCGCGATCTTGGTGTAGGCGTCTTCGCTGGTGAGGAACTTGATCAGCTCCCAGGACGCTCGCTGCTTGGCCGGGTCGTTCGACAGAATATGCAGGGAGGCACCGGAATTCGTCGGTACCGTCGGCTTGCCGGCGTAGCTCGGCATGGGCGCGGCCCGCAGGTCCCACTTGTCCTTGGCGCCGGTGGTGAAGGTGCCTTGGATCGAGCTGGTCTCCAGGATCATGCCGATATCGCCGCGGGCGAACGCCTCGTAGCCCTGCTTCTGGTTGAGCTTGGGCATGCTGCCCGACTCGACGAGCTGCTGTTGCTGCCGTGCGACCTCGACGACGGGCGCGTCGGCGAAGGTGAGCGATTTGCGGTCCTCGGAGATGACCCGGCCGCCGTTGGACCGGACCAAGGACTGGAAGCACCAGTCCTTGGCGGTCTTCGTCAGGCAGTCGACGTAGATACCGCCCTTACCGGTCTTGCTGGTGATCGCGCTGGACGCTTCGGCGACCTGCTGCCAGGTGGTCGGCGGCTTGGCCGGATCGAGCCCGGCCTCGGTGACCAGCGAGGCGTTGAAATACAGCACCGGCGTGGAGAAGACGAACGGCACGCCGTAGGTGTGGCCGTCCCAATCGGCGAGGGTGCGGGCCTTCGGCGCGAACGGATACTTGGCGCCGTCGAAGTTGCGCTGGACCTCCTGCTTGGAGACCAGCGTGTCCAGTGGCTTGGCGCCGAGCTGATGGATGGTGTAGTCGAGGTCGCTGAAGCCGAGCTGGGCGACGTCCGGCGGGGTGCCCGCGACCGTCTGGTTCTGGATGCTGGAGATGGTGTCCGTGGCCGGGTTCGGGCTGTTGCCCTGCGGTTTCTGCGCGGTCACCGTGATGTTCGGGAACTTCTTGCGGAAGTCGCCGATGAGCGTGTTGAAGGTATCGGTCCACGCTCCGGCGAGTCCGTAGTTGTAGGACTCGAACACGATGGCCACGTGCTGATCCGGCTTCAAGTCCGGGATCTGCGCGGTGCTGGAGTTCGAATCTGTGCTGGTGCTCCCGAGTCCGCCGCAAGCGCT
The DNA here is from genome assembly GCF_042727395.1 of Nocardia sp. NPDC060255. Lineage (NCBI taxonomy): Bacteria > Bacillati > Actinomycetota > Actinomycetes > Mycobacteriales > Nocardiaceae > Nocardia > Nocardia sp. NPDC060255. The sequence goes on along the minus strand of NZ_JBHXAU010000002.1, from coordinate 252,903 downwards.
GAGCGCGACGGTGGTTGCGAACACCATGCCCAAGATGGGCGCGGTGCGGTTCACGGTGTTCTCCTCATTGTTCGGTGATGTCGGACAGCGTTGTCACGAGTCAGGCGACGGCGACGACGTCGTCGGCGCCCTCGCGTAGCGAATCCGGCTGTGGCTCTTGCCAGGTCATGCGCAGGCCGGATTCGGGGTCGAAGAGGTGGATGTGGGCGGGATCGACGCGCAGCCCGATGCTGTCGTCGGCGTGCACCTCGGCGGGCCGTGGTGCGCGGGCGCAGAGCGTGTGGTCGCCGGTGGTGAAGTGGATCAGTTCCTCGCTGCCCAGGTTTTCGACCATGGTCACCTCGCCGCGGATGTCGGCTGCGGTGATGTCGAGCCGAAGCTGCTCCGGGCGGATACCGGCGATGACGTCTACGGAGGCTCCGAAATCGGCAGCGGTGATGGCCAATTCGACGTCGATGCCGTCGGCCACCAGGAACAGCTTGCCGCCGCGTTCGGTGACGACGCCGGGGAAGAGGTTCATCGGGGGAGCGCCGAGGAATCCGGCGACGAAGGTGGAGCGCGGCCGGTCGTACAGCTCGGTCGGCGTGCCGACCTGCTCCACCTGCCCCTCGTTGAGCAGCGCGATCCGGTCGGCCATGGTCATCGCCTCGACCTGGTCGTGGGTGACGTAGAGGAACGTCGCCCCCAGCCTGCGGTGCAGCGCGATCAGCTCGGCGCGGGTGGCGCTGCGGAGCTTGGCGTCCAGGTTCGACAGTGGCTCGTCCATCAGGAAGGCGCCGGGATCGCGAACCATGGCGCGGGCCAACGCGACTCGCTGTCGCTGGCCGCCCGACAGCGCGCCGGGCTTGCGACGCAGCAGTTCGCCGAGGCCGAGGATGCCTGCTACCTCGGTCACTCGCTCGGCGATCTTCGTGCGCGGCGTGCGCCTGGCTCGCAGCGGGAAGCCGATGTTCTTGGCCACCGTCAGATGCGGGTAGAGCGCGTAGCTCTGGAACACCATCGCCAGGTCGCGCTGCTGCGGCGCCCGGTGCGTGATGTCGTTGTCGTCCAACAGGATCAGGCCGCCGGTCGGATCCTCCAGGCCCGCGATCATCCGCAGCAGCGTGGACTTGCCGCACCCACTCGGCCCGAGCAGCACCAGGAACTCGCCGTCGGCGATGTCCAGGCTCACCTCGCGCACTGCGTAGGTCGCGCCGAATTGCTTCGACACCTTGTCAATTCGCAGTCTTGCCACCAGTTCTCCTCAGCCGGGCAGTTCGCCGGCGACAATCCAGGTCGCGACGCGGGCCGCGATCGCCGGGGAATCCTTGACCCAGGTGAAGTGATCGCGATGCTCGACCGGCGAGTCCTCGTCGATGTGCCACTGGGTGACGTGTGCCTCCGGCATCCGGGCGACCAGGAAGTCGACGTTGGACTTCGGGCCGAGCACGTCGTCGGACAGCGAGATGACCAGCACCGGCGCCGTCATGGTGCGCAGCAGCGTGTTGTACTGGCGCGCGCTGCCTTTGGGGCGGTAGTAGCTGGTGAGCGAGTGCATCGCCCAGTCGCGCATGACGCCGCCCGGCATCGGCGCGGGGATCAGCACGCCGCCGGGCCAGTGGCCCTTCCAGCGTGCGACAAGGCCGATCCACTGGATCTGGCTCAGCGCCTCGAACCAACGCCGCGGGCCGAACGCCCACCAGAACACCGTGCCGGTGCCGATCACGGTGACCCCGGCGACACGGTCCGGCTCGGCGGCGGCGAACAGCAGCGCCACCTGCCCGCCGAGGCTGTGCCCGAACAGGTGGATCGGCGCGTCCGGAAAGCGTTGCCGCACAGCGGTGACGATCGCGGGCATGTCGATTTCCAGCATCTCCCGATAGCCGAAGTCGCGGTGCAGCCCGAGCTCGGGCTTGGCCTCGCCGTGCGCCCGCAGGTCGCAGGTGGCGACCGAAAGTCCCTGGGCGTTAAGCTCTTTCGCGAGCTGCAGGTAGTTCTTCGCCTTCATCGCCATCGCGGGCAGGATCAGCACCACCGGCGCGTCCGCCTTCTTGCCCGGCAGGAAGCGGACGGTGAAGGTGACCTCGTCGGAGGTCGTCACGGTGGTCGATTCGAGGCTGGTGAACTCCGAGCCCTTCTTGGGTGCCGCGGTGGTCACCGGTCCGCCTCCGGAATCGTCACATCGCAGACGTAGTCGAAGGTGAACTTGGCGACGACCACATCGCCGTCGTCGACCAGGGCAGCCTTGCCGGACAACTCGAATCGGTTCGACACGCCGGTGCTCAGCACCTCGGCGAGTTCGCGCCGGTCGATCGTGGCGATCGCGCGGATCCGGCCGATGGCGGGCTTGCGGTAGGACGCTGTGCCCGCCCGCAGCACCAGGCGCTCGATGGTGGACAGGCGCGGGGCGGCCGCACCGACGAACGCCGCGGCGCCACCGATATCGGCGGCGGTGAACAGCGCTCCCGCGTGCACGGTGCCCATGTGGTTACGGACGCCGTCGACGGCGGGGATCTCGACAACGGCCCGCTCCGGGCCGATCTCGGTGATCAGGGTGCCGACGTGGCGGCCGAACGGCACCATGTCCTGCGACACGGCCCGCAGGTATTCGTAGTCGACGGCGGCACCGTCGAGTTCGGGGTAGGCGGCGGCGAAGCCGGCGATCTCGCGCGTGGTCATTGCGGTACTCCCTGCTGTGTCGGAATGCGGTGTCGCGGTGCTCTCACGAGAGGCGAGGCGGCGGCGCGGTGCGGTGGTGCGATGACACGGTGGCGCATGCTGGCCTCAGCGATTCCGCAACGCACGCCGGGCGATCGACCAGCGCAAGACCTCGGACGGTCCCTCATAGATCCGGAAAGCCCTGGCCTCCACCAAGAACCGCGCCACCAGGTAGTCCTCGCAGACACCCAGGCCGCCGTGCAGCTGCACCGCACGGTCGAGCACCCGCCACACCGCCTCGGAGACGAAGGTTTTGGCGATCGACGCGTCGTGGCGTGCTTGCGACGACGTGGGTCCCTGTGCGTCGATGGTCTCGGCCGCCGTGCGGATGACGCCGCGGGCGGCGGCGATGTCGATCTCGTTGTCGGCGACCATGCCCTGGGCCAGGCCGTGTTCGGCGATCGGCACACCGAAAGAGGTTCGGCTGCTGATGTGTTCGATGGCGAGGTGGTGCGCGCGCACCGCGAGCCCGAGCCAGTTCATGCAGAACACCAGCCGGGACGGGGCGAGCCGGACCTGGGCCAGCACCAGTCCCTGGCCGACCTCGCCGAGCACGGCGGAATCAGGAACGACGCAGTCGGCGAAGGTGACTTCGCAGTGTCCGCCGGGGGCGCTGGTGTGGTCGAGGGTCGGCATCCGGCGCCCGACCTTCAGGCCTGGGTTGTCCTGGTCGACCAGGAACATCGTCGGTCCGTCACCGGTCCTGGCCACGCAGATGGTGAACGCGGCACCCTGTGCACCGGTGGTGAAATGCTTGGCGCCGTTGATGACCCAGCCGTCGTCGGTCTCCTCGGCGACCGTCTGCAGCATGCCGGGATCGGAGCCCGCGCCGGGTGCCGGTTCGGTCATGGCGATCGCCGAGCGCACCTCACCGGACGCGAGCGGCGCGAGGTAGCGCTCCTGTTGCTCGGCATCGGCTACGTGGGCGAGTAGATGGATATTGCCATCGTCGGGTGCCCAGGCGTTGACCGCGATCGGGCCGAGCAGGCTGGCGCCGGCCGCCTCCAGCACCTGGGCTTGGGCGCGGGTGTCCAGGCCGAGCCCGCCGTACTTCGGGTCCGACAACGGCCCGAACACGCCCGCCTCCTTGGCCTTCTTCTGCAGGTCGAGGCGCAGCGCGTCGTCCATCACCCGCCCGTCGACGATGACCTCGCGTTCCACCGGAACGACCTGGTCACGAATGAACTGGGTGGTTTTGTCCACCAATTGCCCCACAGTCGTCATGGCGCCAGTTTCGGGGCCGCGGGGCCGTCTGAGTCGGGGCGATAGTCAACGTCGATCGCCCGAATCGACTGCGCTTTCTCTTGGCGCGTTGCCCGGGGATGTCCGCGACGGTGAGCTGGCCCGACCAACCCCGCGAAAGAAGGCAGAGATGACGGAAATTCCGGTACGGGTGTCGGCTCGCCGTGACGAAGCCGAGGGCGTGTTCTCTCTCGAGCTCGCCGCTGCGGCGGGCGGCGAGCTTCCTAGCTGGACACCGGGCGCGCACATCGATGTTGCTGTGGGTGCCGCGGGGGTCCGTCAGTATTCGCTGTGCGGTGATCCGGCGCAGTCGAGCCACTGGCGCATCGCGGTCTTACACGAGCCCAGCGGCCGTGGCGGATCGCATCATCTGCACAGTACCGCTCTTGCCGGTACTGTGCTGCGAGTGTCGATGCCGCGCAACAATTTCGAGCTGGTTGATTGCGAGCGGTATGTTTTCTTGGCGGGCGGCATCGGGATCACCCCGATCCTGCCCATGCTCGCCGCCGCCGATGCGTCAGGCGCGCGCTGGTCGCTGTACTACGGCGGCCGCACGCGCGCGCACATGGCGTTCGCCGACGACCTCGCGAACAGGTACCCGGCCGCAGAGTTGCTGCCGCAAGACGAACACGGCCTGCTCCCGCTGGCCGACATCCTGGCCGGGCACAGCGATGCTGCGGTCTACTGCTGTGGCCCGGAGCCGTTGCTTGCCGCCGTCGAGGTCGAGGGGGCGAGGCAGGGGCTGTCCGTACACCTGGAGCGATTCGTGCCCAGGCCAATGGAATTCGCGCCGAACGAGTCCTTCGAGGTCCGATTGGCAAGCAGCGGTAGAACTTTCCAGGTCGGCGCGAATCAGTCCATCGCCGATGTGCTGGAGCGGGCCGGCATCGGTATCGTCACCTCCTGCCGCGAAGGTACGTGTGGCACCTGCGAAACAGCCGTTCTCGCAGGCGATATCGACCACCGCGATTCGCTGCTCACGGCCGACGAGCGGGCGCGGGGCAACACCATGATGCTGTGCGTTTCGCGGTCGAGATCGGATGTGCTCGTGCTGGATCTGTGACTCGGTCCGCACGGTGTGCCACCGGCCGCCGGGCATTGACTTGTCGGCGCGATCCGCGACCGGCATGCGGCACGCTCGGCGTGCCGAATCTCCACAGGAAGAAGGTATAGATGAGGAAAATCGTTGCGGTGGCTGCAGGAGTGGCCGCCGCAGTCGGCATCGCCGCCGGCACGGCCGCGGCACAGCCCGCCGGCGAGGACGCGATCGATTTCACCGCCAACGCGACCGCGACCCAGACCGTCGTCAAGACCGACGGCGGCTCGATGGTCGTCGAGGACGGTGTCTTCAAGATCAAGGCCGCCAACGGCAGCACCCTCACGGGCACGCCGCTGAAGTTCCGGGTCGACGAGTTCGAGTTCCCGATCGTGGCCGATATCGCGGATCACACCGCGACGCTGACCCCGCAGTTCGAGATGGACAAGGCGACCTACAAGCCGGTTGCTCTGCCGTTCGAGGACAAGGCGCCGTGGAAGACCGACTACGACCGTGAGCAGGCCGCCTGGACCCGCATGACGAGCACCATCTCGATGGGTGCCACCATCGGCACGCTCGTCGGTGGCCTCGGCGGCGCGGCCGTCGGTTGCGTGCTCGGCGGCATCCTCGGTGCCACCGCCGCCGCTGCCACCATCATCGGCATGTTCGGTCCGTTCATCCCGGCCGCGGCTGTCGGCTGTCTCGGCGGCATCATCGCGGTCGGCGCCCTGGGCACCGTCGCGGGCCAGATCCTGGTGACCGCCCCGGTCGCCATCGGTGCGGCCATTCAGTACTTCGCCACTATCGCCCAGCCGCCTATGCCCCCGGCGCCCCCGGCCAAGTAGGTAGTGGAGAAGATCCCAACGGCGTTCGTTGGGGGACACTCGGCCCCGTCCGGTCTACCCGACCGGGCGGGGTCTTGTTCCTGTTCGGCTGTCGATCGGCAGGAATCCGTGCTATCGAGGACGGATGAAGCCGACGCGGTCGTCGTATGACGTGGTGGTTGTGGGTGGCGGTCACAACGGATTGGTGGCCGCCACGTATCTGGCGCGGGCCGGGCGGTCGGTGGCGGTGCTGGAGCGGCAGTCCGGTACCGGTGGGGCGGCGGTGTCGGCGCGGGTGTTCGCCGGGGTGGACGCGCGGTTGTCGCGGTATTCGTATCTGGTGAGTTTGCTGCCTCGGCAGATCGTCGACGAGTTGGGGTTGTCGTTCGCGACGCGGCGTCGGCGGATTTCGTCGTATACGCCGGTCGGGGCGGGCGGGCTGCTGGTGGATACCGGTTCCGCGGAGCGCACCAGGGAGAGTTTTGTTCGATTGACCGGATCAGATCGGGATTTCGTTGCGTGGCAACGGTTTTACGCGATGACCGGGCGGCTGGCCGAGCGCGTGTTCCCGACCTTGACGCAGCCGCTGCCGTCGCGGCCGGAGTTGCGGAGCATCATCGACGACGAGGTTGCTTGGGCGGCCCTGTTCGAGCGGCCGCTGGGGGAGATCGTCGAGTCGGAATTCGCCGACGATACGGTGCGTGGGGTCGTGCTGACCGACGCGTTGATCGGAACGTTCACGCACGCGCACGATTCGACGCTGCGACAGAACCGCTGCTTTCTGTATCACGTGGTCGGCGGCGGCACCGGGGACTGGGATGTGCCGGTGGGCGGTATGGGCGCGCTCACGGACGCACTCGCCGAGGCCGCGCGCGCCGCGGGCGCCGAGATCGTCACCGATTGCACGGTCACCGCGATCGAAACCGATGGTCGCGCAGCCGAAGTGAGCTATTCGGGTGGTGTGGTGGGTGCGGGCCATGTGCTGGTGAATGCCGCGCCGCACGAGCTCGCGCGGCTGCTCGGCGAGACGTCGGAGGCGAAACCCGAAGGCGCGCAACTCAAAGTCAACATGTTGCTGAATCGCCTGCCTCGGCTACGCGATACCTCTATCGATCCGCGCGAAGCGTTCGCCGGGACCTTCCATATCGGCGAGTCGTACGCACAGCTGGACCGCGCCTACGGCGAGGCGGCGATCGGCCGGATTCCGTCCGCGCCGCCGTCGGAGATCTACTGTCACACGCTGACCGATCCGTCGATCCTGTCGCCGGAGCTGGCCGCGCAGGGCGTACACACCCTCACCCTGTTCGGATTACACACACCGGCAAAGCTTTTCGCCAAGGATCCGGCGGCGGTGAAGGCCGAACTCGTGAAAGCGACCATGGCCCAGCTGGATTCGGTGCTCGCCGAGCCGATCGCCGATTGCCTCGCCCTGGACGAGAACGGCGAGCCGTGCCTGGAGGCGAAGACCCCGCTCGACCTCGAACAGGAAGTGGGTTTGCCGGGCGGTCATATCTTCCATCGCGACTTGGCTTTTCCCTATCGAACGGACGATTCCGAGACAGACCCGGCCGCACGGTGGGGTGTCGCGACCGGGCACCGCAATGTCCTGCTCTGCGGCGCGGGCGCGGTCCGAGGCGGCGGCGTCAGCGGCATTCCGGGTCACAATGCCGCCATGGCCGTACTCGAACCGCGCCCGTAGCGCGTCAGACCTATAGCGCGTCAGACCTTCGGCGCCAGCACGACCTTCGCGCTGCGGCCGGGGCTTTCGGTGGCCACGGCCGCGTCGGCCGCCGCGTCCAGCGGGTAGACGGCCTCGACGTCGAGCCTCAGCACGCCCTGCGCCGCCGCGGACACCAGTTCGCCGATCAGCCGCCTGCGATCCTCGGGCGAGGTCTCCTCGATCCGCTTGGAACCCCAGAAGCCCTTGACCACAGTCTGTTTGAAGATGAGGTCACTCGGGTTGAGCGTCATCGGCTGGCCGGACAGCGCACCGAAGGAGATCAGCTCGCCCTTGGGCGCCAGCAAGGCCATCGCATCGCTGGCCGCGCGGCCGCCCACCTGATCGACGGCGCGCACGATCGGCGCACCCGACGTGGCGGCGACGGCCGCGTCCCGCCAGCCCTCGACCTCGGTGTCGAAGACCGGCTCGAAGCCCGCGGCGTGCAGCGCCTCGACCGATTTCGGCCCGCGCACCAGGTTCAGCACGTGGACACCGCGTTGCCGCGCAAGCACATTCACCAGCCTGCCGACCGCGCCGTTGGCGGCGTTGATCGCGATCCAGTCGCCCTCGGCCACCTGGAGATCCTCGAGCAGCATCAGCGCGCTGAGCGGCATGGCCAGCAACTGGGCGGCGGTCTCGTCGGACACCGCGTCCGGCACCGGCACCACCTGAGCGGCCTTGGCGATGAAGTAGTCGGCCCACACATTCTGCGCGCCGGAGACGGTAACCCGTTGGCCGACAGTCAGTCCGGTCACGCCGGCGCCGAGCGCGTCGATCCGGCCGACACCCTCGGTGCCCGGGATGGCGGGCAGCGGCGGCTTGTATCCGTACACGCCGCGAACGATGGCGAGGTCGTGATTGTGGATGGGCGCGAGGATCAGCTCGACCCGCACTTCACCCTCGCCGGGTTCGGGTTGCGGCCGTTCGGCCGTGGTCAGTACGTTCTTCGGTTCGCCGAAGCTTTCGATAACTACCGCACGCATGCTTTGCTCCTTCGTTCAGTCTTCGGCGACAACGACGTTGACGTCGATGTTGCCGCGGGTGGCGTTGGAGTACGGGCACACCTGGTGTGCCTTGTCGGCGAGGGCCTGCGCGTCCTCGCGGGACAGGTGCGGCAGCGACACCTCGAGGGTGACCGCGAGTTCGAAGCCGCCTGCGTCGTTCGGGCCGATGCCGACTTTCGCGCCGACCGCGGAATCGTCGACGTTCGCCTTGGTCTGCTTGCCGACGAGGCGCAGCGCCGAATGGAAACAGGCCGCGTAGCCGGCCGCGAACAGCTGCTCGGGGTTGGTGCCCGCACCGCTGCCGCCCATTTCCGGCGGGGTGGCCAGGTCGACGTCGACCTTGCCGTCGGTGGTGCGGGCGTGCCCGTTGCGGCCGTCGCCGGTCGCCAAGGCCTCCGCGGTGTACAGGATCTTCATGACTGTTCTCCTTCGATCGGTGGTGCCGAGAGTGCGCTGGTCAATCGCCGCAGGGTGGCCCGCAGCGCCAAGAATTCGCCGACGGAAAGGCCGCAGGCCTCGGCCATTTCGGCCGGGATGCCGCGGGCCTCTTCGCGCAGCGCCTGTCCGCGTTCGGTGAGCTGGATATCGACGCGTCGTTCGTCGTCGGCCGCGCGGCGCCGCTGCACGAGACCCGCCGCCTCCAGCCGCTTGAGCAGCGGAGACAGCGTGCCGGAGTCCAACGCGAGGGCGTGGCACACCTCGCCGACGCTACGCCCGTCGCGCTCCCACAGGGCGAGCATCACCAAGTACTGCGGATAGGTGAGCCCGAGCCGCTCCAGTTTCGGCCGGTAGACCGCGGTCATCGCCCGGGATGCCGCGTACAGCGGAAAGCACAGCTGCTCATCGAGGGACAGATGGTCGGTCATGTCCAATAACGTAGTCCGCAACTATATTGTGCACAACCGATCAACTGGGTGTTCCCGGTCACAATCCGGGGTGTCGGTGGATGTAGAGTGTCGAAGCCCACCGGGCTGGCGAGAACCGACTTCCGTGCCTTCGCGGAACAGGCGACTCGTGTCCAATCTGACTCTTCGGTGTTTATGTCTGAATTCACCGACGCGGGCCGTTGGACGCTTGTACAGTCAGCCGCACGTACCACCTCTCGAGGAGCCGCATCATGGTCCGCGAAAGCGATCGGCTGATCCGCACCGATGTACCCCATTCCGCACGAATCTGGAATTACTGGCTCGGTGGTCAGGACTTTTACGAAGTCGATCGGATAGCCGGCGAGTCGGGGATATCGGTGTATCCCGATATCGGCACGATGGCCCGGCAATCGCGCAGGTTCCTCATACGTGTGGTGCGCTACCTCGCCGAGGAGGCGGGCATCCGGCAGTTCCTCGACGTGGGCACCGGTTTGCCCACCATGCAGAACACGCACGAGGTCGCGCAGGGCGTCGCGCCGGACGCCAAGATCGTTTATGTGGACAACGATCCGCTCGTGCTCGCGCACGCCCGCGCGTTGCTGATCAATACCACCGACGAAGGCGTCACCGCACTAATCGAAGCGGATTTCCACGATACCGATCAGGTGGTCACCGAAGCGCGCAACATTTTGAACTTCAACAAGCCGATCGCCGTAATGTTCATGGGCGTTCTCGGTCACGCGCGCACCTGGGACGACGTTCTCCGGATCACCGGCGCGCTACAGGAAGCCATTCCGTCCGGAAGTTATTTCGCGATGTACGAAGGAACCACCGAAGACCCTCGGCTGGTTCGGTTGTCGGACTACTACTCCAAAACCGGTGCCGTTCCGTACTACGTGCGCAGCGTCGATCAGGTCCGCGAGGTCTTCAAGAATCTCGAGCTCGTGCCGCCCGGCATCGTGCCGGTCAACCAGTGGCGGGCCGACTCCGAATCCACCAGCGAGGAACCCTCCGCGGCGTGGGGCGGCGTCGGCCGCAAGCCCTAGGTCGCCCGGCCGCCGATGCGCTGCGTGAGGCTGTCGGCGGTCGTCCGCACCCGGCCGGCCAGTGGCGTCCAGTCGGCGGGGCACGGCGTGGCCTCGCAGTGATGCCGCAATGTGACGCTGATGGCCGCGATGGGTCGTTGATTGTGGTCGAAGACGGGATACGCGACCGAGGCGAAGCCGGGTGTCACGTGGCCGTCTTCGCAGGCCCAGCCGCGAGTGCGCTCGGTGGCCAGGATGGTGCGCAGCGACGCGAGCGAGTGGGGGCCGCGCTCGGTGCGGCGCACGAACGAGGCCGCCGACGGGAACAGCGCGCGGATCTGTGCGGCGGGCAGGTAGGCGAGGATCGCGCGGCCGCAGGCGGTCAGATGCGCGGGCAGCCGCACGCCGACGCCGGTGACCAGGGTTTCCGGGCGCAGCGGGCGTTCCTTGATGAGGTACAGCAACTCGTTGCCGTGCAGCACGCCCAGGTGCGCGTTGTGCCCGACCCCCTCGACCAACTCGCGCAGCAACGGCCCCGCAAGCCGCTCTAGCGGGTCGTGGCGCAGATAGGCCGAGCCGAGCTCGAACGCGGCGATGCCGAGCCCGTAGCGGCGCTCGCTGGGTAGTCGGGTGACGAACCGGGCCGCCTCCAGCTCGCCGAGCAGGTGATAGGTGGTAGACCGGGGCAGGCCGAGCTCGCGCGCGATGGTCGAGGCGGAGATGGGCCCGGCTCGCCCCGCGAGCAGCTGCAACACCGCCAAACCTCGGCGCAACGCCGGGACGTCACTGCTCGTTCCCATGCCATCTCCTCGGCAAGTCTTGGATATCAGACAGATTCGGACCGACCCTCATTCTCCACTGCCCGCCGCGACGGTGGAATGGACCCCATGCCCGAAACTGCACAGCTACCCACCGTGGCACTCGACGGACCGTTGACCGGGGAACAGGTCGTCGCGGTCGCGCGGCTCGGCGCCAAGGTCCGTCTCAGCGAGGCGACGCAGGACCGGCTGGCGCTGGCCCGCGCGCACGTCGACGCGCTGGCCGCGGGGACGGTGCCGACCTACGGCGTGTCCACCGGCTTCGGCGCGCTGGCGACCCGCCACATTCCGCAGGAGAGCCGGGTCGCGCTGCAGCGTTCGCTGATCCGCTCGCACGCGGCGGGCGCGGGCCGCCCGGTCGAGCGGGAGGTGGTGCGCGCGCTGATGGTGCTGCGGCTGCGCACCCTGGCGACCGGCCACACCGGGATCCGGCCGGAGACCGCGGCGACGCTCGCCGCGCTGATCAACGCCGACATCACCCCGATCGTGCACGAATACGGCTCGCTCGGCTGTTCCGGCGACCTCGCGCCGCTGGCCGCGGTGGCCTTGGCGCTGATGGGCGAGGGCGAGGTCACCGACGCCGCCGGAAACGTGACGGACGCGGCAACGGCCTTGAGTGCTAACGGAATCAAGCCGGTCGTGCTGGCCGAGAAGGAGGGCCTGGCGCTGACCAACGGCACCGACGGCATGCTCGGCATGCTGGTGCTCGCGCTGGCCGACCTGCACATGCTGCTCGACGTCGCCGACCTCACCGCGGCCATGAGCGTGGAGGCGCTGCTGGCCACCGACCGGGTGTTCGCCGCCGACCTGCAGGCCTTGCGCCCGCATCCCGGCCAGGCCAGCTCGGCGGCGCGGATCAGTGCCGCACTGGCCGGCTCGGAGATCGTGGCCAGTCACCGTGGGCCGGACTGCAATCGGGTACAGGACGCCTACTCGTTGCGTTGCGCGCCGCAGGTGCACGGCGCGGCCAGGGACACCGTCGCGCACGCGGAACTGGTGGCCGGTCGCGAATTGGCTTCCGCCGTAGACAATCCCGTGGTGCTCGCCGACGGCAGGCTGGAATCCAACGGCAACTTCCACGGTGCGCCCGTCGCCTATGTGCTCGACTTCCTCGCCATCCCGGTGGCCGACGTGGCGAGCATGGCGGAGCGCCGCACCGACCGGATGCTCGATGTCGCACGGTCGCATGGTCTTCCGGCGTTCCTGGCCGCCGATCCCGGCGTCGACTCCGGGCACATGATCGCCCAGTACACCCAGGCCGCCGTGGTGAGCGAGCTCAAGCGGCTGGCCGTGCCCGCGTCGGTGGACTCGATCCCCAGCAGTGCGATGCAGGAGGATCACGTGTCGATGGGCTGGTCCGCGGCCCGCAAGCTGCGCACCGCGGTGGACGGCCTGACCACCGTGCTCGCCGTCGAATACCTCACGGCGGCAAGGGCACTGGACTTCCGCGCGCCGTTGCGTCCGGCGCCCGCCACCGGCGCGGCCTTGGCCCTGCTGCGCACCAAGGTCGAGGGCCCCGGCTCCGATCGTCATCTCGCTCCCGAAATCGCCGCCGCCGAGGCGCTCATCCGCTCCGGCGAGCTCACCCGCGCGGTCGCGCCCCATTTCGTTTCGTCCAACGGATCGTGACAGCGGGGCTTGTCGAACTTTGCCGCGGCCGGGTCTGGTTCGCGGTAGCAATTCATTGGAGGTTGGTTCTATGAGTCGGATAGTTCGGGCGGCGCGGGGCACGCAGCTCACTGCCAAGAATTGGCAGACCGAGGCGGCAATGCGGATGCTGCACAACAACCTTGATCCGGAGGTGGCCGAGCGGCCCCAGGATCTGGTGGTGTACGGCGGCACCGGTAAGGCGGCCCGCAACTGGGCCAGCTTCGACGCGATCACCCGGTCGCTGACCACGCTGGAGACCGACGAGACGCTGCTGGTGCAGTCGGGCAAGCCGGTCGGGGTGTTCCGCACGCACGAGTGGGCGCCGCGGGTGCTGATCGCCAACTCCAATCTCGTTGGTGACTGGGCGAATTGGCCGGAGTTCCGCAGGCTCGAATCGCTCGGCCTGACCATGTACGGGCAGATGACCGCGGGCTCGTGGATCTACATCGGCACCCAGGGCATCCTGCAGGGCACCTACGAGACGTTCGCGGCGGTGGCGGACAAGCGATTCGGCGGCACCCTGGCCGGCACCCTCACACTGACCGCGGGTCTCGGCGGGATGGGTGGCGCGCAACCGCTGGCGGTCACCATGAACGGCGGCGTCGCGCTGGTGATCGAATGCGACCCGGCCCGCGCCCAGCGCCGCGTGCAGGAGCGCTACCTCGACGAGATCGCGACCGACCTCGACGACGCGGTAGTGCGGGTGACCAACGCGCGCAGGCAGCGAAAGGCGTTGTCCGTCGGCCTGATCGGCAACGCGGCGGAGGTGCTGCCGCAGCTGCTCGCGCAAGGGCTCGACCCGGAGATCGTCACCGACCAGACCTCCGCGCACGACCCGCTGGCCTACCTGCCGCGCGGCATCGCCGTCGAGGACTGGGCCGACTACGCGGCCAAGAAGCCGGACGAGTTCACCGATCGGGCCCGCGAATCGATGGCCGAGCACGTCGGGGCCATGCTCGGCTTCCTGGACAAGGGCGCCGAGGTCTTCGACTACGGCAACTCGCTGCGCGGCGAGGCCGCGCTCGGCGGCTGCGACCGGGCCTTCGATTTCCCCGGCTTCGTCCCCGCCTACATCCGTCCGCTGTTCTGCGAGGGCAAGGGCCCGTTCCGCTGGGCGGCGCTGTCCGGCGATCCGAAGGACATCGCGGCCACCGACCGCGCCATCGTCGACCTGTTCCCGGAGAACGAATCGTTGCGCCGCTGGATCAGGATGGCCAGTGAACGTGTTGCCTTCCAAGGACTTCCGGCCCGCATCTGCTGGCTCGGCTACGGTGAGCGGCACCTGGCCGGGCTGCGCTTCAACGAGATGGTGGCCAGCGGCGAGCTGTCCGCGCCGGTGGTGATCGGCCGCGATCATCTCGATTCCGGCAGCGTCGCCTCGCCGTACCGGGAGACCGAGTCGATGGCCGACGGCTCCGACGCCATCGCGGACTGGCCGCTGCTCAACGCGCTGCTCAACACCGCGTCCGGCGCGACGTGGGTGTCCATCCATCACGGCGGCGGTGTCGGCATGGGCCGGTCCATCCACGCCGGGCAGGTGTGTGTGGCCGACGGGACACCGTTGGCGGCCCAGAAGATCGAGCGCGTGCTCACCAATGACCCTGGCACCGGCGTGATCCGGCACGTGGACGCGGGTTACGACCGCGCGGCCGAGGTGGCCGCCGAGCGCGGTGTCCGCATTCCGATGCACGAGGCGCCGTGAACCAAATCCCAGAGCACGGTAGGAGCGACGCGGTGGGCGTGAACCAGTTGATGGCCGAGATCGCCGGCGTCGGACGGGATTCCCGGCGCGGCGGCTACTCGCGGCACGTCTACGACTACGCCGACTTCGAGCTGCGGGACTGGTTCATCGATCAGGCCCTGGACAGCGGCCTGGACGTGAACACCGACCGCAACGGCAACATCTGGGCTTGGTGGGGAAGCCCAGGGCCCGGCGCGGTCGTCACCGGAAGCCATCTCGATTCGGTGCCCGGTGGCGGCGCGTACGACGGTCCGCTCGGTGTGGCCAGCGCGCTCGCGGCGGTGGAGATCTTGCAGGGCAAGGGTTTCGCGCCGGCCAGGCCGCTCGCGGTGCTCGTGTTCGCCGAGGAGGAGGGCGGGCGGTTCGGTGTGCCGTGCCTCGGCTCCCGGCTGCTCACCGGCGCTATCGATGCCGATCGGGCGCGCGGTCTCCGCGACGCCGAGGGCATTACGCTCGCCGAGGCGGCCGTGAAGGCCGGGCATGATCCGAAGCGTTTCGGTGCCGATCCCGAGGCACTCGCCCAGATCGGCTGTTTCGTGGAACTGCACGTCGAGCAGGGGCGCGGGCTGATCGAGCTGGACAGTCCGGTCGCCACCGGCAGCAGCATCATCGCGCACGGGCGGTACCGGTTCTCGTTCTCCGGCCAGGGGAATCACGCGGGTGCCACCCGGCTCGTCGATCGACACGATCCGATGCTCCCGGCCGCGACGGTGGTGGCGGCCGCGCGACGGGCCGCCGCCGCGATGTCGGACGCACGCGCCACAGTCGGCAGGCTGGTACCGAATCCGGGCGGCACGAATGTCATTGCGTCCAGCGTGGATCTGTGGCTGGATGCCCGGGCCGCCGGTGACGGCCGTACCGCGGCGCTGGTCGAGGACATCACCGAGGCGGCGCGCGCCGCCGCCGAGGCGGAAGGGTGCCGGCTCACCGTCACCGAGGAGTCCTATTCGGACGACGTCGTTTTCGACGAATCCCTGCGGAGCCGGATGGACACGGTGCTCGGCGGCGTGCCCGCACTGCCCACCGGCGCCGGGCACGACGCGGGCGTGCTCGCCGCGCACGTGCCCTCCGGCATGCTGTACGTGCGCAACCCGACCGGGATCAGCCACGCACCCGAGGAGTATGCCGAGCCCGCCGACATCGACAGCGGCGCACAGAGTCTCGCGCGGGTGCTGGAGGAACTGGCCGGATGAGCACCTATTGGGCCGAATACGCCTGGCTGCCGGAGGGGCCGGCCGCGGCGGTGACGATCGAGGTGACCGGCGCGACGATCCAGTCGGTCACCCGCGACACCGAACGGACCGGCACGGTGCTGCCGGGCATGACGATCCCCGGCTTCGCCAACGCGCACTCACACGCCTTCCACCGCGCGCTGCGTGGACGCACGCAGCACGATCAGGGCACGTTCTGGACGTGGCGTGAACGCATGTATGCCGTTGCCGCGCAACTGGATCCCGACTCCTACTATCGGCTTGCGCGCGGGGTGTACGCCGAGATGGTGTTGGCGGGATACACGAGTGTCGGCGAGTTCCATTACCTGCATCACGCGCCGGGTGGTGCGCGGTACGCGGATCCGAACGCGATGAGCGCAGCACTCGCGGCGGCGGCAGAGGATGCGGGCATTCGGCTCACTCTGCTCGATACGTGTTATCTGGCAGGCGGATTCGGCGTGGAGCTGGGGGAGCACCAACGCCGTTTCAGCGATGGCAGCGTCGATGCGTGGGCCGAGCGCGCCGCCGCGTTCGCGCCGAAACCGGAGCTCGTTCGGACCGGCGTCGCCGCTCACTCGGTGCGCGCGGTGCCCGCGGCGGCGCTCCCGGTGGTCGCTCAGGCGGCCGCGGGCCGGCCGGTGCACGTCCACCTGTCCGAGCAGCCGTCGGAGAACACCGATTGCTCTGCCGCACAAGGACGCACGCCGACCGCGCTGCTGGCGGAGGCGGGCCTGCTCGGGCCGCAGACGGTCGCGGTGCACGCGACCCACCTCACGACCGCCGACATCGCCCTGCTCGCCGACAGCGGTACCCGCGTGTGCTTCTGCCCCACCACCGAACGCGACCTCGGCGACGGCATCGGCCCGGCCCGCGCGCTGTCCGATGCGGGCGTGGGCCTGTGCCTCGGCACCGACAGTCACGCGTTGATCGACGCCTTCGAGGAGTGGCGCGCCCTCGAACTCGACGAGCGGCTGGCCAGCCGGGCCCGCGGCCGATTCAGCCCGGCCGAGCTGTACCGCGCCGCCACCGATCACGCGTCCATCGGCTGGCCCGAGGCAGGCCGGATCGCGCCGAACGCGGCGGCGGACCTGGTCACCATCGACCTGGACTCGATCCGCACCGCGGGCACGGCCCCCGCCGCCGCCCTGTTCGCCGCGACCGCGAGCGACGTGCACTCGGTGCTCGTCGCGGGCCGTCCCGTCGTGTCCGAGCACCGCCACCTGCGGGTGACCCATCCGGAAACCGTGTTGCGCAAGGAAATCGAGGCATTGTGTCGACCCTGATCACCGGCATCGGCGAACTCACCACCAACACCGAGGACGGCCCGCTGCGCGACGCGGCGGTGGTCCTCGACGGCGAGCGATTCGCCTGGATCGGCCCGGCGAACGCCGCTCCCGCGGCGGATGACCAGGTCGACCTCGGCGGCCGGGCCGCGCTGCCCGGCTGGGTCGACAGCCACACCCACCTCGTCTTCGCGGGCGATCGCACTGCGGAGTTCGAGGCCAGGATGGCCGGACGGCCGTATCGCGCGGGCGGCATCGCCACCACCGTCGCCGCCACCAGGGGCGCGTCCGACGACGAACTGTCGGTCAACCTGGCCAGGCATATCGCCGAGGCGCGACGGCAGGGCACCACCTGCCTGGAAACCAAGACCGGATACGGACTCAACGTCGCCGACGAACTCCGCTCGGCCAAGCTCGCCGCGGCGGCCGCCGATGAGGTGACCTTCCTGGGCGCTCATCTGGTCCCGGTCGACATGGACCCCGACAAGTACGTCGATCTGGTGTGCGGCGAGATGCTCGACGCTGTCGCACCCTACGTGCGCTGGGCCGATGTCTTCTGCGAGACAGGCGCTTTCGACGAGGAGCGGTCGGATCGGGTGCTGCGCGCCGCGCACGCGCGCGGCCTCGGCCTGCGGGTGCACGGCAATCAGCTCGGCGAAGGCCCCGGCGTCCAACTGGCGGTGCGGCACGGCGCGGCCAGCGTCGATCACTGCACCTACCTGACCGACGCCGACATCGAGGCCCTCGCGTCCTCCGACACCGTCGCCACCGTGCTGCCCGCCTGCGACCTGTCCACCAGGCAGCGCCTCGCACCGGCCCGCGCATTGCTGGACGCCGGTGCCACCGTCGCGCTGGCCACCAACGCCAACCCCGGCAGCTCGTACACCACTTCGATGGCCTTCTGCGTCGCCACCGCTGTACTGCAGATGGGACTTTCGGTGGCCGAGGCGGTGCACGCGGCGACCGCGGGCGGCGCGCGAGCGTTGCGCCGCGACGATGTCGGTGTCGTGCGCGTCGGTGCCCGCGCGGATCTGCAAGTGCTGGACGCACCGTCGGTCACCCACCTGGCTTACCGCCCGGGTGTGCCGCTCACCTACGCGGTGTGGCGGCTGGGGCAGCCGGTCCGCGTCCCGATGTTCGACTGACTCATCGCGCCGGGAAACGAAGCACGCGATCGTCATTCGGCCGCGGGTTGCCCCGGCCGTCGGTATTGGACGTGGTGAGCCACAGCGCGCCGTCCGGCGCGACCGCGACCGTGCGCAACCGGCCGTAGCTGCCCCGCAACACATCTCGGGGCTGGCCGACCGCGCCGTCCCGCAGCGGCACGGTCCACAGCCGCTCGCCTCGTAATGCCGCGGCGTACAACGTGTCTCCGGCGATCGCGATTCCCGACGGCGAAGCCTCCGATGTCGTCCACGTCACCAACGGGTCGGTGAACCCGCGATCCGCGCCGCCGACGCCCTCGACCGTCGGCCATCCGTAGTTGTGTCCCGGCTCGATCAGATTGATCTCGTCGAACCGGTTCTGCCCGAATTCCGCCGCGAAAAGCCGCCCGTCACGGTCCCAGGCCAGGCCTTGCACATTGCGATGCCCCAGGCTGTACATCGGCGATCCCTCGGTCGGATTGCCCTGCGCCGGTTGTCCTTCCGGCGTCAGCCGCAAAATCTTCCCGTTGGGGCTCGCCGGATCCTGCGACCGCGCGCTCTGTCCCGCGTCGCCGGTCCCGGCATACAACAGCCCGTCCGGGCCGAACGCGATCCGGCCGCCATTGTGATTGGCCGACTTGGCAATCCCGTCGAACAGCACCTCCGGCGCTCCATCCAGTCGAAATCGGGCGATCCGATTATCGGATGCGGCGGTGAAGTAGGCATAGACGTAATGGTTTTCGGCATACTGCGGCGACAACGCCAGACCGAGCAGGCCACCCTCACCGCTCGCGACGACACCGGGCACCTGGTACACCTGCTCCGGCGCATGCCCGGACCCGATCCGCAGGATGCGCCCGCTGTCGCGTTCCGCCACCAGGGCATTGCCGTCGGGCAGGAAGGTCAGCCCCCACGGCACCTCGATCCCGTGCGCGATCTCCTCTGCCGCGCCGAGGTCGGGCGCGCCGGACGGTCTACTGGGCGTGGTGCTCTGCACGGTCGCGGGGGAGGGCGCGGGCTTGTCGCCGCTTGCACACGCCGAGATCACGCTGACGGCCAGTATTACGGCGGCCGCGACACCGGTAATACGACGACGTGCTGACCTGACTTCCGGACAACTCACGCGGGCACCTCCGACGATATTTGTGTGTGCGCGGCGCGCGGGACGATGCCACATCGGTTGGCCGCGCACCCCGGGCGGTAGCCTGACCCAGTCTTGTCCCCGAACCACGTTGAGGTCATGGAACTTCGTCAACTGAGGTATTTCGTCGCGGTGGCCGAGGAGCTACATTTCGGTCGGGCGGCGGAACGGCTGATGATTGTGCAATCGTCAGTCAGCCAGCAGCTCGGCCGGCTCGAACGCGAGCTCGGCGTCGTGCTGCTGGAACGGTCGCCTCGCAGCGTCCGGCTCACCGAGGCCGGGGCGGCGTTCCTGCCTGCCGCGAAGAAGGTGCTCGCGGCCGAGAAACGGGCGCGGACCAGCGTTGCGGACTTCCTGACCACGCCGACCGTGCTGCGCATCGGCACCAGCCGGGGGATGGGCGAGCGGCTGGAGCGGCTGCTCGTCGCGCTGAAGTACCGCGCGCCCGGGGTGAAGGTGGAACTGACGTCGGCGGCGCTCGGGCAGCGGCTGCGGAAGGTGTCGGAGCACGAGTGGGACGCGGCGTTCCTGCGCGGCGAGGTGGCCGCGCCGGAGGGCGTGCAGCAGATTCCGGTGTGGTACGACGAACTGGTCGTCGCGCTGCCCGCCGATCATCCCTCGGCCGCCGACCGGTGTGTCGATCTCGCTCAGCTCGCCGAGCTGCCGCTCTATCTGACGAACCGGCAGAACAACGCGTTGCTCGATGATCTTGTGCTGACCGCGTGCGGCAAAGCGGGATTCGAACCGGTGCTCGGCCCTGAGCAAGTCTCGATCCAGGACACCCTCGCCGCACTCGGCGCCGGTGCCGCCGGATGGACCGTCCTCTACGCGCCGCACGCACGGCTGTTGCACAGCAGCCGGGTGGCCTTCCTGCCCGTGTGCACGCCGGGTGTGCTCGCGCTGCCCACGGTGCTCGCCGTGCGCACCAATGCCATGGAGCGGCTGCACCCGCTGCTCGAGGCCTGCCGAGACGTCGCGCTCGGCGATCAAATTCTGTAATCGGCCTTGTGCCTGTCGCCGGTCTTCGGCTATTTTTGAAGTGAACGAAACCGTACCGTTCACTTGGAGGGCTTGTGATCAGGGGCGCGGAACGCGAGCAGGCGATACTTGCCGCCACGTATCAGCTGCTCGGCGAAATCGGTTATGCGGCAATGACAATGGATGCCGTCGCGACACGGGCACAGGCCAGCAAGGCCACCATCTATCGGCGCTGGCCGGGCAAACCCGCGCTGGTCAAGGCGGCGATGGACGCGCACGATGCCGAGTACGTCGCGGACATTCCGGACACCGGGACGGTGCGCGGGGATCTGATCGCGGCGCTCGTCGGCCTCACCGCGCAGGTCGACGAGCACTACGTGACCATGATGACCGGCCTGATGCACGCCATGCGGGTGGACGCCGAACTCGCGGCGGCGCTGCGCGAGCACGTCGCGGACGAGGACCTCGGCCCGTTCCGCACCGTCGTCGAGCGCGCCGTCGCTCGCGGCGAATTACCCGAGGGCACCGCAACCGAACTGGCACACCAGGTTTCGGAAGGTCAGATCATGCGCCGGATGTTTCTCGGCGAACCCCTGGATCGAGCGTTCCTCGCCGACCTGGTCGACGAGCTGCTGCTGCCGATCCTCACCCGAACTTTCCCGAAAGAAGACAGATGACTACAGATCTACCGGTGCTGATCGTGGGCGCCGGACCGACCGGACTGACGCTGGGTTGCGAACTGGCAAGGCGCGGGATCGAATGTCTGGTGGTGGACAAGGCCGCAGGGCTCTTTCCCGGCTCGCGCGGAAAGGGTTTACAGCCAAGGACTCTGGAGGTGTTCGACGATCTCGGCCTGATCGACGCGGTGGTCGCCAACGGTGCGCCGTTCCCGTCGTTCCGCATGTACGTGGACACTCAGGTGAGATCGACGCGGACGGTGGAGGAGATGCTCGGACTCGCGCCACTCGAACGCGTTGACGGCGTGCCCTATCCGAACGCGTGGATCCTGCCCCAGTGGCGCACCGACGAACTGCTCCGGGACCGGCTGCTCGAACTCGGCGGCCGCCTCGAATTGAACACGGAGCTCGTCGATTTCGTCCAGGACGACACCGGCGTCATGGCTACCCTGCGCCGCGACGGCGCCCTCGAGCACGTGCGCGCCCGGTATCTGGTCGGTACGGACGGCGGCGGCAGCACAGTGCGCAAGACGCTCGGCGTCGGCTTCGAGGGCGAAACCTTCGCGACCGAGCGCACTTTGATCGGCGATGTCAAGGCCGAGGGCCTGACCGGTACCTACTGTCATATGTTGACGACCGGCAATGTGCAGGAACGCTTTTCGCTGTGGTCCATGCCGGGGACCGACTACTACCAGTTCATTGCCAACATGACCGCGGACGACGTGCCCGAGCTGACCCTGGAGGCCGTGCAGAAGATTCTCGACGAACGGTCCGGCCGCTCGGATATCCGGCTGTACGACCTGAACTGGATCTCGGTGTACCGGGTGAATGTCCGCATGGTGGACCGTTTTCGGGTCGGCCGGGTGTTCCTGGCCGGTGACGCGGCGCACGTGCACTCCTCGTCCGGCGGGCAGGGACTGAATACCAGCGTGCAGGATGCCTACAACCTCGGCTGGAAGCTCGCGGCCGTGCTGTCGGGCGCGCCGGACCGGCTGCTGGATACCTATGAGGCCGAGCGGTTTCCGATCGCGGCCCGGGTGCTCGACGTGACGACGCGCTCGCATCGGCGGGACTTTCGAGACGCGGAACCGGGGCAGGGCAGCCTGGATATCTTCCAGCTGAAGGTCAACTACCGTGGCGGACCGTTGGCCGTGGATACCCGTGCGACGCCGGGCGCGGTGCGAGCGGGCGACCGTGCACCGGACGCTCAGTGCGGTGACTCCCGCCTGTTCGACCTGTTCCGCGGCACCCATTTCACGGTGCTCGGGTTCGGTGCCGCTACCGCCGGGGCTGTTGCCGAAGTTGTTCGCGCACAGGGTGATCGGGTACGCGGGCGGGTGCTCGAACCTGGCGAGGTCGACGTCACAGCGTCAACCGTCGGTGCCGCCTTCCGCAACTACGACATCGATCCAGCAGGGCCGGGCACGCTGGTCCTCGTCCGGCCCGACGGCTACATCGGTGTCGTCGCAACGGATCCCGCGCCTCTCCAGGACTTCCTCACCGCCTGCTGATCAGCCCAGATGTGTTCCGTACCAATCCAGTACCCGCCGCCAGGCCTCGGTCGCGGCGGCCGGTGCGTAGCGGGGCCCGGTGTCGTTGAAGAACGCGTGATCGGCATTCGGGGCGACCCACATCTCGTGCGGCGCGCCCGCCCGATTGAGTGCGTCCTCGGCGGCCTGGCGGGTGGCGTCCACGCGGGTGTCGGCCGCCGCGTAGATGCCGAGCACGGCGGCCTTCGAGGCGGAAAGGTCGCCGTTGTCGGGGAACGGTCCGTAGAACGGCGTTGCCGCGGCGAGCGCCGACGGCCCGGATGCGAGCAACAACCAGACCAGGCCGCCGCCGAAGCAAAACCCTGTTGTGCCGAGCTTCTTGCCGGGCACACGCCTTCCGAGCTCATCGAGACCCGCACGCAGGTCAGCGATGAACTGCTCCTGCGGGGTGTTGCTGAGCTCGGCGGTGGCCTGCGCCGGGTCGGTGAAGGCGGCGGTGCCGCCCTTTTCGGAGAGCAGATCGACGGCGAGGGCCGAGTAGCCCGCTCCGGCGAATCGTCCTGTCACCGAACGGATGTGGTCGGTGAGGCCCTTGTTCTCATGGATGACGAGCACGCCGCCGCGAGGCTGCGCGGCCTCGGCCCAGGCGGCCTGCAACTGACGATTGTCGGGGCCGGCGAAGGTAATCGGTGTCGTCGGCAGCGCGGAACTCGCCCCTGGTGGCGTGGATGGTGTTGCGGCAGAGGGTGGTTGCGAAGTGACGGGTTGATCGTTGTGCTGGCTGGAGCAGGCGGCGAGCAGCGCCGCGGCCGCCGGAATACCGAACCCGAGCAGGCCTAGCCGTCGCAGCGCCTCGCGGCGATTCAGTAGGCCGTCCGCGTGATCGAGTGCGATTTCTTCCGCGATATAGCGCTGCAGCGGCGTCATGCCCACCAAGGTAGGCCCCGCCGTGACGATCCGCGTGGCTTTCCGGGCAACGCGCTCAGGTGTCGGTGGCGAGCAGGCCGACGGCGAGGATGTTCAGCAGGTCCGTGCCGGTGTCGGTGAAGTCGATGCAGGCGGCGGCCAGGTCGGGGTGTTGCTGGTAGGCGGCGAGCATGGCTGCCGAGGGATGGCTGTGCGTCCAGAGCGAGCCGGCCGTGAGCAATGCCGCGGCACAGAATTTCCACGAGCGTTCCGCGCCGAACTCGGGGATCAGCCGGGCAACCAGGTTCGCGAAGTCACCGGTCGTGGCGATCGAGGCGCGTTTGAACTGGGCGGCGACATCGGGGGAGATATTGCGCTCCAAGACGGCCGCCTGGGAGCTGAACAGATCGCAGAGCACGGGGTTCTCGGCGAGTGAGGTGACGATGGCGCGGACCAGCCGGTCGCGGCGGGTCGGCAGATCGCCCGTGGTGTCCGTGAGCTCGGGTGTCAGCGCCACCAGCCACTCCCGATAAGACACGTCGAGCAGCTCGAGCAGTACCGCCTCGCGAGAGTCGAAGTAGCGCAACACATTCGACTTGGCCAGCCCGACTCGGCGGGCCAGCTCGTTCAGGCCGACCTCGGCCACCGGCATCTGCGCCAGCATCGCCGCCGCCGTGTCGAGGATGGCGCGTCTGCGCACCTCTCGCTGTTCTTCGCTGCGTGCGCGTTGGAATCCGACCATGCCACCAGTATTTCAGACCGGCGGTCTATTGACTACAGACCGGTGGTCCGTTAACGTGAGAACCATCAACAGACCGACGGTCTCTTAAATCTCCGACAGGAGCTCACGATGTATGAAGTACCTGATCAGACCGGTAAAACTGTCGTCATCACCGGCGCGAACAGCGGGACAGGGAAAGAGGCGGCCGCGCGTCTGGCCGGTGCGGGCGCGCACGTGATCATGGCGCGCAATGGCGAATACTACGGTCCCAGTGGACGATTCGGTCTGGTCGGCCCGACCCATGTCGCATCGGTGCCGCGCCGGGCGCGGGACAAAGAGGCGGCGCGGCGGCTGTGGGACGAGGCGGAACGACTGACCGGAACGCTGCTGCCTGCCTGATTCTTAAATCAAACTGCGCGGTATCTATAGTGTCCGATTTGCGCAAATGCGCCTACCGCGCAACCGGATCGGTTTGTCGCGCCGGCGTCACTGCGACAAACCGACCAGGCCGTACCTCCCGGCTATTTGCGAACAGATTGCTATGTTGTGCCTCCGGTACTGCGTTACCCCATCAACGTGCGGCACATCGGTCGAGGAGCAGGATGCTTTCGGGGCAGCAAGTGGCACAACGGTTTGTCCGCGTGGCTCGATTGGCGACTGTGCTATCGATCATCGTTGGTGGCGGCGGGTTTGCCGCGGGAACGGTGGCGGCCGCGCCCAGCGATCAGTGGACGGCGCTGCACGACGGGCCGCAACCGTACTCCGACGTGCACATCGACTGGGACGTCCCGATCCGGATGAGCGACGGCGTCATGCTGAAGGCGAATGTGTACCGGCCGGTGGACGCGGCGGGCGCGGTCGAACAGCAGCCGCTGCCGACCATCGTGAACCTCACGCCGTACACCAAACTGCTGTCCAACCTGGTCGATTCGGCAATGGCGACGCCCGACCTCCAGCCCATGGTGCTGAGCCTGCTGAGCCGGATGAACCTATCCGGCACGCCGATCAGCGGCTTCGGCGATCTGCTGCACGCACTCGACGGCGGCACCGTGCAGACCGTCCTCGGCATCGACCGCAGCCTGATCCGCAGCGGATACACCCTGGTGGTCGCGGATGTGCGCGGCACGGGCTTCTCGCAGGGCACCTGGGACACCCTCGGCGCCCGCGAACAACTCGACACTCGCGAAGTGATCGAGTGGGCCGCGGCCCAGCGGTGGTCCACCGGCAAGGTCGGCATGAGCGGCGGCTCCTACGCGGGCATCACGCAGCTGCGCGCGGCCGAAAATGCCCCTGGCCCTTTGAAAGCCATCTTCCCGGTCGAACCGGGTAGCGATCTGATGCGCGATGTCGTCGCGCCGGGCGGCGGCATCGGCACCACCTTCCTGCCGCTCTGGCTGAGCAATGTGAACCAGACGAAGCTGATCCCCGACGTGCGGTCGATACTGAACGGCACCTTCGACTGGCGGTGGTTCCACGACCGGATGGCCGACCCGGCAACGAATTACGACCTGCTGACCCAGGCGCTGCTCACACCGACACTCGACCAGGTTCCGCAGACGCTGGCCGCCGCGCTGGACCACGACAGCGATTTCCGGCAGGCCATCCTCGGGCATCCGGAGCGAATCACGGTGCCCACCTTCGTCTATGGCGGCTGGCACGACATCTTCGCCAACAGCGCGACCACGCTGTTCAACGCGATCCCGTTGCCCGCGAACCAGAAACAGCTGCTCGTCGGCGACACCTATCACGCGAATCCCGGCGCGGGCACGGGCGGGCCCGGCGGCCCGGCGCGCCTCGAGGTGTTGCAACGAGTGTGGTTCGACAAGTGGCTCAAGGACATCGACCACGGCCTCGGCGAATTCGGGCCGGTGACCCTATGGGAACAGGGCGGCGGCTGGCGGACACTGGGGCAGTTCCCGCAGGCCGGCACCACCCATCGCCGGGTCTACCTGTCCGCGACCCCTAGCGGCACCGCCGAGAGCGGCTATGACGGATCGCTGTCCGCGACAAAGCCCGACGAGCCCCGCACCCTGACGGTGTCGCCCGGCATCGCCAACGCGTGCTCGCGGGATACCGCGCAGGGCGCCGCCGGGATGACCGCGGTATTGGATATGTGCGCCAAGGACTCTCGCATCGCCGAACACGACGCACTGACCTTCACCGGCACACCGGTCACCGAACCGACGGTCATCTCCGGCCCGATCAACCTGCACCTCAACACGATCCACGATGCGACCGACGGATACTGGGCGGTCACCGTGAACGACGTTGCCCCGGCGGGAACCTCGACCGTATTGAGCACCGGCCAGCTCACCGCGTCGATGCGCGCGGTCGACGAGGCGAAGAGCACCCGCTCGCCCAACGGCGACTACACCGCCCCATACAACCCGATCACCCTGGACAGCATGTTGCCCGTGGTCCCGGGTAAGCCCGTAGCGCTCGACATCGCCGTCATCCCGATCCAGGCGGTGCTGCAGCCCGGACATCGACTGCGCGTCGACGTCTTCGCCGGAAACTCGCCCAAGGCCTTGCCGTTCCGGCCGCTGCTCAACAACACCGAGCTCAAACCGCAGTCCCTGCAACTGGATCCGGCCGAGCCGAGCTTCGTGAACCTGCCGACCAGCAGGCCGCTCGGCTGATCAGGTGCGGCGGGCGCGGGCGACGCGGGTGTGCAGCCGCTCCGGGTCGGGACCGAGCTCGGCCTGACCCACGTAGCCCGCGAGGAGCTCGAGCGCACTGAGGTCTTCGACGTCGTCGAAGCCTGCCGTGCGCAACTCCGCTGCCAGTTCAGCGGCGGTGAAGTGGCTCAGCAATGGTTCGCCGAGCGCGGCCAGGCGATCCGCCCGGGCTTGCAGTTGAGCCCGGTGTTCCGGCGCGGCGTCGGCGGCAGGCGGGATGTAGTCGAACGCCAGCCGCACCGGCGTCGCCTGCGCGGCCATGTACCGCAAAGTCGACTGGATGGCCTCCCTGCTCAGATACATCACGACGCCGAGCCAGACGAAGGCGGCAGGCTGGTCTCGGGCAAAGCCTGCCGAGGCCAAACCTGCTGCCAGCGTTTCACTCTCGAAATCGACCGGTGCGAAGGTCAGCGAGTCGGGGACGGCGATTCCCGCCGCCGCGAGCAGCTGACGTTTCCACGCCTGCGTCGCGG
Source organism: Nocardia sp. NPDC060255 (assembly GCF_042727395.1). Classification (NCBI taxonomy): domain Bacteria; kingdom Bacillati; phylum Actinomycetota; class Actinomycetes; order Mycobacteriales; family Nocardiaceae; genus Nocardia; species Nocardia sp. NPDC060255. The sequence continues at coordinate 225,577 of NZ_JBHXAU010000002.1, read as the reverse complement.
GATGGTCGACCTCGAATACCCGCAGCGCCGGATCGGGATTGCGATAGGCGAAGGTGTCCAACCCCGCGCCGAGGATCACCACCTGCCGCACCCCGTCCGCCACCGCGTCGGCGACCGTCTCCTCCGCGAAGCGCGACCGGGCGGCCAGGAACAACCGCCGGACGCGGTGGAACGCGGCTTCCGTGCTCGACAGTCCGGCCGTCGCGGCGACGGATTGGTCGGCCAGCTCCGCCGCGGTCACACCCGTGATCGATACCGCCAACGGATCGGTGAATACGCGCGGTTCGGGTGCCATCTGGTGATAGGCGCGCGCATGTGCGGTAGCGAACGCCGTCCGGCTCGCCTTCCCGCCTTCCATGTCAGAGTTTCCCTTGCACCTGGTCGGCGATCAGCTCGAGGTGGTCGAGATCGGCGAGGTCCAGTATCTGCAGGTAGATCCGTTGCGCGCCGATCTCGGCGTAGCGGCCGATCTTGCCGACCACCTCGGCGGGCGAACCGGCCAGGCCGTTCGCCTTCAGCTCGTCCACCTCGCGTCCGATCGCCGCGGCCCGGCGCGCCACCTCGGCGTCGTCGGCGCCGACACAGGCGACGAGGGCGCTCGAGTAGACCAGGTCGTCGGCCCGGCGACCGTGCGCCACGGCGGCCGCGCGGACCCGCTCGAACTGGGCGGCGCTGTCCTCGATCGAGGAGAACGGCATGTTGAACTCGGTCGCGTACTGCGCGGCCAGCCGCGGCGTGCGGGTGGCGCCGTGTCCGCCGATCAGCACCGGCACCGGATCCTGCACCGGCTTGGGCAGCGCGGGGGAGTTGGTCAGCTGGTAGTGCTTGCCGTCGAAGTCGAACCTGTCACCCGGCTTGGTCGACCACAGCCCGGTGATGATCGCGAGCTGCTCCTCCAGCCGCGCGAATTTGTCCGCGGGGAACGGGATGCCGTAGGCGGCGTGCTCGTCGGCGAACCAGCCGCTGCCGAGGCCGAGTTCCACACGGCCACCGGACATCTGGTCCACTTGGGCGACCTGGATCGCCAGCGGGCCAGGCAGCCGGAAGGTGGCGGCGGTGACCAGCGTGCCGAGGCGGATCCGCTTGGTCTCCCTGGCCAGCCCGGCCAGCGTGATCCAGGCATCGGTGGGCCCGGGCAGTCCGTCCGCGCCGCCCATCGCGGCGTAGTGGTCGGACCGGAAGAACGCGTCGAATCCCAGGTCCTCGGTGGCTTTCGCAACGGTCAGCAGCGTGTCATAGCTCGCACCCTGCTGCGGCTCGGTGAAGATGCGCAATTCCATGATCACCATGGTGCCCGAGCACGCTTCCGGACGGTACGACCGGGGCATGCGGCTCATCCCTCACTATGAATTCCGCCACCCGGGCAATGATGGGGGTCGAGGTAAGGGAGGTTTCGATGATCACAGGGATCGTGGCGTATCCGGTGACGCCGTTCAGTGCCGACAGCGGCAAGGTCGACGAGGGAGTACTGCGGGGACTGGTGGATCGACTGGTCGACGCGGGCGTGGATGCTGTTGCGCCACTGGGGAGTACCGGGGAGAGCGCGTATCTCGACGATCAGGAATGGGCGGCGGTGGCGTCGATCTGTGTGGAGCAGGTCGATGGCCGGGTGCCGACGGTGATCGGGGTGTCGGAGTTGACCACGGCCGGGACGATCGCGCGGGCGCGACTTGCCGAACGACTCGGCGCCACTGCGCTGATGATGTTGCCGGTCGCTTACTGGCGGTTGACCGAGGCGGAGCTGCGCAGGCACTTCACCGCGGTGGCCGACGCGGTGACGCTGCCGATCATGGCTTACAACAATCCCGGCACCAGCGGCATCGACATGACACCGGAGTTTCTGGTGGATCTCGTTGCGGGCGTGGACAACATCACGATGATCAAGGAATCCAGCGGGGATATCGCGCGGATGCGGCGGATCGCGGCGCTCGGCGCGGACGTGCCGTTCTTCAACGGCAGCAATCGGCTCGCCCTGCAAGCATTCGAAGCCGGTGCCGCCGGATGGTGCACTGCCGCACCGTGTTTGGTGCCGGAACAGATCGTGGCAGTGTGGCGGCTGCTGACAGTGGGTGAAGTTGATACAGCGACAAAGCTTTTTGAACAGCTGGAGCCATTGCTCGTTGCGATGACCCGAGGCGGCCTGCCGAGAACCGTCAAAGCGGGCTTGCACGCTCTCGGTATCAACGCGGGCGACCCGCGGCCGCCATTGCTGCCGGTGGACAACGACGCTCGTCGCGCGCTCGCCGAACTGATCGCGGCGGTCGGCAGATGATGCCGAGTGCGGCCGAGTACGTGACGGGCCGGGGTGATCGGCCGAGTACGTAACGGGCCGGGGCTGATCGCCCGCGGCCGGATTGCCGTGCCACAGAAGGCGGCCCATCGCAGATCGTCGCCGGTGCAGACGTGCTCGACCAGGCCCCGCGACGGCCGCGCTAATGTCTGTTCGGACATGTCGCACCGCCCACCGTGGGGCGGCGCGCACCGAGCAAAGGAGCCGATGTGCCGGAGCGAGCGCTGCCCGTCGTGGTTGTGATGGGGGTGTCGGGGTCCGGCAAATCGACGGTCGGCCGGGCACTCGCCGCCGAACTCGGGGTCGAATACGCCGAAGGCGACGACTTCCACCCGGCGGCCAACATCGCGAAGATGGCGGCGGGCATCCCACTGGACGACGAAGACCGCGCGCCCTGGCTCGACACGGTCGCCGCGTGGATGGGCGAACGCACCGAGCAGGGCGGCGTGGTCACCTGCTCAGCGCTGAAACGCGCCTACCGCGACCGACTCCGCGCCGCCGCACCTGACGCATACTTCCTGCACCTGTCCGCGTCACACGAAGAACTCGCGCACCGAATGACCGACCGCACCGGCCATTTCATGCCATCAAGCCTGCTCGACTCGCAGCTGGCCGCGCTCGAGCCGCTGGCAGACGACGAGCGCGGCACCACCGTCGATGCGACCCGCGACCCAGCCGAACTGGCTCGCGAAACATCGGCGGCACTGCGCGACCAGTGACACCCCCGACCCCATTGCGGCGACGAGCAGCCCTGGCCTATTGCGCGGCGATCAGTTCCTCGGCGCCGCATCTGGCGGCCGCTGACATTGATTTCGTGTCCAGCTTCTCGATGACGTCGAGTAGTTCCTGGCCTATTGCTTCGCGTCCAACTCCTCGACTACGGCGTGTTGTGAAACTGCCCGTCACGGGCCGCAGTCGGTAGCTAAGACTGCCAAGCCAGCCTCCTCCTATGACTTCTTGACCAGCTCGTCACCGATCACCCGGCAGAAGTCAGGAAGGTCGTCCGGATTGCGGGACGTGATCAGCGCCCAGCCGTTCTCGGCCGAACGCACCACCGGCTGATCGACCCACCGGCCGCCCGCATTGAGCACATCCGTGCGCAGCGAGAAGTACGAGGTCAGCGTCTTGTCCGGGGTGAGTTCCGCCTCGACGAGCAACCACGGCCCGTGACAGATCGCGGCGATCGGCTTACCCGCGGCGGCGAACTCCTTGGCCAGTTCGACCGCGCGGTCTTCCACCCGCAGCTTGTCTGCGTTGACTGTGCCGCCTGGGACCACGAGCACGTCGAAGTCGTCCACCGAGACATCCTCGAGCGCCGAATCCGGCTGCGCGGTGACGTCCTTCTCGGTGTCGTGCTCGAAGGTCTGCACCTGCTCGTTCTTCGGCGCGGCATGCACGACGGTGGCGCCGCGCTCCTTCAGTTCCCGCTGCGGAACCAGCAGCTCATCGCGCTCCACACCCGTATTCGAAGTGATGATCAGTACGCGCGTCCCATTCAGGTCGTCCGACATGCCGACAACTCCTTCCATCGTTCACCCCCGGAGTAGGCGTGCCGCGAATCCGGAAAGCTAAACCTCTACAGCCCGCCGAGTCGGCTGAGCACCTCGAACGCCACGTCCGCGCTGCGCCACAGCGCGTCGATCTCGACGCGGGCGGCAGGCGCGAGGGCCGGATCGGTCAGCGCGAGTCCGTTCCCGAAGATCACCACGTTGGCACCGGCGTCGGCGAGGCGAAGCAACTGCGGTGTGCCCACCCCCTGGCCGACAACCAGATCGAGGCCCTCGCCGACGAAGTAGAACCGCCACAGCGGCCCGAGGTCACCGTGATAGATCTCCTTGGTCGAACTCACGATCAACGACCCTTGCTGCGCGATCGCGTCGACGATCTTGAAATAGTCGCCCGCGTTCGCGGGTGTGCCGCCGACCGCGGCCACCGCGTAGGACAGATCGACCGAGAGATGAGCGTCGTATCCGGCCATCGCGACGCGAGCCGGGGACAGCTCGCACCGGCGCGCGAGGTCGAAGTAGTTGGTCCACTGCGGATCGGTCTGTGCGCCGGTGAATTCGGCGTGCACGTTGCGCAGGAACCGGGACAGCAGTTCGAGACTGATCCGATGCGCCCACTCAGGGTCGGCGAACGAGGCCGGGGCGCGCTGCAACGGCATCACGGCGGCCTGCTCGACGGCATCGAGACCGAGCGCGAACACGCCACGCAGATCACGATGTTCGACCAGGATCTCGGTGAGCTGCCGATGCTGTTCGACGGCTTGTGTCAGCTGTTCCAGCGAGGAGCCGGTGAGCTTGCTGGTATCCGAGAGATCAGCGATCGCGGAGACCTCGGCGGGCGACAACGCAGTGCCGCAAGCGGATTCGACGGAAGCCCCGGCCTGGCCCGCGCCCAGCAGCGTGGCACCGCCGAGCAGCAAAGCGGCGACGAGAGCGAGGCGGATGGTGGTGATCATGTTCTGCTCCGGGATGTTCACGCGCCGCGCGGCGAACAGGCGCTGACGTTCGGCGACGGCGAGGATGGGTCGAGACATTTCCGGCGAAACCGGAGGCGGCCCAACATTAGCCGACCCAGACAACCCTTCGTTGCTCATGCTGCAACGAAGCCCGCCCTACTGCCCGGTGGGGCAGGTCCCGCCGGTCACGCTCTGCAGGCAGATCCCGGAGATATCGGAGATCAGGAAGCCCGCCCCGATGACCAGCGACCCCACCGCAATCACCCCGAACACCCCGACCCACAGCAACCCGGGCAGGTGCGTGAGCCGCGCGAGTTGATCGGCGTCGGAGGCGACATCCTCCTGATATCGGCTGCGCAACTGCCGAGATCGCCCGCGCTGCAATTCGATCACCGGCCGCGCCCCGGCGAGCAGCAGGAACCAGGCGCCCAGGTAGGCGAAGCCCGCCTGCAGTGTGTCGGTGCCGAACCAGGACACCGCGAACACGGTCGCACCGACCGCGAACACCGTCAGCATGCCGTAGACATTGCGCGTCATGATCAGCACCGCGGCCAGCAGCACGATGGCCACCCACAGCATCAGCGTGATCCGGCTCGCGCCGAGCAACGCGGCGAAGGCCAGCCCGAGCAGCGGCGGCCCCGGATAGCCCGCCATCGTCGTGAGAATCATGCCGAGGCCGTACGGCTTTCCGCTCGACACGGTGAGACCCGAAGTGTCCGAATGCAATCGGATGCTGTTGAGCTTGCGCCCGGTGAGCAGCGCGACGAGCGCGTGCCCGCCCTCGTGCGCGATGGTGACGATATTGCGGGTGAACCGCCAGATGGGCGTGTATCCCACCAGCACGAGCGCCACCACGCCGGCACCGGCCACCAACCACCACGGCGGCTGGGTTTGCGTTGTCGTCAAGCGGTCGACGATGGAGGTGCCACGCTCGACCCATTCGGCTCTGTCCACCGCCGCACCTTATCCGGCGTCGGACATCTCCGCTCGGAGCTGACGTTTGTAGATCTTGCCCGCATCGTCGCGGGGCAGTTCGGCCACGATCCGCAGCACCCTCGGCACCTTGTACGCGGCGAGCTGCCCGGCCAGCCCGGCCAGCACGCTTTCCTCGGTGAGCTCGGCGCCGGGACGCGGAACAACCTGGGCGGCAACGACTTCGCCGAGATCGCCGTGGTGCGCGATGCCGAACACCGCGACATCCTCGACGCCGTCCAGGGCCATGATCGCGTTCTCGATCTCGGCTGGATAGATGTTCACGCCGCCGGAGATGATGAGGTCGTTGGCCCGTCCGGTGATATAGAGGAAGCCGTCGTCGTCGAGGTAGCCGCGGTCGCCGACGGCGAGGAAGCCCGGTATCGGGCTGTCCGCTTCGCCGTTGTCGTGCAGGTAGCGGAACTTCGGCCAGTAATCGGCGCCGCGCACGAACACCTGGCCGGTCTCGCCCGCGGGCAGCGGTTCGCCCGCGTCATCGACGATGACGGCGGCCGCGCCGTCCGCCGGCCGGCCGACGCTGCCGGGATGGGCCAGCCATTCGCTCGCGGAGATCCAGGTGATGGTGCCCGCTTCGGCGCAGCCGTAGTACTCGACCAGCGCGTCGCCGAACCAGTCGATCGCGGCCCGCTTCACCGCGGGCGGGCAGGGCGCGGACGAGTGGATCAGGTGGGTGAGGCTGGAGACGTCGTAGCGGCCGCGCACGTCCGCGGGCAGCGACAGCAGCCGCGACAGCATGGTCGGCACCACCTTGGCCTGGGTGACGCGGCGCTCGTCGACGATGCGCAGGAACTGTTCGGCATCCCAGCGCGGCATGATCGTGATGCTGGTGCCGACCCGCAGCGCGAGCGTCGCGATGCCGTTCGGGCTCGCGTGATACAGCGGTCCGGGGATCACCGCCTGCCCGCGTGGGGTGAGGCCGAGCCGCTTGGCCGCGCTGCCTGCCACCGATAACCACTGGTGTGGCGTCATTCGTTCGCGCAGTACGCCTTTGGGTTTTCCGGTGGTGCCGGAGGTGTAGATCAAGCCGGTCGAGTCGTCGCGCGAGCCTTCGATCCGGCCGAGCGGCTCGGGATGCGCGTCGATCCACTGTTCCAAGGTCGAGTGCCTGCCGGTCGGCTCGTTCAGTGCCGGGTCCAGCCCCGCCGCGGCGAGCGGCTCGCGCGCCATCTCGACCTCGAGAATGGTCGTATCCTCGTGCGGCGCCGCCTGTTCGACGATATCGATGAACTCGGTGTGCGCGATGATCACCCGCGCGTCACTGTCCACGAGCACATGCGCGACCTCGGGCACCTGCCACCGCGTATTGATCGGCACCGAGTTCGCCCCGCACACCGCGATGGCCAGGGAAACCTCGACGAACTCGATATCGTTGCGAATCATCATCGCGACCCGATCGCCGGGTCGCACCCCGGCCTCGGCGAGTGCCGCCGCCAACCTTCCCGCCCGCTGATGCGCCTCGGCCTGCGACCGGACACGGCCCGCACAGGTAATGGTTGGTGTTGACATGCTGCCCGAAGCATCGCCCATGATTCGCAGTCTGCCACTTCCTCAGCTACCGGGTAGCACAAGCCGGGTTACGAGGTTTTGGTCAGAATTCCGGCCATATCGCCGATGACGCTGCCGGTGCGATAGGACAGCGTGCCGTTGGGAAGTAGCTGGACGTGCGTCGTGTTGCCGTCGTCGTTACAGCCGCCCGCGTCCTCGGTGAGTCGTGCGGTGAGCGTGAGTTCTTCGCCGGCGACGGCCGTCAATGTCTCGGCTCGGCCGCATGTCGTGCCGGAGACTTTCCCGGTGTTGGACGAGTTGCCGAGTTCCTCGCCGACCGTGCCTGCGTTCAGCGTCAGCACGATGTCGAAGCTGGCGATCTGGTCTTTCGCGACGCCTTTCCATTCGCCGATGAACGCTTCCGGCAATTCGGCAGCAGGACCGCCCGCCGTCGCGACGGACTGATCGGTGTTGCCATCGGAACCGGTGAACTGCTCGGTTATCACGAAGGCGGCAGCCGCGACGACGAGGCACAGCACCAGCGCACCGGCAATCAATGCGGCACGGCGGCGTGGGCGTCGACGGGTGGGCGGTGCGGGGTGTGCCGCCGGTTGCCGGTGACCGTAGGAAGCGTCTTGCGGCGCAGATGGCTGGTAGCCGTGTGGCCCAGCTTGCTGTAGGTGCGGCGGCGGGTACGAACCTTCGCGAGGCCCAGGTGACTGCTGGTAGCCGAGCTGTCCAGCTGACTCCTGTGGGTGCGGCGGTGTATACGGACCATCTTGTGGCCCTGAGGAATACGGCTGACCCGCGGGACCGGGCGCGCCCTGCCACCACGATCGCGGCGTGGCATCCGGTTGACCGGACCCCGGCTGGCTCGTGGCGGTCCGCGCGTTCGGGTCCGTGAACGGCCGCACCACCGTTTCGGCGGTCCGCGTCGGATTCGCGGGCTTGCTCAGTGCCTCGGGCACATCGAACGGCCCGGAATCCAGGTCGAGCAGCTGCACCGCGCGCCTGCTGACCTCTTCCAGCGCCGGTCCGGGCAGCCAGCCGCCGCGACCGGGCAGGCCGAGGGCGGTCAGGTCGGCGATGATGCGCTCGGGGGTCGGCCGAGCGGCCGGGTCCTTGGTGAGGCAGGCCGCGATCAGCGGGCGCAGGCGGTCGGGCACCGCGTCGAGCCGCGGCTCCTCGTACACCACGCGCCACAGCATCTGCACCATCTCGCCGGTCCCGAACGGCCCCTGCCCGGTGGCCGCGAACACCAGCACGCCGCCGAGCGCGAACACATCGCCGGCCGGCCCGACCGGATCGCCGGTCACCTGTTCGGGACACATGAATCCCGGCGAGCCGATGACCTTTCCGGTGGTGGTGAACTGGCTGTCGTCGATCGCGCGGGCGATGCCGAAGTCGATCACCTTGGGACCGTCGAGGGCCAGCAGCACATTGGACGGTTTGAGGTCGCGGTGCACCAGGTCGGCGGCGTGCACGGCGACCAGCGCCTCGGCCAGCCCGTGCGCGAGGACGAGCAGTGAGCTCTCGGTGAACGGCCCGTACTCGTCGACGGCCTCGGTCAGCGAGAATCCCGCCACGTAACCCGTTGCCAGCCACGGCGGGTCCGCGTCGACGTCGGCGTCGAGGACCGGCGCGGTGAACTGCCCGCCGACCCGTCGGGCGGCGGTCACCTCACGCCGGAACCGCTCCCGGAATTCGTTGTCGCCGACCAGGTCCGGCCGGATCACCTTGACCGCTACCGTGCGGCCACCGGCATTGCGTCCCAGATACACCCGGCCCATGCCGCCCGCACCGAGCACGCCGAGTAACCGGTAGTCGCCGATCCGCGTGGGATCGTCTGCGCCGAGCGGTCGCATCGCGATGCTGGCTCCCTTCGAGTGTCGAACATCGAAAGGTTACCTACCGCTCGACGAGGTGTCCGGTCCAGTCAGCCGTTTCTCAAATGCTGGTGCGGTTTCCGCCGGCGACCGCACCGGGCACCGGCTCAGGACGATCTTGCCGGACGTACCTGGCCAGCAGATATGCCGCGATCGCGGCGGGAATGTTCATCAGCACCCCGTACACCGCACCCGGGACGGCCATCGCGTCGCTGTGCAGTACCGATCCCGCGATGGCGATCGCGATCGCGCCGTTGTGGATGCCGATCTCCATCGCCGACGCGATCGCCTGATCGGCCTCGACCTGGAACAGCCGCGGCACGAAATAGCCGACGGCCAGACTGATCACGGCGAACAGCAGGCTGAGCGAGGCGAGTGTGCCGATGTTCTCGGTGAGCGTGCTGAAGTTCTTCGCCACGGCCGCGAGCACGACCAGCGCGAGCACCACGATCGAGAGGATTTTGACGTTGCCGCGCATCCGTTCGGCCCACCCGGTGAACCGGCGGTGCACGAACATGCCGATCGCGACGGGAACCAGCACGATCGCGAACACTTGCGCGAACTTGTCCGGCCGCAGCCCGAACGACCCGGCGTCGTCCATGAATCGGCTGTAGGCGAACGCGACGATCAGCGGCATGGTGAACACCGCGAGCACCGAATTGATCGCGGTGAGCGTGATATTCAACGCGACGTTGCCGCCCGCGATGTGGCTGAACAGGTTGGCCGACGGCCCGCCCGGCGACGCGGCGAGCAACAGCATGCCAACGGCGAGCGCGCCTTCGAGCCGGAACAGGTAGATCAGCCCGACGCAGACCGCCGGCAGCAGCACCATCTGGCAGAGCAGCGCGATCACCGCGGCCTTCGGATAGCGCAGCACCCTGGCGAAATCGTCGACGGCCAAGGTCAAACCGAGTCCGAACATCACCAGGGCCAGAGCCAGCGGCAGGAACACCGCGAAAATCGTTGAACCCATGGGGATCTCCTCTCAGCCTGAACCCTCGGCCTACCCACGGCCGACACCGAGCGTCGACGTTATCGGCGGATGACGTTGGTCGCCAGCCCAATAACTGAGGGGTGTGCCTGCTGAAAGGCGGGTTATCCGGTGACGACCGCGCCTTCGGCGGCCGATCGGCGCGCGGCTTCCAGCACGCGCAGTGTGGCGACGGCATCGCGTGGGTCGACCGGAACTCGACCGCCATCCAGCAGGGCGGCAGCCAGTTCGGCGTAGAAGGCGGGGTAGTTGCCCGCGATGGTGGGGACACGTTCGACGGCAGGTTCGGCGCCGAACACCCCCCAGTGCTCGGATCCGACTGTGCCCCAGGGCTTGCCGTCGCCGGGGCGGCGGCCGTCACGTAGCGCGCTCTCTTGCGGATCGAGGCCGTAGGTGACGTAGCCTGCCTGCGATCCGAGCACCCGGAAGCGCGGACCCAGTTGCGGCGCAACGGCACTCATCCATAGGTGGGAGCGGACGCCCGAGGTGTGAGTGAGTGCGACGAAGGCGTCATCGTCGGTCTGAATGTCCGCGCGTCGCCGATCCAGTTCGCAATACACCGATTTCACCGGACCGAACAGCGTCAGTGCCTGATCGATGAGATGGCTGCCGAGGTCGAAGAGCAGTCCGGCGCCGTCGGCCGCGCTGCCCACTTCCCGCCAGCCGCCCTTGGGCACCGGGCGCCAGCGCTCGAATCGGGACTCGAAGCGTCGCACTTCGCCGAGCCGGCCCGCTTCCGCGAGGGCACGGACGGTCAGGAAGTCGCCGTCCCAGCGACGATTCTGGAAGACCGTCAGCGCACGCCCGGCTTGCTCGGCGCGCTTGATCAGGTCCTCGCCCTCGGCGACCGACACCGCGAACGGCTTGTCGACCACCACCGGCAGGCCCGCGTCCAACGCCTGCCTCGCCAGCGGGGCATGCGTGCGGTTGGGTGTCGCGATGACGACTAGATCGACGCCGGTGGGATCCGCGAACAGTTCGTCGGTAGTGGCGACGACGCGCACGCCCGGGTGTTCGCGTTCGGCTTGCGCCGCCCGCTCGGCCGACGAGGTGACCACCGCCGCGACCCGCATGCGCGGTTCGGCGGCGATCAGCGGAGCGTGGAAGACCGATCCGGCCAACCCGTACCCGACTACAGCGACGTCCAAGCTCATGTCTCGACGCTAGCGGATCGTTCCTGGAATACAGGTCGTGGTCGACTGGCCGTCACCGGCGACCTCGACAATCGTCGGGTGCGCGACGCGGTGGTCTCAGGTGCGCGGGTGTGCTGCCAAGTGGAATCCGTTCGTTTCGCACAGCAGGCACTTCCGCAACCCCGAGGCAACCTTAGCTTTGCTTACGATCCGTGCCCGGCGGTTGCCGGGCGGCGCGGCGGGTCCCATGACGCTTCCATACGGAAACATATCTGCCGCACCGCTTCTCGGCATCGCGCCATCGCGTGTGAACGTCCTTTATGGTGTATTCCCCTCTCGAAAATCGGCAATTATTCAGCAAATCTTAGAGCAATCTTAAAGCGTTCCCTTTCGGGCAAATCGGAAATGACTGCGCGTGACAGAGGTCACGGCAGCGCATTTTGGCAGTACGTATTTCCAATAGTTACCGACGATTCACGCGGCCTGAAGTGGTGCTTTACGGAATTTTTGCAATACAGGTGATGACCTGCGGCGAACTGCCTTCAGTTGGCCGATTCGGGGTTAGCTGTCGAAATACTGTCGAGGCTGACCTACCGTGTGAAACGTCGCTTAGTCAATGCTGATACGGCGTTCTGTATATCGCCCCTTCTCGCAGATCCACGGAGGCCGCACATGCGTGTGCCGCTGATTACGGCGAAGAAAACTCGAACCGAATTGACATCCCGGATACCGGGCAAGGTGGTGCCGCGCCTGTCCACCGACATGCTCACCAAGCTGCCCGCCACGGTCGCCCGGCCGGGGTTTGCTCCGCGCAGCCTGACCACCGGCATCCTGCACCTCGGCTGCGGTTCGTTCCACCGGGCCCACCAGGCCCTGGCAACCCAGCACGCGATGAACGAGACCGGCGATCCGCGCTGGGGCATCGCCGCCGTCGCGATCAACCGCCCCACCGTGGTCGACGCGCTACGGGCGCAGGACCACCTGTACACCACGCTGCTGCACGAAGACGGGCAGGCGCGGGTGGAAGTGGTCGGCTCGATCACCGAGGCCGTGCACGCGCCGACCGACCTGATCGGCGTGCCGCAGCGAATCGCCGACCCGCGCGTCAAGATCGTCACGCTCACCGTCACCGCCAGCGGTTACTGCGTTTCGCCGGTCACCGGACGGTTGGAAGTGGACTGCCCCGGCGTCCGCCACGACCTCCGGTCGCCGACCAGGCCGATCACCCCGATCGGCATGCTCGCGCAGGGCCTCGAACTGGTCCGGCGGCGGGGGAGCACCCCGCCGGTGATCATCAGCTGCGACAACATGTGCGCCAACGGCAGCACGCTGCGCCGGGCCGTCATCGATTTCGCGCTGATGCGCGACGATCATCTCGCCGAGTGGATCGCCAGGCACGTGCAGTTCCCGAACAGCGTGGTGGACCGCATCGTGCAGCCGACCGCGCCCACCGACGCCGCGGTGGCCCGCAATTGGCTCGGCGGCATCGAGGATCTCGCGCCGGTCTCCGCCGAGCCGTTCATGACCTGGACGATCGAGGATTTCGAGGGTGAACGCCCGCAGTGGGAACTCGGCGGCGCCCAATTCGTCTCCAACGTCAAGGATTACGAGCTGGCCAAGCTGCGCCTGCTCAACGGGACGCACATGCTGCTCGCCTACCTCGGCGGCGTGGCGGGGCACCGCACCATCGCCGAGGCGACGGCGAGCCCGGCGCTCGCAGCGCTGGCCCGGCAGTTCATGCTGGACGAGCAGGGGCCGACGCTGGCCCTCGGCACGCCCGAATTGCGCCGCACCGTAGCCGATTTGATGCGTCGCTTCCGTAATCCCGCTATCGCGCAGGATATGACGCGGATCGGCCGCAACGGGTCGGACAAGATGATGCCGCGGGTCGTCGACGCACTGCGCGACAACATCGAGGCGGGCAGGCCGACCCCCGGGGCGACCCTGCTGATCGCCGCGTGGATCCGCTGGTTCACCGCGAGCCACGCCCCCGGCGCGGTGATGGAGCTGATCGACCCGCGGGAAGACTCGCTCGCGGTGCTGGTCGACAGCGATCCGCACCGCTGTGCGCAGGCGTTCTTGCAGCGCACCGATATTTTCGGCACGCTACCGGAACTGGAGAACGTGCAGCGGCAGGTCGGTGACGCCCTCGCCGAGATCAGCCGCGACGGTGTCGAGGCCGCGGTCCGGCGCCGGCTGGCGCCGCAATCGGAAGGGAGCAACGGGTGAACGCCGAAAGTCCGGTTCGGGCGGTCGTCTTCGATATGGACGGCCTGCTGATCGACTCGGAGAGCCTGGCCATGGAGTCTTTGGTCAGTGCGGGCGCCGAGCTCGGCTACGAGATGCCGATCGAGTTCTGCCGCAGCATGATCGGCGTGCCCGCCGATCGATGCCGGACGCTCGCCGCGGCCGCGTACGGCCGGGGTTTCCCGCTGGAGGAGTACTTCGCGCTGCACGACGTGCACCTGCGTCAGCTCGTCGACAGCGGCAGGCTGACCACCAAGCCGGGTGCGCTGGCGCTGCTCGACGCGCTGGAGGCGCAAGGGGTGCCGAAGGCGATCGCCACCTCGTCGTCGCGGGACCGCGCCGACCATCACCTGCAACTGGCCGGCATCGCCGACCGGTTCGATGTGGTGGTGACGCGGCAGGACGTGACCAAGGGCAAGCCCGATCCCGAGCCGTACCTGAAGGCGATGGCCGCACTCGGCGGCGAGACGGAAACGACACTCGCGCTGGAGGATTCGACCAACGGCCTGCGCGCGGCGTGCGCCGCGGGGCTGCGCTGCATCCTGGTTCCCGATCTGGTGCAGCCGACCGAGGAGTCCCGGCGGCTCGCGCACCGGCTGTATCCGGACCTGCATCAAGTGATCGATTATCTCGCCGTGGCCAACGCGCCCTCAACCGCGTCAACCGCCTAGGCTGTGCCGAGCTAGCTCGAATCTGTCGGCGGACCTGAAGAGGATCTTTCGTGGTACGGATGGCTCGGCCCGTAGTTGTGCTGTGTGCTGGACTCGTCATGGCGGCCGCCGGGTGTGCCGCCGACAACGACAGTGGGTCATCGCAGACCCACGTGCACAACGCGGATCCGACGACGTCGAGCCTGCCTGTCACCTGCGGTGTCGATCTGACCGCGCAGGTGATCCAGTCCGCCGTCGCGACGCTGCCGGTCGAGCCGGTGACGCACGCACCGTGGTCGACCGACCCGCGCGGCTTCGAGGGCAATTTCGATCCGTGCGCCACCTTGTCGACCGCGATCATCACGGTGCAGGGGGCCACGGGGAGTTCGCCGAACCAAGCGTTGCTGTTCCACAAGGGTGCCTACCTCGGCACCGCGACGCAGGAGGCGCACGGGTTCACGTCGCTGGACGTGGACCGCACCACCGACGACACCGTCGGGCTGGCGTACAAGACGCCGGGCAGCTGCAACGCCTGCCCCGACGGCACCGTCACCCGGGTCCAATTCCATTGGGAGGGACAGAGAGTCCGGATGATCGGCAACCCGCCGAAGTAGCCGCGCGCCTATTGATTTCGCGACGAGAATCGCATGCGAAACCCGGTGCGTGAAATCAACAGACGCGTGTCAGGGCTGCTTCCCCGGGGCGTCGTCGGCCCAGCGTTGTACCCAGACCTGTAGCGGCGCGAGTGCGGCGACGAGGTCGAGGCCGTCCGCGCTGAGCTGATAGCCGTTCGGTTCCGCGGCCAGCACCCGCGCCTCCCGGAGTTCGCGCAGCCGATCGTTGAGCACGCTGGCAGACACGCCGCCGCATAGCGCCTGCAACTCCCGGAACGTCACCGCGCGCCCATCGCGCAACTCCCACAGCACCCGCAGCGCCCACCGCCTGCCGAGCAGATCCAGCAGCACCATGATCGGCCGCCCGGTCCGCGACCCGCGCACCGGCCCGCCGATCATCGGAGTCTTGTCCGCTTCGGATTCCGAAGCTACCATCGTCACCATCCTTGCTCTTATTTCCGAAGCAAGAATACTCCGCCATCGCTGCCAGCATGAGGATCGACCATGAGCGACATCACTGCCACCCCGCGCATCGCGCCCCTGAGCCCGCCCTACGCTCCCGAAATCGAGGCACAACTGCTCAAGTGGATGCCGCCGGGCTCGGCCGTTGAACCCCTCGCCCTCTTCCGCACCCTCGCCCTGCACGACGACCTTTTCGGCCGAATGCGGCCACTGGGGGCGGGCATCCTCGGCCACGGCCGCATCCCGCCCCGCGACCGCGAGATAGTCATCCTCCGCACCTGCGCCCGAGCCGCCGCCGAATACGAATGGGGCATCCACGCCGCACTGCAAGCCACTGAAGTCGGTCTGACCCCGGAACAAATCGAGGCCACCGTCATCGGCAAGCCTGACGACCCCTCATGGTCATCCAGCGATGCCATGCTCATCCGTCTAGTCGACGAAATCCACGACACCGCAACAGTTTCCGACTCTCTATGGTCGGACCTGCACGCTGCCTATCCGGACGATCAAATTCTCGAACTGATCACCACCACCGGCTGGTACCGCCTACTCAGCACCGTGATCAACACCGCCCGTATCGAACACGAGCCATGGGCCCGCCACTTCCCGGCCTGAACACCGCCCTTGACTTGTTGTTGCGACAACAGATACTGTTGTCGCAACAACAACTGGGAGCGCCATGTACGTCATTTCCGAAGTAGCCGTCATCAGCGGAGAGATCGCGTCGATCTGGCAGACCGCCACCGACGTCGCGCACTGGGCCGACTGGGACCCACACGAAGAGAAGTCCCGCATCGACGGACCGTTCGCGCCGGGCACCAAGGGCTGGGTGAAGCCCAAAGGTGCACCGGCGGGACCGTTTACGATCACCGCGGTCGACGAGGGCAGTTCATGGACCAGCGAAGCGCGCATCCCGTTCGGCAAGATCCGCGGCCACTACACCTACGCACCGCTCACCGACGGTGCCGTGCGCGTGGTCAAACGCATGGAGGTACACGGCCCGTTCCACCCGATCTTCCGGCTCATCTGGGAGAAGGCCATCCGCTCCGACATGCACCTGAGCTTCGCCGCCCTCGAACGCGAGGCGCAACGCAGGCTCCAAGCGGACGTCGCTCATGGCTGAGCCGAAAGGCCCGCTGCAGAGCCCCGGCTTCTGGCTGCACCACGCTGCCTTGGAGTGGCGCGCCACCGTCGAGCGAAACCTGCGCCCCCTCGGCTTGACCTTGACCCAATTCAACCTGCTCGCCTCGGCGGGGTGGCTCGCCCGCCACGGCGACCTACCCACTCAGCAACAAGTTGTAGACATGGCCGGCGCCGACCGCATGATGGGCTCCAGAGTCATCCGCGCGCTAGAAGGCAGCGGCTTCCTCACCCGCCATCCGGACACGACCGACGCCCGCATCCTCCGCATCGAAGCAACGACCGCGGGCAAGAACGTGGCGCGCCGCGGCATCCAGATAGTCGTCGACACCGACGCCGAGATCTTCGGCCCAGACAGCACAGACCTCAGAGACCGCCTGCAATCGATTGCCGCCCAACGTATTCCACGCATCGATCAGGACTGATGGGATCTCAACGATCCGTTCTGGCCTCGCGGGTCGCCGCCGAGTACTCCTGTTCCGGGCGTCCGGTGCTGCCGTAGCGCAGGCTCATGCGGAGGGTGCCGGTGCCTACGAGGGTGGCGAGGTAGCGTTGGGCGGTGGCGCGGGAGATGCCGATGGCGGTGGCTACCTCGCCGGCCGAGAGGGGGGTGCCTGCTTCCAGGATCGAGTGCAGGACAAGGTCTTTGGTGGGGGAGGTGACGGTGGTGGGGGTGTTGGTGGCGGATCCGGCGGGGCGCAGGGCTTGCAGGGCGGCGTCTACTCGGGCGTTGTCCACCTGGGGTGCGGTGAGGATGCGGCGGTAGCGGGCGTAGGCGGCCAGGCGGGCGGCGAGTTCGGTGTGCGGGAAGGGTTTGACGAGGAAGGCGAGGGCGCCGGCGGACAGGGCGGCGCGGACGGCTCCGCTGTCCGTGGAGGCCGTGAGAACCATGGCGTCGCAGCGTAATTCGCGGACGAAGTCGATGCCGGAGCCGTCGGGGAGGTAGACGTCGACGAGGGCCAGGTCGACCGGCCCGGCGGCCAGGATGTCGCGGGCGGTGGCCAAGGTGTTGGCGGTGCCCGCGACGGTGAAACCCGCGATGGAGTCGACTATTCCGGCATGCAGGTTCGCCACACGGAAGTCGTCGTCGACGACAAGAACGGTTAAGTCTGATGGAGCCATGACACCTTGCTGTCTACGAGCACTTGCGGAATGCGGGCATTGAATTCGGCGCCGGTCAGCGGGGGAGTGCCACCGCGCGGACTGGCCAGTCGGACATCGCCGCCGTGATTGCGGGCGATCTGGCGGATCAGGGCGAGGCCGACGCCGCGGCCACCGGGCACATCGCCGCTGTCGCGGGTGGACGTGCCCTCGGTGAACAGCACGTCGATCAGCTCCGGCGCGACACCGTCACCGCTGTCGGCGACCACGATGTGCAGCGTCGAATCTTCCTGCACCAGTTCGACTTCCACCTGTTTTACCGGGTTGTCCGAGGCGCGCACCGCCTCGATCGCATTGTCGAGCAGATTGCCGAGCACGGTCGTCACGTCGACCGGGTCGACGAGGCTGCCGTCCACCCAGGTGTTCGGGCCGAGGACCAGCTCGACGCCGCTCTCGCGTGCGTGCGCCGCCTTCGCGGCGAGGAACGCCTGCAGGTAGGCGTCGTGGATGGCGTCGATACCGGGCGCGGCGGCCCCGAGTGGACCCGCGCCGATCATCTCGTCGATCGAGCGCGACGCCTCCTCGGTGCGTCCACCGTGCAACAGCCCGCTGATCAGGTGCATCTTGTTGGAGAACTCGTGCCGCTGCGCGCGCAGCACCGTGCTCATCGACTGCACGGCGTCGAGCTGACGAGTCAACGCTTCTACGTCGGTGCGGTCGCGCACCGTCAGCACCGCGCCCAGATCACGACGGTCCCGATGCACCGGCCGCGCCGCCACGACAACGATGTGTGAGCCCACCGTCGCCGAGGCGGGCTGCTCGTCGAGCCCGCGGAACACTTCCAATACCCGTGGCGTCAAACCGATCTCGTCCACCGGCCGCCCGATATCCGCGCCGATCCCGAGCAGTCTGCGCGCCTCGTCATTGACAAACGTTGTGCGCCAAGAAGAGTCGACGGCCAGCACGCCGCGACCGATGCCGTGCAACACCGCGGCCTGACCGCGCACCAACTCGGCGAGTTCGGCGGGCTCCAACCCCAGCGTCAGCCCGCGCCAGCGCCGGGCCAGCAACATCGATCCGGCGATCCCGACCAGTAGCGCGGCACCGACCAGCAGCCCCGCCGTCCCCAGGTCGTCGAGCAACTGGTCCCGCACCGCATCGGTGGAGATGCCGACGCTGATCGCGCCCACGATCCGATCCGAACCAGGTTCGAGCACAGGAACTTTCGCTCGCACCGAGTCGCCGAGCGTGCCGCGCTCCTCGGCGATCACCTCGCGCCCGGCCAGCGCGCCCGACGGATCGGTGCTCACATGCTCGGTAATCCGCGCCGCGTCCGGATGCGCCAGCCGAATCCCGGAGTCGTCGGTGATCACCACGAACAACGCGTCGGTTCGCTGCGTCGTGTCCACGGCGATCCGCTCCAGCGGTCCGGCGGCCAGCCGTTCGCGCAGCTGTGGGTCGGTGCCGATCGCACCCGGCGCGTACCTGGTCACCTCGTCCCGCACCACCGGATCGGCCGCGACCGTGCGCGCGATCGCGAGCGCGCGCTGGCCGTACCCGTCGCGCAGCCGCTGGTCGCTGAGGTAGCCGAAAACGGCGAAGGCGACGCCGAGGGTAAGGGTGACCACCACGATCTGCAGCAGCAGAACTTGAGTCCTCAATCGCACGGCAGGCGCGCCCTCATTCGCCATTGCCGCAGCATAGACCACCGCCCAGGCGTGAGCAGAATGCGCAGAACTAGCGAATCGGACATTTGCACGGCTTGTGCGCACAAGCTCCGCGGTGTGACCGGGGCCACGTACGTTCGCTCTACCTCGATCTCGCAGGAGCTAAGCACCATGAACCACCCACTCATCGAGCTGCGGAGCGCAACGAAGCGTTTCCCCGGCACCGGGGGCGGCATCCACACCGCCGTCAGGAACCTCGACCTGGAGGTCCGCCCCGGCGAATTCGTTTCCGTGGTCGGCCCGACCGGCTGCGGCAAGTCGACCACCCTGTCCCTCGTGTCCGGCCTGGAACCCGCCTCGGCGGGTCGAACGCTGGTGCGCGGCAAGGACGTCGACGGCATCCCGGACGGCATCGGCTACATGTTCCAGCAGGACGCCGTGCTGCCGTGGAAGTCCGTGCTGGACAACGTCGCCCTCGGCCCGCGGCTGCGCGGCGCGTCGAAAGCCGAAGCGCGCGAAAAGGCTGCGGTCTGGGTGGACAAGGTCGGCCTCGCCGGGTTCGAGACCTACTACCCGCATCAGCTGTCCGGCGGCATGCGCAAGCGCGTCGCGTTGGCGCAGACGCTGGTCAACGATCCGGAAATCCTGCTGATGGACGAGCCGTTCAGCGCGCTCGACGTGCAGACCCGCCAGCTCATGCAGGACGAACTGCTGCGCGTGTGGGCGGGCACCGGTGCCGCGGTCATCTTCGTCACCCACGATTTGGAAGAGGCGATCGTGCTCGCCGACCGGGTCGTCGTGATGACGGCGAGCCCGGCGACGGTGTGCGGCAACTTCACCGTCGCGCTCGACCGGCCACGCGATGTCGAAGAGATCCGGCTCACCACAGAATTCCGCGATATCTACAAAGAGATTTGGGAAACGCTGCGCGACGAGGTCGAGGCGGCTCGAGCCAAGGGAACCTCCCGTGTCGCATAATTTGCTCGAAAAGGGTTCCGCCGCAGCGGTGCCGGAGAACGAGAGCGAGGAGCAGATCCTCACCCGGGTCCGCACCAACGCCCGGCGCGTGCGCATCCGCACCTGGGGCCTCCGATTGGCTTTGGTCGCACTGTGGCTCGGCTCATGGGAGCTTACCGCCTCGCTGTGGATCGATCCGTTCTTCTACTCCAAGCCCACGCTGATCTGGGACCGCTTGGTCGAATGGTTCACCGAGGGAACGCAGTTCGGCTCGATCTGGCTGCAGATCTTCACCACCGTGCAGGAGGCCGTGCTCGGCTTCCTGATCGGCGCGGTCGCCGGTGTCGTGCTCGGCACCCTGCTCGGCCGCAGCCGTTACTGGGCCGACGTGCTCGCTCCGTTCATCAAGGCGCTCAACGCGGTTCCGCGCATCGTGCTCGCGGCGCTGTTCATCATCTGGTTCGGTCTCGGGCTCAGCTCGAAGGTCGCCACGGTGGTCGTGCTGGTGTTCTTCGCGGTGTTCTTCAACGCCTTCACCGGCGCGCGTGAAGTGGACGGCAACGTCATCAACAACGCGCGCATCCTCGGCGCGGGCAAGCGGCAGGTGCTCACCGCGATCGTGCTGCCCAGCGCGACCACCTGGATCCTGTCCAGCCTGCACACCGCCTTCGGCTTCGCCCTGATCGGCGCGGTGGTCGGTGAATATGCCGGTGCCAGTAAAGGTTTGGGCCTGCTGATCAGTAATGCCCAGGGCACCTTCGATTCGGCGGGCATCTACGCGGGCATGATCATCATCACCGTGATCGCCTTGCTCGCGGAATGGGCGATCGGCTTCGCCGAGGGCAAGTTGCTGAAATGGCGTCCGTCGCAGGCGACTTCGGGCCACGGGATCTGAGCATGAGATACCGCAAACAGGTGACGGTCGTCGTCATTGCCATCGCGGCGCTGCTGCTGGCCACCGGATGCCGGGATTCCCGGCACATTCCGACGGCGAACGGGCGCCCGCAGATCACCATCATGGTCGGCGGGCTGGAGAAGGTGATCTACCTGCCCGCGATGCTCACCAAGCAGCTCGGCTACTTCGCCGCCAACGATATCGACGTGCAGCTGCTCGGCGAGCAGTCCGGCGCCAACGCGGAGACCGCGCTGCTCACCGGTGACGTGCAGGGCGTGGTCGGGTTCTACGACCACACCATCGACCTGCAGGCCAAGGAGCAGTGCATCCAATCGGTGGTGCAGTTCTCGGACGTGCCCGGCGAGGTCGAGCTGGTCTCCAAGCAGGACGCGGGGACCATCAAATCGACCGCCGACCTACGCGGCAGGAACCTCGGCGTCACCTCGCTCGGCTCCTCGACCGACTTCCTCACCCAGGCCCTCACCGGCCAGCAGGGCATGACCACCAAGGACTACACCCGGGTGAAAGTCGGTGCCGGACAGACGTTCATCGCAGGCATGAACCACAACGGCATCGACGCGGGCATGACCACCGACCCGACCGTCGCCCAGATGGTCAACTCCGGTGAGGCCCAAATCCTGGTCGACATGCGCACCGAAGCGGGCACCCGCGCCGCCCTCGGCGGCCTCTACCCCGCTACCTCGCTGTACATGAACTGCGCGACCATCGACGCCCACCCGGACATCGTGCGGAAGCTCGCGGCGGCGTTCGTGCAAACGCTGAAGTGGATCAAAACCCACACCCCGGAAGAGATCGCCGCCAAAATGCCCTCGCAATACGCCAGCGCGGGCAAAGACCTCTACATTCAGTCCATCCGCGACTCGATCGGCATGTTCAACGGCGACGGCCTGATGAAACCCGAAGGCGCCCAGAACGTCCTGAACATCCTCGGTCAGTACTCCCGCAACGTGGCCCCGATGAAGGACCGCATCGACCTCTCGAAGACCTACACCACCAAATTCGTAGAGGAAGCATTGCGCGCCCCCAAGCAGTAACTCACCCGGAAACCGATGCGCCGTCCAGGAAGCCCTGGACGGCGCATCGGTCGGTTGTTCGGCTCAGGGCTCGCGCCGGCAGTCCCACGACTGCCCTTGGTGGCCCGGGCAGTAGACCATGACGGTCACCCGATCACCGGGTCCGGACGGCCACTGCGTACCGGCGTAGACATACGTGGAGTCGATCTGGTATCTGCCCTGCTTAGTCGGTCTCCATTGATAGGTCGCAGTACCGTTCTTCGCCGGGACCGTGGGACACGCCCCGATGCCGTCGACCCAGAAGCAGAGGTGGGCCGCCCCTTCCGTGGCAGGGTCCGCCGTGACCGTCACGGTATAGGTCGACCAGACCGAATAAGTACCGTTGTCGGAGGACATCGTGATACGGGCTTCAGCCGCCGAGGCGGTGGGCGCGGCGAGCACCATCACCGCGGTGGCCACGGCGGCGCCGAGACCGAACCGGCGCAGGCGTCTACTCAAAAGTGTTGTCATCATGGATGATTCCCCCTCATCTCGATATTCAGCACAGGGTGCGGCCCGGCCGCCCCCCATCGTGAACATTACCTTGAAACGTGATCTTGTACGCAAAACGGACGACACGAATCTCCGCGTGGTGCGGTCGAACGAGCGGTGCGATTATCGGCTACCGTCGGGTAGGTGACGGGCCTTCCACGAAGTGGTGATGTGATCGCTGCTCCGGTTACGTTTCCGCCGCGCCGGGATGTTGCGCTGGCCGACGGGGCGAGCGTTGGTGTCCGGTTTGTGCCCGGCGCGAATCCTGTTCTGCTGCTGCATGGCTGGGCGTTGACGGCCGACGTGAACTTCTGTCATCTGATGCGGCCTGTTGCTGACAGCTATGGGCTGGTCGCGATGGACATGCGGGGGCATGGGCGCGGGCTGCCGTTGAGGTCGGATGAGCGGTTCGATATCGCGCAGTGTGCGGATGACGCGGCTGCGGTGCTGGATGCGCTCGGCATCGATCAGGTCGTGGTGTGCGGGTACTCGCTGGGCGGGCCGGTGGGGTTGGAATTTGCCCGTCGGCATAGAGATCGGGTGCGCGGGTTGGTTTTCGAAGCCACCGCGATGGCGTTCGACAGTGCCGAGGACAAGATCGGCCGAGTGTTCTTTCGCGGGCTGCGGCCGTTCGCGCATCGCAGCGGCGGGATCGGGCGGTCGGTGCCGCTGTCCTATTTCCGGAAGGCCCGGGTCAAGTCCGACGAGGTCGCGCGGCTGTGGCCATGGTTGCGGTCGGAACTGGGTCACTGTCACCCACGGGTGATCGTCGACGTGATTCTCGCCGAGTACGTCTTCGATTTCCGGCCGCATGCGGCCGAGCTCGCCGGATTGCCGACAGCCGTTGTGGTTACCACGCGTGACGGTGCGGTGCCGCCCAAGGACCAGCGTGCGCTGGCCGCCCTGCTCGATGCGACGGTAATCGAACTCGACGCCGCCCACGACGTGTTCCTCACCGACCCACCGAACTACGTCGCGGCGACCCGATCGGCGATCGACGATGTCCTCGCCGAATCAGTGCGGCATCCCGAGCCGTAGGGCCCGAACCACGTTCGGAGCCAACGACTCCCCGTCGACTACTGCTCGATGGCGAGGTCCTCGATAGTTGCGCCCGACCGCCTTCTCCGCGACCGCTGACCTACATCGCTCACCCCGAACCCCGCCCCTCGCCGCGATCCCGCTGCCGCGCGCGTTTCATCCGCCCGCGCATGTATTCGCTGGCAATTTCGCGCGCCGCAAGCGAAGACGTGCGCGGCAGTGCGACGGCTTACGTTCAGCGGTCGGAGGGTGAGGTCTCCCGCATTGCTGTGATCGGCCACGTTCTCCGCGACTGCTGGGCTGCCGCGCGTGCCCTGAACCTTCGGCCGCGCACCGATCCCGCTGCCGCGCGCGTTTCATCCGCCCGCGCATGTTTCGATGGCAATTTCGTACGCGGCCTGCAAAGACGTGCGCGGCCCGCAAAGCGGCAGCCCAACCGCTTACGCACAGCGCTTCGCGAGGTGGGGTCTCCCGTATCGCCGCGATCGGCCACGATCTCTGCGACGCCCAGCCTGGATCGTGTGCCCTGAACCGTGCTGTCCGACTGCCGCGCGCGTTTTGTCGGCCTGCGCATGTATTCGCCAGCAATTTCGTGCGCGGCTCGCGAAACCGTGCGCGGCAGGCCGAATGGCCCACATTCAGCGCCTTGCGAGGTGGGGGCGCTCGCGTCGCCGCGATCGCCACGGTCACTGCGCCGCTGGCGTGGATCGCTTGCCCAAAGCGGCGCTGATCCTGCTGCCGCGCGTGTTTTGTCCGCCCGCGCATGTATTTGCTGGCGATTTCGTGCGCGGGCGGACAAGAACTGCGCTGCTTCAGGCGGGGTGCGCGGCGGCCGGGGCGGCTTGCGTCAGCCGTTTGCGGGCGCGGTCTCTTTTTCCTTGAGCTCGGCCTTCCATTCGCGGAAGCCCTCTTCGGTGCGTCCGCGACGCCAGTAGCCGGAGATCGAGTTCGCCCATTCGGCGGTTACGCCGCGTTCCCGGCGGACGTAGCGGCGCATGTCGTGCATGACGGCCTGCGCTTCGCCGTGGATGAAGACCTGGACCTGGCCGTCTTTCCAGGGAGCGTTGCGCACGCTTTCCGCGAGTGCTTCGCCGGGTGCTTGGGTGCCGCGGTGCAGCCAGGTGAGCTCGATGCCCTCGGGCTTGCGCAGGGGCAGCTCGTCGTCGGGGCCGGCGACCTCGACGAACGCGTAGCCGACGGCCGCCGGGTCCATCGCCTCGAGTGCGGCGGCGATGGCGGGCAGCGCGGCCTCGTCACCGGCCAGCAGGTGCCAGTCGGCGTCGGCGCGGGGCGCGTAGGCACCGCCGGGGCCGAACAGATCGATGGTGTCGCCGGGTTTGGCGTCCGCCGCCCACGGTCCCGCGATGCCCTCGGCGCCGTGGTACACGAAATCGGCCGCGAGCTGGCCTGCGTCCTGATCGACCGAGCGGACCGTGTAGGTGCGCAGCACGTCGATGCCGTCACGCTCGAAGATGAACTTGACGTAGGAATCGGTGAACTCGCTGGCCTGGAACGCGGCGAAGCCGGGGCCGCCGAGGTGGACCCGGATCAGGTGCGGGCTCAGCCACTCGGTGTGCTGCACGGTCAGGGTGGTGCGGGGTCGGGCCATAGGTGTTCCTCCCACTGCTAATTAGGGTTACCTTACCGACCCTACTCCGAGTTGATCTCCAAGGAAATATCGGCGGCCTTCGGCTCACGATGCGAGCAACCGCTGACGAACGTGCCGCGGCGGTCCAGGATGACGGACATGACCCAGACCGTGCCGACGCCGACCCACCTGGTGCAACAGCGTTACCGCGACCCCAAGCCTACCGAACCCGCCCAGTGGAACCCGGTATTGCAGGTGCTGCACGAGCATCGTTCGGTCCGCCGCTACCTCGCCGACCCGGTCTCGGATGACACGCTGCGCCTGCTGATTTCGGCCGCCCAGTCCGCGCCGACGTCGTCGAATCTCCAGGTGTGGAGCGTCATCGCGGTGCGCGACCCCGAGCGCAAGGCGCGGCTCGCGGCGGTGGCGGGCAATCAGGCGCACATCCTGCAGGCACCCGTATTGCTGGTCTGGACAGCGGATTTCGCGCGACTACGCCAGCTCGCGGACGACCAGGAGGCCCCGCTCGAGGGTGCCGATTACCTCGAATCCAGTTACGTCGGATTCATCGACGCCGCCCTCGCCGCGCAGAACGCGGTGGTCGCCGCGGAATCCCTCGGCCTCGGCACGGTCTACCTCGGCGCGCTACGCAACCATCCGGAAGACGTTGCGGCGGAACTGAATCTGCCCCCACAGGTGTTCGCGGTCTTCGGCCTCTTGGTCGGCCACCCCGATCCGTCCGAGGATGCCAGGGTCAAGCCCCGCCTGCCGCAGGGCGCGGTCCTGCACCACGAAACCTACGACCTGGCCACGCAACGCGAACACGTCACCGACTACGAAACCCGCATCGCCGAATTCTATGCCGAACAACAACTCTCACACTCGTGGACCGAACGCGTCCTGGCCCGCCTCGCCTCGGCAGCCAGCCTCAACGGCCGCCACCGCCTGCGCACGTCACTGGAGAACCACGGCTTCCACCTGAAGTAACTCGAGAAGTCCGTTGAACCTTCGTCCGCACCACGCACCGATCCTCTGCCGCGCGCGTTTTGTCGCCCCGAGCACGTATTCGCTGGCAATTTCGTGCGCGGCTGGACAAGACGTGCGCGGCAGTCCGACGGCTTACGCTCGGTGCCTTGCGAGTGGGTGTTCTCCCGCATCGCCGCGATCGGCCACGATCTCTGCGACGCCCGGCCTGGATCGTGTGCCCTGAACCGCGCTGATCCCGCTGCCGCGCGCGTTTTGTCGCCCCGGCGCACGTATTTGCTGGCAATTTCGCGCGCGGCCCGCGAAGAGGTGCGCGTCGATGCGGCGGGTCAGGGGCTCGCGGTCCACGCGGGTGCGCCCGGCAGTTGCGTCGCCTGGTCGGCAGCGCGACTCAACTCATCTCCAGATGAATTGCTCTAAATGAATTATCGGCGATGCTGACGTCCCGGTCGAGGCGCTGACCTGGGATCTCTGGTCTGGGCGGTCTCGGGTAGCACGACCGACCGGTAGCGTGACGTGCTGATCGATTCCGGAACATGCGATGATCCCATGTCATGTGTCCGGGGTCACCGACCGACGATCCCGGGGAGTCGCGTCGTTGCCGCAAGAGAGAAGGACCGCACTATGACAGCCGCCGACAGTCATCTATCGGACGCTGGAACGCAGGATTCGACCGGCGACTCGGAGGGCTACTCGCGCGGCCTGAGCCCGCGCACCATCCAGATGATCGCCGTCGGCGGCGCGATCGGCACCGGCCTGTTCTATGGCGCGGGCGGCGCGATCGAGCAGGCCGGCCCCGCCTTGATCCTGGCCTACCTCGCGGCAGGCGTGGCGATCTTCGTGATCATGCGCGCGCTGGGGGAGTTGCTCACCTACCGTCCGGTCTCGGGCAGCTTCGCCGAGTACGCGCACGAATTCATCGGCCGCTACGCGGGTTTCGTCACCGGCTGGTCGTACTGGGCGGTGTGGGTGGCCACCTGCATGGCCGAAATCACGGTGGCGGGCAAGTACGTGCAGTACTGGTTCGACATCCAACCGTGGATCACCGCCCTGGTGGTGCTCGCAGTGATGTTCGCAGCGAACCTGATCTCGGTGCGCCTGTTCGGCGAGGGCGAGTTCTGGTTCTCCACCATCAAGGTGACCGCGATCATCGGCATGATCCTGCTCGGCATCGGCGTGCTGACCATCGGCTTCGGCCACGCCGCCAACCCGACCGTGACCAACCTGTGGGCCGATGGCGGCGTGTTCCCGAACGGCTTCGGCCAGTCGCTGCTGGTGCTGCAGATCGTGTTGTTCGCGTACGTGGGTGTCGAGCTGGTCGGCGTCACCGCCGGTGAGGCCCGCGAGCCGCGCAAGACGCTGCGCAAGGCGATCAACACGCTGCCGTTCCGGATCGGCCTGTTCTATGTGGGCGCGCTCCTGGTGATCATGTCGGTGTCCAGCTGGCGCAACTTCCACGCGGGCAAGAGCCCGTTCGTCGAGGTGTTCCAGCAGATCGGCATCCCCGGCGCCGCGGGCATCATCAACTTCGTGCTGCTCACGGCCGCGCTCTCGTCCTGCAATTCCGGCATCTACTCGACCGGCCGCATGCTGCGCACCCTGTCGCTGCACGGCGAAGCACCGGCCGCGCTCAACAAGCTGAGCTCGCGCCACGTGCCGTATGTCGGCATCTCGGCGTCGGCGGCGGCGATGGTGATCGGCGTGATCGTCAACATCATTTCCCCGGACAAGGCGTTCGCCTACATCACCTCGGTGAGCACCATCGGCATCATCTTCGTCTGGGGCATGATCTTGGTCTGCCACCTGATCTACCGCGCCCGGGTCGCTCGTGGTGAGCTCCCGGCGACCGACTACCGCCTCCCCGGCGCGCCCTACAGCACCGTGCTCGCGCTGGCGTTCCTCGCGTTGGTGGTCGTGTTGCTCTTCTTCACCGAGAGCGGCCGCACCGCAGTGGTGGTGGGCGTCGTCTGGACGGTGTTGGTGTCCGTCGGCTACCTCGCCTTGACCCGCCTCGGAAAGTCCAGCAGCACAACGGATCCCGCCCGAAACACCGCCGGACACTAAGGCACGACAGCCGCACGCCTCTTGATTTTCGGCACCTGGAATCGCATGCAATTCCCGGTGCGGGAGATCAGTAGGCGTGCGGCCGTGCTTACTCGCGTTCTGCTCGTGATCGGTGCGGTGTCGGGGTTTTCGCAGGTGAGGGCCCCGGCGCTGGTCGAAAGTAGTTCAGCACCAGCCGTGTGATGTCGGCGAGGAAGCGCTCGCGGGAGACCGCAGGCTGGTCCAGTATGTAGCGAATGGCGAGGTGTTCGACCGCTCGGACCAGCATCCACGAGGCCGCCTCGAAGTCCACATCGTCGGGCAGCGAGTCCCGATGCATCGTCAACGCCACCCGCGCCAGCTCGCCGATCTGCTGTTCGAAGGCGAACACGGTGTTGTCGCCACTGAGCCGCGGCGTCTGCTCGATCACGGCGCGCAAGAGCGCGGGATGACTGCCCAGCGCGTCGAGCAGCGCGGAAATCGTTGCCGGAACGGCGGTTTCGGGCGGCTGATGAAGCTGGGCCAGCACGCTGCTGTGCACCCGCGACGCGACTTCGCTGTTATAGCGGTCGATTACGGCGGTGACTATCGCGTCCTTGCCCGGAAAGTATTGGTACAGCGAGCCGGGACTGATACCCGCCGCTTCGGCGATCCGATTGGTGGACGCGCCGTCATAACCGTGCTCGATGAGCACCGCCTGCCCCGCGTCGACGATGCGCTGCACCATCGCGCGAGAGCGCTCCTGCTGCGGCGTTTTCCGCGTCCTCGGTGGCATCAGAAGACGAATTGAACGCGAGTATTTATTCGTGTCAGCATCAAGTCATGGTTGCACACAATGACGTGCTGCACGAGCGCCCCCACGCACCCGTGCCACTCGGTCCGGACTCGTTGACCTGGCAGATCTTCGGCTCCCTCTACTTCGCGCCGACCGGCCTGTTCCTCGGCATGGTGCAGAACATGCATCCCGGCCTCGGCGCGGGCGTCGAGTACCACTCGGAGATCAAGGACGAGTTCTATCAGCGGGTGCTGCGCTCGGCGTATCCGATTGTGGGCGTGGTCTTCGACGGCCCGCGAGCCGAGCAGACCGCCCGCGAGATCGTGAACTACCACCGCACGATCAAGGGCATCGACGCGCAGGGGCGGCGGTATCACGCACTGGATCCCGGCACCTTCTATTGGGCACACGCGGTGTTCTTCGTGCAGACGCTGCGCGCGGGCGAACTGTTCATGGGTGGCCTCACGCCCGCACAACGCGAACAACTGTGGCGCGAGCAATACCAGTGGTACGAGATGTACGGGATGAGCATGCGAGTCGTCCCGAAGAGCTGGCCGGAGTTCCAGGACTACTGGAATGACATGTGCGAGAACGTCTTGGAGTCGACCCAGGCCGCGTGGGAGGTGTACCGGCTGGCCGAGAACGCGCCGGTGCCACCGTTCCCGGTACTCGATCTGCTGCCGAAACCATTGTGGGAGAGACTATTCCGACCTTATGGTGCGAAGTTCTATCAGTTCGTCACCATCGGCCTGTGTGATCCGTCGATCCGGCGCACGATGGGCTTCACCTGGACCCGCAGGGATCAGTTTCTCTTCGACCGCTGGTGTGAGCTCTGCACGGCGATGAACCGGGTGACACCGGACGAGATCCGCTACTTCTTCCCCCGCATCCGAGCCGGTCGCCGCCGCGAACGCGGCCGCCGCCCCGCGACCATGGCACCGCCGGAAGCGCCCAAACTGCTCTGGCCCGCAACCGAACACCGCGACGACCCGAAGCACTACTGCCCGGTTCACGCCGACCACGGGTCGACCCCCGCCACGAAATTCCGGCAACTGACAGGATTTTGACCGATGCTGGACGTGAACACCGCCGCGCACCCCAACGACTACTACTACCGCCACGGCATGCCGCTGCGCCCGCCACCGCCGCGCGCCGTCGCCTCCGAATTATGGTTCGAGCCAAGGAAATCGATCCTGTCGCCGTGGATCGACGTCCGACCGATCCCCGCCGAGACACCGCGCACCCGGCTGATGGCCGACCATCTCTGGCAGGGCGACGAACCGATGGACCAGCTGGTCGCCGCGTTCCGCCGGATCGGCACCGCCGAGGGCAGACGCGTCCTCGACCAGGCCCTCGACCACGGCATCGACACACTCGACGATCCGCCACCGGAACTGGTCGCGCTGTTCGCCACCCTCGACAACCCACCGGACTGGTACGACCCCGACCTGTGGGAACACGGCCGCCAACTCTGGATCAACGTCTCCACCTCCGGCAAACTCGCCATGGGCGTGCAGGACTTCATGGGCACCTTCGTCGGCGCGGAGGTAGCCTCCGCGACCGGCGCCACCGGCCGATTCGTCAACGATCCCTACCGGCGAAACCTGGAGACCTCCACCTGGTTCCGCAACGTGACGGTCCGCGGCGGCATGGACCGCTGGTCGCCGGTCTTCAAAGACACTGTGCGCGTACGACTCATGCACGCCCAGGTGCGCGCCGGCCTGCGCCGCACCTGGGGCGCCGGCCATTTCGCCACGCACGGCAATCCCATCTCCAACAGCACGATGATGGGCGCCGCGGTGACCTTCGGCCTGTCGCCGATGTGCTTCGACCACACTCACGGCCGCAAATGCACAGAGCGGCAACTGAATGCGGTGATGCACTACTGGGCCTACATCGCCTACGTCTTCGGCGTCGCGGACGAACTGATCCCGCGCTCGGCCGTCGAAGGCATGGAGATGTCGGACTACATGGTCGCCACCGCCGGTGTCGCGCCGGAATGGACCGCGAACATGGCCGGCGCGGCAACCCACCGCCTGGCGGGGACGAGTGTGGTCGACCGACTGAAAGTCCAAGCGACGGCACCGCTACTCGGCTTGCTGACCTACTTCAGCAGCGCAGGACTCGTGCGAGAGTTGGTCCGCAGCACACCATTACGCGATGTCCCGGTGCAGCCATGGTCGACCCTGACCGGTGTGGCGGCCGCACTCGATGTCCGGCTGCGCGCACTCGACGACGCACTACCGGGCTCCCACGGCCGCATGGTGCGCCGAGCCGCCGCCGACGACCCGGTCTGGCGCCGCAACACCAAGGTCGCGAAACTGCTCGCCGCCCGCGTCGGCATCTACGGCACCCCCTACGACCAGCACGACGATTCGGCCACCGGCCTCGCCCGCTGCCCGGTCCGATGATCCCGCCCCTCGTTGTCGAATTACGCAAATCCGGCCGCACCGTGCTCGTCCCACCCGCCTTCACCGTGCTCGAGGCACTAGAGGACGAGGGCGTCGCCATCGACTCGATGTGCCGAGCGGGCATCTGCGGAACCTGCGAAACGGTAGCTCTTGCCGCGACCGGCCCTCATCCCGCCGACCACTACCCCCGCCCGCTACGTCTCTGCACAACCGCCCCCGGCCCCTTCACCCACCTCGTCCTCGACCTCTGACCCGTCGGCGACACACACCGCTCGCCGGTGCCGTTGTGATCATGTCCACCCGCGCAGCAGCCGAGCCGACGGCACAGTAGCGTTGCGCAACGAAGCCGGGCGTCAGCGAAGCGTGGGTTGGGGCGATTCGGTAGTGAGTCGAGCCGGAGGTAGTGAGATGACAACGAAGACGTTGGCCGAACTGGTGCCGGGCGATCTGCCCGCCGGGATCGCCGCACTGAGCCCCGAGGTCCAGGCCGAACTCGCCACGGTGGTGGCCGAAGCCAGGCGCAAGCAAGCGAAGGACCTCGAAACCGCCGCATACTCGCTGCTGGATTTCGTCCCTCGCTTCCTGCGCGGCGCGGTCAAGAAGGCGGCCGGGCTGTGACCGACGCGGCTACCGCCCAGGTGACCAAGCTCGCCCGCACGCTCGGCGTCCCCGTCGAGCGACTCGCCTACCTGGCCGACGTCCCCGCCTCCGACGTCAGAGACTTCCGCTTCCAGGTCGCCGACCTTCTCTTCGAAAGCCAGTCCGGCGGCCTGCGCAAAACCGCGGCGGCGGCCAAGGTGATCCCCGCCCCGGTCATCGCGAAACTGGTGGCGCGCAACCGCAACGCGCTGCTGGCCGCGCGGATGGCGGGCGTACTCGAGCCATCCCACGCGGTGGACGTCGCCAAGCGCCTGCCGGTCGACTTCCTCGCCGAGGTCGCCCCGCTACTCGACGCGCGCCGCTCGGCCTACATCATCGCCGGGGTGCCGACCGACACCATCGTCGCGGTCGCCAAACTGCTTGCTGAGCAAGAAGATTGGATCACCCTCGGCGACCTGATGGCCGCGATCTCCGACGCCGCCGCCCGTGCCGCGCAGGCAGCCCTCGACGGAACCGCCCTGATTCGTGCGGCTTTCCTCGTCGACGACGCCGAGCACCTGGAACGCATGGTCGCCCTGGTCCCCGAGGCGAAACTGGCCGAGATGCTCCGTGCCGCAGCCGAACACGACCTGTGGGACGAATACCGCAGCACTCTCGACGGTCTCTCGGATTCCGCCCTCGCGGCAGTCCGCGCCGCGGCCGACCAACTGCCGCCCGAACACCGCGACCGCGCCCTCGCCGAAATCGCCGACCGCCCCGCGTCGTAACGATCAGGTACGTCCCCGGCGACCAACCGCACCGCCGCACGCGAAGTCCACGTGAACGCCGATTTTCGGGTAGTCGACTACGCACCCCGAAACGCCCGCGCAGGTCGACAATTGACACGTACGAACCGTCGGGGCCTGATGAGGATGTGTGTAATGGTCACCCTGCGAATCGCGACGTTCAATCTCGAAAACTTCGATGAGACGCCGAATCCCACCCCCTTCGAGCCGACCCTGGCGGACCGCATCGCAGTGATGCGACCCCAGATCAACCGCCTGCGTGCCGACATCCTGTGCCTGCAGGAGGTGAACGGCCAGGAGCGGCCCGGCCAGCCGCGTTCACTGATCGCGCTGGCCGACCTGCTGCAGGGCACCGCCCTGGCCGGTTGGAACATCGTCTCGACGGAGAAAGCCAACGGCGAGGTCTTCGACGAACGCAATATCGCGGTGGTCACCTCCCTTCCGGTCACCGCGCACGCCCAACTGCTCAATGATCTTGTCGCGGCCCCGATCTATCAGGTGCTGACCGCGAATCCGCCTGCCGCGCAACCACAGTCGATCGCCATCGAACGCCCGATCCTGCACGTCGAACTCGACCTGCTCGGCTCCCCGCTGCACGTGATCGTCGTGCACCTGAAGTCGAAGCTGCCCACCGACGTCCCCGGCCAGAAGCTCGACCGCTTCACCTGGCGCGACGCGGGCGCGGCCGCCGAGGGCTCGTTCCTGTCTTCGATGAAGCGGATGAGTCAGGCCGTCGAGGTCCGCCGCCTGGTCGATCAGATCTTGGACAACGACCCGGCCGCCCGCATCGTGGTCGCAGGCGATTTCAACTCCACCGCCGACGAGGTGCCGCTGCTCGCCATCCGCGGCGACGTCGAGGACACCGGCAACGGCGCCCTCGCGGGCCGGGTACTCGTGCCGCTGGAGAACACCGTCCCCGAATCCGCCCGCTACTCCCTGTTCCACCACGGCAAGGGCCAGATGCTCGATCACCTGCTGGTCACCCGGAACCTGCTCGCCAACTATCGCGGCACCGAGATCCACAACGAACTGCTGCACGACGAGTCCGCCGACTTCGCCACCGACAAGAAGTTCCCCGAATCCGATCACGCGCCGGTCGTCGCGACCTTCGAGTTCGCCGGACCCTAGGCGGCCACGGTGTTGCGCCCCGGCATGCACGCCGAGGCCAGCACCATCACGGCCGCCATCACGAGGACCGTGATGAAGACCAGATGCACCGCCGAGGACAGCGTCGACGGCACCGGATGATCGGTGTGCCCGACGCGTGCGTTCACGATCGCGCCGAAGATCGCGACGCCCACCGCACTGCCGATCGAGCGGCCGAACATATTGGCCGAGGTCACCACGCCGCGCTCGGACCAGTCGGCACTGGTTTGCGCCGCGATGAGGGTCGGCGTCGCGACCAGGCCCATGCCGATGCCGATCACGAAACACGATCCGGCGACCTGCCACAGCGTCGAATCCTCGTTGATCAGCAATGTGGTCGCGGCACCGACGGTCGCCAGCCCGCTGCCGATCAGTGCGGTCGATCGAAACCCGATGCGCAGGTACAGCTTTCCTGCCTGGGATGCGGCGATCGGCCAGCCGAGGGTGAGCACGCCGACGGTCAGTCCGGCGATCAGCGCGCTGGTGCCGAGCACGCCCTGGGTGAATGTCGGGACGTAGGAGGTCAAGCCGATCAGGATGGTGCCGACGAGCACCGAAACCACGCTGCTCGCGATGATCACCCGCCGGGTGAACACCCACAGCGGCAGGATCGGATTCGCCGCCCGCCGCTCGACCAGGCCGAACAGCACCAGCAGCACCGCACCGCCGACAAAGATGCCGATGCTCGCGGGGGAGCCCCACGCCCAGGCCTGCCCACCTTCGAGCAGGCCGAGGATCAGCGCACCCGCGCCGACAGTTAATAGGGCAGCACCCAGATAGTCCACCTTCTGCTTACGCCGTGGCGCGGTCTCGGCGAACTTGCGCAGCAGCATCCAGGCCGCGACGGCCGAGAGCGGCAGGTTGATCAGGAAGATCCAGCGCCAGCTGAGGTAGTCGGCGAAGACGCCGCCGAGCAGCGGTCCGGCCACCGAGGACATCGCCCACACGCTGGCGAGATAACCCTGTACCTTCGCGCGTTCGGTGAGTGTGTAGAGGTCGCTGGCGATGGTCATCGTCATCGGCTGGATCGCGCCGGCGCCGATGCCCTGCACCGCGCGGAAGATGATCAGCCCGAGCATGCTCGTCGCCAGCCCGCACAGCAGCGAGCCCAGCGCGAACACCGCGATGCCGAACATGAGGACCGGCTTACGCCCGACCGTGTCGGCGAGCTTGCCGTAGATCGGGACGGTCACCGCCTGGGCGAGTAGGTATATAGAGAACAGCCAGGGGAACTGCGCGAAGCCGCCGAGCGTGCTGGTGATGGTCAGCACCGCGGTGGCGATGATGGTGGAATCCAACGCCACCAATCCCGTCGACAGCATCAGCGCACCGAGTACGGCGCCACGCTCCGATCGAAATCCGACGGACGATGCCACTGTCTCGGTTGCCACGCGCGCGGCCCCTTTCGTTTGTTCGACTAACCACCATCAACGAACGTAGTCCGGCACCAGCTATTCCCGCTCGGAATTTTCTCGGCGCTCGGGTGTCGACGAGGCCCGCGGCGGGCCCGCGATCGGCCGGTGTCGGCACCGATCGAGCCCGTGCCGCGTAGGGGTGCCGTGGCCCGGTGTTGGACGGCCGTACATACGAAGTTGGACCTCTGCACATCTCTGGCAAACAATTAGCTATCAGATTGATGTCACGAGATGTTTCGCTGGGTGGTGCGGAATGTTTCCGGCAGTTGAATGAAATGGGGGTAATGGTTAACGCCGTTTGCCCGACCAGGTGAAATCGGCCGAAAAAACTGCGCGAATGGGACGTATGGCGCCCGGTGCATGCGGAGGCCCTTACTCCGTATAAAACCGGTGTCTCAGCTCACAGGAGCTTCCAGGTGGAAGCTGTAGACAGTCATCTCAGTACGGTTGTACTGTCTGCCGATGTGTTCAGGACGACGCCGTAGGTAGGTGATGTTAGAGCTCGGGCAGTAGGGCAAAATCACTGATGTTTTCCTCAACCTGCGTGTAATTAGTTGTCCCTAGCATGAGGGCACGGACGACCCCACTCCGATGAAATGTAAAGACCGACCCGACCGGATAGTGAACGGGGCCTCCCGATGGAAATCTTCTGCATAATTCTGCTTGTCTATCTCGTCTTTGCCGAGCCATTCTTCGAGATATTCTCGGTGCGTGTCTTCACCAAGGAATTCGGTGAACGGTCCGACGCGCGCGTCCGCCTGTATCAGGGTGGCGTCTTCCGGACCTGGGCGACCCTCGCGGTCATCCTCATCGCCTTCGCCGTCAGCGGCACCTCGGTGCACGAGCTGGGTCTGACCCACTTCGACTTCGCCATCTTCCGCGGTTTCTCCCTCGCGGAGAAGATCATCAGCCTGGCCATCGTCGCCGTCTATGTGTCGTATCTGCTTGGACCCGTGCTGATTCCGCTGGTCGGTGGTCGGCGCGGCAAGGACTGGATCGCGCACAAGATCGAGTACGTCGTCTTCATCACGCCGGAGAGCTCGATCGAGCGGTTCTGGTGGCTGGCCAACTCGTTCAGCACCCCCGCCGAGGAGGTCGTCTACCGCGGCTTCACCATCTACGCGGTCGCGCTGCTGTGGCCGGACATGCCGTTCTGGATCCTGATCATCGTTGCCGGTGGCGTCATCGATGGCCTGCGGCACGGCTTCCGTCCCGCCGTCTCCGCCCAGGTGATATTCGGTGGTGTCGCGCTCGCGCTCACCTATAAATTGACCGGTGCGATCTGGCCGACCATCGCGATCAAGCTGTTCCATGATCTGCGCGTGCTGGCGTTCCCGCTGGCGCAGGCCCGGCGCAACCTGGCCGAGCGCGGATTGTCCGAGATTCCCGGAAAAACCCTCACCGAACAGGATGTCCCCGCCGTCGCGGACAATACTGAAAATTCAGTCGAGCCACGTTCTTCTGTTTCTACGTAGTAGGGATCGTGCTAGATGTCTGCAGAAATGGCCCGTCGGACGGCCGACGAGATCAGTTTGTTCCTCACCGAAACGCTCGGAGATCTACTGGACATCGCCACGGATGATGTCGCACTGAGTGAGCCGTTCTCGAGTTTCGGGCTCACCTCGGCGGTGGCCCTGGTATTCGTCGGCAAGATTTCCACCTGGATGGGAAAACCACTACCACCGGATCTCCCCTGGGAGTATCCGACCGTGCACGCACTGGCCGAGGGGCTGGCCGCGGCACAGGACAGCATCGAACCCATGCCGCAGGATGCCGCGGATCGGGAGCCTGCAGTCGGGGGGCGCTCGGTACGCGCCGACCTCGCGCAGGAACCGGTGGCGATCATCGGCATCGGGTGCTCGTTCCCGGGACTGCGCGGACCCGAGCAGCTGTGGGAAACCCTGTGGCACGGCCGCGAATTGGTGGGTCAAGCACCGGCCGCCCGGCACGACTGGCCGCCGTCGGGCCGCGCGCCCGGCGACGAACAGCACGGCTCGTGGTTCGGTTCGTTCCTCGATGACCCATATGCCTTCGACGCCAACTACTTCGGCATCGGTGACGCCGAGGCCGCGGCCATGGATCCGCAGCACCGGCTGCTCGCCGAAACCGTCGCGGACGCCTTCGAGGACGCGGGCGTGCCGATCGAGCGGCTGGCCGGGACCTCGACCGGCACCTTCGTCGGCATCACCGCGGGCGACTACGCGCGCGGCATGGGCGATGCGGCCGAGTCCGGGATGCCGATCGCGGCCGTCACCGGCAATGCGAGCAGCATCGCCGCGAACCGGTTGTCCTATCTCTACGATCTGCGCGGACCGAGCGTCAGCGTGGACACCGCCTGCTCGTCGTCGCTGGTCGCGCTGCACATGGCGCTGCGCAGCCTGCACGACGGGGACTGCGATGTCGCCGTGGTCGGCGGGGTCAACATGACCCTGGACCCGCGGGTCACCGAGTCGCTGGCGGGCGCGGGCATGATGGCCGCCGACGGCCGGTGCAAGACGTTCGACGATCGTGCCGACGGGTACGTCCGCGGCGAGGGCAGCGCCGCGGTCGTGCTGAAGCCGCTGGCACAGGCCGAACAGGACGGCGACCGGGTCTACGCGGTGCTGCTCGGTTCGGCGATAAACCAGGACGGCCGTACCAACGGGCTGACCGCGCCGAGCTATCAGTCGCAGGTCGACGTGCTGCGCCGCGCCTATCGCCGGGCCGGCGTGAACCCGGGCGACGTGCAATACATCGAGGCGCACGGCACGGGCACCATCCTCGGCGACGCCATCGAGGCGCGGGCGCTCGGCACCGTTTTCGCCGAGAACCGCGACGAGAAGTTCCTCGTCGGCTCGGCCAAGACGGTGGTCGGTCATCTCGAGGCCGCCGCGGGCATCACCGGCCTGGTGAAGACCGCCCTCGCGCTGCATCACGGGCAGGTGCCCGCCAACCTGAACTTCGAATCGCCGAGCAAGCACATCGCTTTCGACGAGCTGCCGTTCGATGTGCCTGCGCGGAACCAGGTCTGGCCGCAGCGTCGTGGCCGCGCGCTGGCGGGCGTGAGCTCGTTCGGCTTCGGCGGCACCAACGCGCACGCGGTGCTGACCGGCGCAGCCAAGCAGGCGCCGCACACCCAGGCCCCTGCCGCGCCCGAAAAGCCGTATCTGGTCAGCATTTCCGGCCGGAGCGAGCAGTCGACGCTCGACCTGGTCGACAGCTGGATCGACGCGCTGCGCGACGGCTCGGCCGCCCCGATCGCCGAACTCGCGCAGACCTCGACCGCGCGGCGCGCCCAGCATCCGTTCCGTGTGGCGGTCACCGCCCGCGGTCATGCGGATCTGGCGGAACAGCTCACCTCGATCTCCGGCGGCTCGCTGCCACTGGGCGCTGCCGCCGGTCGAGTGCCGCGCAACGGCCCCGGCAAGGTGGGCTTCGTCTTCACCGGGCAGGGCAATCAGTGGGTCGGCATGGGGCGCAAGCTGATTCGTCATCAGCCGGTGTTCCGGGACACTCTGCTCAAGATCGATCGCGAGCTCCGCATCGAGCTCGGCTGGTCCACCTTCGCCGTGCTCGACCGGGGCCGCGACGAGGAAGCCCTCGCCGACACCGCCACCGCACAGCCGGTGCTGTTCGCCCTGCAGGTCGCCCTCGCGGCGCTGTGGCAGTCGTGGGGGATCACCCCGTCCGCCGTGGTGGGCCACAGCGTCGGCGAAGTCGCCGCCGCGCACGTCTGCGGCGCGATCGACCTGCGCACCGCCGCGCAGATCATCGCCGCACGGGCCAAAGCCACTGCGCGCCTGCGCGACAACGGCTGCATGGCCGTGGTCAACCGGCCCGCCGCGGAACTCGAACTGCCACAGCGGGTCTACCTCGCCGGCACGAACGGCCCGCAGTGGACGCTGATCTCGGGCAACACGGGCGCGGTCGACGGTTTCCTGCACCGGCTCGACGGCGAGCAGATCATGACCCGCCGCCTGCCCGGCCGCTACGCCTTCCACTCGCCGCTGATGCGCGACTGCCTGCCGGAATTCGCGACCGACATGCCGTGCATCCAGCCCCGCGAGGGCGGCATTCCGTTCTTCTCGACCGTCACCGGCGGCCGGATCGACGGCGCGCAACTGAACGGCCTCTACTGGACCGATCAGGTGGTGCGTCCGGTGCAGTTCGCCGAGGCGGTCGGCGCGATGATCGACGCCAATATCGGCGCCTTCATCGAGATCGGCCCGCATCCCGCGCTCAACGGCATGCTGAAAAGCCTGCTCCGCCATCATGATCGGGCCGGGGTCGCGGTGCCGTCGCTGGTCCGCGACCTCGACGACCTCTCGGTGATGCTGGCGGCACTGGGCGAACTTCACGTCCGCGGGCACGAGGTGCGCTGGTCCGGCGTGGACGCGGCGACGCGGCCGCAGGCCCGGTTGCCGCTGTATCCGTTCGACCGCAAGTCGTACCGGATCGTCGGCGGTGTGCCGAGCGTCCAGGCCGCCCCGGTGTCGCGCGCGAGCACCGATCTGTTCACCGCCGACGCCGACTATGTCGCGCCGCGCACCGAATACGAGCAGGTCGTCGCCGAGATGTGGGCCGAGCTGCTCGGGCTGGAGCAGGTCGGCGTCTTCGAGAACTTCTTCCGCATCGGCGGGCACTCGCTGGCCGCCACCCAGTTCGTCCGCAGGCTGCGCGAACTCTTCGAGATCGAGTTCGCACTCCGGCGCATGCTGCAGGAGCCGACCGTGGCTCAGGTGGCGGCGGCGCTGGAGGAGCTCATGGTCGAGCAAGCCGATGCAGCCCTTTTGGAGAGCGATCATGAACTCACCGGCTAGCAGCCTGGCCCTGGCGCGCCTGCGGGAACGCCGTGCCGCAGGCATTTCCACCACCACCGTGCCACTGCGCGAGGGCGCCGGACCGTTCCCGACGACACCGGCGCAGCGGGGCATCTGGCTGCACGAGCAGCTGGCCGGCCACGCCGCGATCTACCATGTGCCGCTGGGCATTCGGATCACCGGTCCGCTCGACGTGGCGGCGCTGCGCACGGCCGCCGACGCGGTGACCCAGCAGCAGCATGCCTTCCGCACGGTGTTCAAGGAATCGCCGGAGGGTTTGCGGGCCGAGGTCGTCGAGGTCGCCGGCGCGGAGTGGCAGTCACCGGATCTGCGGCTGGTGCCCGCGAAGGCACGGGCGGCCGCGGTCGATCGGCTGCTCGAGTCGCTCGCGTCCGCGCCGTTCGACCTGGCGGCCCGGCCGCCGGTGCGCTGGGCGCTGATCCGGCTGGCCGAGCAGGAGTGGATCCTCGCGGTCGTCGCGCATCACCTGGTGCTGGACGGCCTGTCGATCGCGCTGCTCATCGATCAGCTGTGGGCGGCCTACGGTGCCGTCCGGCGCGGCGCGGAGATCATTCTCGTGGTGCCGCCGCGGCAATACGCCGACTACGCGGTGTGGAGTGCCGAACATGGCACGCCCGCCGCGCAGACGGTGGCGGTCGAGCGGCGGGCCGCGCTGCTGCGCGATGCCCCGCCGCTGGACCTGTCCATCGGCCGCCGCCCGCGCCGTGTGGGCAACAACGGTGCGCGCGTGGAGAATTCGTTCCCGCGCGAGGTGGCGGACGCGATCCGCGCCCGCGCGGCGGACAACGCGGTTCCGCCGTTCGTCTTCCTTTTGGCCTGCTACGAACTGACTTTGGCGCATCGCACCGGTCAGCGCGACTTCACCATCGGCATCCCGATGGCGGCCCGGCCGTACGCCGAGCTCGCGAAAACCATCGGGCACTTCGTCAACACGGTCCCGGTCCGCGCCGATCTCGCCGACGGCCAGACCTTCCTCGATCTGCTGCACCGCACCCGCGACAGCGCGATGGCGGCGTATGACGACGAGACCGTCCCGTTCGAGCAGGTCGTCGAAGCCATTGGCGGGCCGTGGGATCCGGCCTTCAGCCCGGTCTTCCAGACCCTGTTCGTGCAGCAGGTGCTGGAACGCCCCGATCTGAGCGAGTGGGGACTCACCGTCGAATGGCACGCCATCGACACCGGCGCGACGCTCTACGACCTGGTCATGCACGTCGCCGAGACGGGCTCGGAGCTGGTCTGTCACCTGACCTACAACGCGAAGCTGCTCGACGCGACTGCCGCCGCGGACCTGGCACAGGACTTCCTGACGATCGCCGCGGCGGCCGCCGCCGCACCGACGACGCCGGTGGACGAGCTGCTCGCCGCGCTGCCCGTGCGCGAGTACGCGGTGAACGACGAAGTGGCCGAACCGGATTCGGACGACGTCGAAGAGACCGCGTTCGAGGCCCCGATCGGCGAGCGGGAGACCCGCCTCGCCGCCCTCTGGTCGCAGGCCCTCGAGCGTGCCGAAATCGGCCGCCACGACGACTTCTTCCTCCTCGGCGGCACGTCTTTGGCGGCCACCCGGGTGATCTCGCAGATCCTCGACGAGTTCGGCGTCAGCGTCTCGCTGCGCGAGCTGTTCGAGAGCCCGACCATCGTGACGGCCGCGCGACTCATCGAAGCGGCGTCCGCGGACCAGGATTCGCTGCCGCCGCTGCAGGCCGCACCGCGCACGGACGGCGAGCTGCTCGCGGTGTCCTACGCCCAGGAACGCCTCTGGTTCCTGGAGACACTGGATCCCGGCAACGCGACCTACATCATGCCCGGCGGCCTGCGGCTGCGCGGCGAGCTCGACGTCGCCGCGGTGGAAAAGGCTCTGGCCCTGGTCGAACAGCGGCACGAGGTGCTGCGCAGCGTCTACCGGACTACCGAGGACGGGCAGCTGCGCCAGGTGATCCGCCCGTATTCGGCACGGCCGCTGGAGTTCACGGATTACAGCACCCTCGCGCCCGAGCAGCGCGGCACCGCCGAGGCCGACCTCGCCGCGAGCGTCTACCGCGCGCCGTTCGATCTGGCCGAAGGCCCGGTCTGGCGATACCACCTCATCAAGTCGGGGCCGGACGAGTACCTGCTGGCCATCGCGCTGCATCACATCGTGTGTGACGGCTGGTCGGTTGCCGTACTGAGCCAAGAGGTTTCGGCCCACTACCGGGCCCAGGTCGCCGGCGTCGACTCGCCGCTGCCGCCGCTGGTCGTGCAGTACGCGGACTACGCGGGCTGGCAGCGCGGCAACGCCGGCCGACTCGACGGGCAGCTGGACTTCTGGCGCACCGAGCTGGCCGACCCGACGGTCACCGAAATCCCCGGCGACCGGCCGCGTCCCGCGCGCCGCAGCTCTCGCGGCGCGGTCGAGCGGCTCGCCGTCGACCCGCAGGTGATGGCCGAAGTGCGGGCGCTCGCGGCCCGCAGCGGCGTCACCACCTTCGCGGTGCTGCTCGCCGCGTTCTACACCGTGCTGAATCGGTATACCCGCCAACAGGATCTGATCGTCGCCTCGCCGATCGCCGGGCGCACCCGCTCGGCCGTCGAGCCGCTGGTCGGCTGCTTCCTGAACACCCTGGCGCTGCGCACCGAGGTCGATCCCGACGAGACCTTTGCCGCGCTGGTGGCGCGCGTAGGCAAGACCGTGCTTTCCGCGCACGCCAACCAGGACCTGCCGTTCGAGAAGGTCATCGAGGCCATGGTGCCGACCAGGGACATGAGCCGCACCCCGCTCGCCCAGGTCATGTTCAACTACTTGAACACGCCCGCACCGGCACTCGACATGGCAGGCCTCGACGTCGAACTGGTTGACGCGCCCCGCGCGACGGCCAAGATGGACTTCGACCTCACCGTTGACGAGACCGACGGCCCGACGAAGCTCACCTTGGAATACAGCGTCGACCTCTACGACGCGCCGACCGCGGTTCGGGCACTGCGGCATTACGCGACCGCGCTCGCCAGCGTTGTCTCGAACCCTGAGCAGCTCGTCGGCGAGGTCGGTCTGGAGAACGCGGATCAGGCTGTGGCCGAGGCGATCTGGACTCTGCCGGGTGTCCCGATGGTCCCCGAGGCCGAACCGGACGAGCGGCTGATCGATCGGCTCGACGCCGTGATCGATCTACGCGGCGGCGCACCGGCTCTGCGCGCCGGCGACCGCACCACGAGCTTCGCCGAACTCGACATGATCACCGCGGGCATCGCCAAGGAACTCATCGGCGCCGGCCTGGACGGCAGCCGTGTGGCGCTGCTCTACGACCACACGCCGGAAAGTTTCGTCGCGGTCTGGGCTGCCCTGCGCGCCGGTGTCGCGTATGTCCCGCTCGACCCGCGTGCGCCGCAGGCCAGGCTGATCGAGATCATGGAGGAGGCCGACGTCTCCGCGCTGCTGTGCGATCCGTCGCTCGCCGACCTCGCCCGCTCGGTCGCCGGTGGGGCACATGTGTTCACCGTGTCCGGGCGCACCGATCAACCGGAATCCGCGCTGAGCACGGTGCCCACCAACGACCTGTCGACCTGGGCGAAATCCCATATCAGCGCCGATGATTTCGCCTACATCCTGCACACGTCCGGCTCGACCGGCCGCCCCAAGGGTGTCGCACAGAGCCGCGGCAACGCGTTGTCCCACGCGGTCACCTATGCCCGGCGACTGCGCATCGGACCCGACGACGTGGTGGCCGCGCCCGCCCGCTACACCTTCGACGCCGGTGTGCTGAACTCCTTCGGCGCGGCGGTGGCCGGAGCCGAGCTGTACGTCATCGACCCGCACCTGTTCAGCCCCGCGGGCCTGCGCGAGGAGATCGAACGCGCCGGGGTCA
The DNA here is from genome assembly GCF_042727395.1 of Nocardia sp. NPDC060255. Classification (NCBI taxonomy): domain Bacteria; kingdom Bacillati; phylum Actinomycetota; class Actinomycetes; order Mycobacteriales; family Nocardiaceae; genus Nocardia; species Nocardia sp. NPDC060255. The sequence continues at coordinate 181,596 of NZ_JBHXAU010000002.1, read as the reverse complement.
CCGTGCTGCACTGCACCCCAACGCTTTTCCGCTACCTGCTCGGCGACACCGACGGCCCCTGGGTGCCGGACGCGCTGCGCCTGGTCGCGCTCGGCGGCGAGGAAGTGGTCCGCGGCGACGTCGTCGACTTCGGCAAGCACTTCGCCCCGGCCTGCCGTCTGGTGAGCCTGTACGGCCCGTCCGAATGCTCGGTCGCGTTGCAGCACATCATCACTCCCGAGGACGCCGACCGCGCCGGGGTGCCGATCGGCCACCCGGTCGAGGGCGTCGAGGTCGACCTGGTCGACGGAAGTGGCCGTCCCACCGAGGTTTACGGTGAGATCGCACTGCGCAGCCCGTACGTCGCGCTCGGCTACTGGCATCGGCCGGAACTCACCGAGAAGGTATTCGGCACCGGCCCCAACGGCGTTCCGTACTACCGGACCGGCGATCTCGCCCGGCGGTTGCCCGACGGCCGGCTGGTCTTCGTCGGCCGCAAGGACCGTCAGGTCAAGATCCGCGGCCACCGGGTCGAACCCGGTGAGGCCGAGACATTCCTGCGCTCGCACCCGACGGTCGCCGAGGCCGCCGTGGTGCTCGACGCCGAGTCCGATGTGCCCAGGCTGGTCGCCTACCTCACCCAGGACGGCCCGCTCGAGCCCGACTATCTCGAGCTGTCGGCCTACCTGCGTACTCGGTTGCCGGACTACATGATTCCGTCCGCCTACATGGTCCTGGACCGCCTGCCGCGCGGCCTCACCGGCAAGCTCGACCGCGCCAAGCTGCCCAAGATCGCCCCGGCCGCGGCACCGGTGTACACGCCGCCGGGCACCGAACTCGAACGCGTCGTCGCCGAAGTCTGGGCCGAGGTGCTCGACCGCGAGATCGGTCTCGGGCAGAACTTCTTCGACCTCGGCGGTCATTCGCTCGCGCTGGCCCGGGTCCGCGGGCTGCTCGAGCGCCGCCTCGGCGTGGACCTGGCGATGACCGACCTGTTCGCGGCGCCCACCGTCGACGGGCTGGCCAAGTCACTGGCCGGGCGCACCGCACCGCAGGAGGACGCGGACCGCGGCCAGGACCGGCGCGCGGCCGCCGCCCGCCGCCGCGCCCACCGTCAGGCCACCGAGACCCTGCCCGACAGCGTTGGGAGCCAGCGATGACACACGACGACAACGAGTTCCGGGTCGCGGTAATCGGCATGGCCTGCCGGTTCCCCGACGCGGACACCGTCACCGACTACTGGAACAACCTGTGCGCGGGACGCGAATCGGTGCGCCCGCTCGCCCCGGAGTCCATGCCCGCCGACCCGCCCGCCGGATACGTGCACGCGGGCGCGCTGCTGGCGGACGCGGACAAGTTCGACGCCGAGTTCTTCGACATGCCCCCGCGCGAAGCACAACTCACCGACCCGCAGCATCGCCTGTTCACGCTGTGCGCGTGGGAGGCGCTGGAGGACGCCGGGCACATCGCGGCCGAAAACCCCACCCCGGTCGGTGTTTTCGCGGGCGCGGGCATCAGCACCTACCTGCTGCGGAACCTGGTCGCGCACGCGAGCCTGTTCCAGACACCCAGTTCGCAGCTGCATGCGCTGCACGGCAACGCCTCCGACTACATGGCGACCCGGGTCTCCTACAAGCTGAACCTGACCGGGCCGAGCGTCGCGGTGCAGACGGCGTGCTCCACCTCGCTGGTCGCCGTGCATCAGGCCGCGCAGGCGCTGCTCGACTTCCAGTGCGACGTGGCGCTGGCCGGCGGTGCGAGCGTGCAGGTGCCGCAGGAGGCGGGCTACATCTACGAGGAGGGGTCGATCCTCTCGCCGGATGGTCACTGCCGCGCGTTCGACGCCGACGCCGGCGGCACCGTGTTCGGTTCGGGTGTCGGCGTTGTCGTGCTCAAGCGACTCGCCGATGCCATCGCGGACCGGGACCACATCCACGCCGTGATCCTCGGTTCCGCGGTGAACAACGACGGCGGCAACAAGATCGGCTTCACCGCCCCCGGCATCGCCGGGCAGCGGGCCGTCATCCGGGAAGCGTTGTCGGCGGCCGGAATCGGCGCGGACACCATCGGCTACGTCGAAGCGCACGGCACCGGCACGAAACTGGGTGACCCGATCGAGGTGGCCGCGCTGAGCGCGGCCTACCGCGAGCACACCGAGGCCGCACAGTATTGCGCGCTCGGCTCGGTGAAATCCAATGTCGGCCACCTCAACTCCGCGGGCGGTGTCGCCGGGTTCATCAAGGCGGTGCTCGCGGTGCGCGAGGGTCGTATCCCGGCCAGCCTCAACTACACCCGGCCGAACCCCGAAATCGATTTCGCGGCAACGCCGTTCTTCGTCAACACCGAACTGCGGACCTGGTCGGCTGACGTGCGGCGCGCGGCGGTGAGCGCCTTCGGCATCGGCGGGACCAATGCCCACGTGATCGTCGAACAGCCGCCGACGCAGGCGGCCGCCCCGGCTCGGACTGGTCCGCGCGCGCTGCTGATCTCGGGCCGCACCGCACAGGACGCCGACCGGATCGCGGCTCGGCTTGCCGAGCACTTGGATCATACGGACGCGGAACTGGCCTCTGTCGCACAGACTTTGGCGCACGGCCGTCGCCGTTTCCCACATCGTCGCATGGTGGTCGCCAGCACGACGGCGGAAGCTGCGGCCGCACTGCGTAAGCCGGCGGCGGGAGAGGCCCTGCCTGCCCCAGCGCTCGCCTGGCTGTTCCCCGGCCAGGGCGTCGCGCTCGGTGCCGCCGTCCTCGAACTCGCCGACAAGGTCCGCTCGTTCGGCGACCGGTATCGCGCCTGCGCCGACATCCTGCGCGAGCGCACCGGTTTCGACCTGGACGCCGCCGTCCGCCACGCAGAAGGCACCGAACAGTCTCAGGTCGCCCTGTTTGCGGTCGAGTACGCGCTGGCCGGAATGTGGCGCGAGTTCGGCGCCGAACCCCGGGAACTGCTGGGGCACAGCCTCGGCGAGCTCGTCTGCGCCACCATCGCGGGCGTCTTCGAGCTGCCCGACGCGCTGGCACTGGTGGTCGAGCGCGGCCGGATCATGGCGGCGTCACCGCCCGGCGGCATGCTCGCGATCTCCAAGGGCGCGGACGTGATCGCGGAGCGCCTGCCGGACGACGTCTGGCTCGCCGCCGACAACTCCGCCAGCCGCTGCGTCGTCGCGGGGTCGCCCGCCGCCCTGTTCCGGCTGGCCGGTGAACTCTCCGAGGAGGGCGTGCCGAGCTCCCTGCTGCCCGTTGGGCACGCCTTCCACACTCCGCTCATGGACGAGGCCGCGGCCCGCTTCGCCGAACTCGTGCGAAAGGTGCCGCGTCAGGCACCGCGGGTGCCGTTCTGGTCCAACGTCACCGGCGCGCCGATCACCGCCGAGCAGGCGGTGGACCCGGCCTACTGGGCCCGGCAGATGACCAGCACCGTGCGTTTCCGGGAGGCCGCGACCGGCTTGGTAGACCGGAATCAGGGGACCGTCGCGCTGGAGGTCGGCCCGGGCAAGTCCCTGGTCTCGTTCCTGCGCACCGCCGATCGCACTTCGGCGACCGTCGGCACCCTCGGCGTCGGTCTCGGCGCGGGCGCGCCGGAGACGGCGATCGTCGATGCGGCGGGACGGCTCTGGTTGTCCGGTGTAGCAGTCGATTTCGACGCCATCTACGGTGGCGAGACACCGGCCTCGGTCAGCTTGCCGACGTATCCCTTTGCGCTGAAGCGCTATTGGGTAGACCCGCCCGAGGTCACAACGAGTCAACCGCGGCGCATCGATCCCATCCGGCCCGCTGCACCGGCACCGGTCGACAGCGAGCCCACCGCGCCCTCCGACGAGGACGACTTCGTGGTCTCGGTGCGCAACCAGGTCGTCGCGGTGTGGTGCGCGGCGCTCGGCATCGAACAGGTCGGCAACGACGCCAACTTCTTCGAACTGGGCGGCGATTCGCTGCTCGCCGTGCACGTCGCCACGCAGCTGCGGTCCATCTTCCCGTTGGATCTCGCACTCGGAGAGCTGTTCGCCAGCCCGACAGCCGCGGGGATGGCCGACGCCATCGCCGCGCACCTGATGCAGCGGTTGGACGAGCTGTCCGACAGCGAGGTCGAGCTGCTGCTCAACCAGCCGGGGGCGGCCGAAGAACGGAGCAACAATGCCTGAAGTCGTCGATACGGGCGCATCGCGCCGCGCGTTGCTGCGGCGCTGGGCCGCCGGCGGCACGGCGCGGGCCGGAATCCCGCGCCGCACCGATCCCACCGCCGCCGCGCCGCTTTCGGCCGCGCAGCAGCGAATCTGGTTCCTGGAGCAGCTGTTCCCGGATCGGGCCACCTATACGATGCCGCTGGCGCTGCGCCTGCGCGGCCACCTCGACATCGCGGCCCTGCAGGGCGCGCTGTCGCTGGTCGTCGCGAGGCACGAGTCGCTGCGCACCAGCATCGAAGTGCGCGACGGAGTTCCGGTCCAGGTGGTCGGACCGGTGGCGCCGTTGCCGATGACCATGGTGGCGTCGTCGCAGCTGGATGCGGAGCGGCCGCTCGCGGACGCGACCGCGCAGGTCGAGCAGTTCAGCCGGACCGTGTTCGACCTGTCCGGTCAGCTGGTCGAGGTGCTGCTGGTGCGGCTGAGCGAGGACGACGCGATCTTCGCCGTCGCCATGCACCACATCATTTCCGATGGCTGGTCGCTCGGCGTGTTCGCCACCGAATTGATGTCCGCCTACGCCGATCTCACGGCGGGCAAGCACCTGCCCGAACTCCCCGAATTGCCGTTGCAGTATCCCGATTACGCGACCTGGCTGCAGGATCTCGCGCAGCAGGACAAGTTCGGCGCCGATCTCGACTACTGGCGCGGCGTGCTCGGTGACGAGCCGCCGCTGGTGACCTTCCATCCCGACCGGCCGCGTGCGCTCGAGCCGGAAAACCGTGGCGCCCGAGTGCTGTTCACCATTCCGGCACCGGTGCTGTCCGGCCTGCGGCATCTCGTCGACGAGGTCAGGGTGAACGACCGGCCCGCCACGTTGTTCATCGGGTTGATGGCGGGATTCAAAGCGCTGCTCCGCTATTACACCGGCGCGGAGGACATCACGGTCGGTACGCCGATCGCCGGGCGCACCCGGCCCGAGATCGAGCCGCTGATCGGGTTCTTCGTGAACGCGCTGGCACTGCGCACGGATCTGTCCGGCGCGCCGACCTTCCGCGAACTGCTGGCCAGGGAGCAGCGCGTCGTCTTCGACGCGTTCGACCACCAGGAAGCGCCGTTCGACCTAGTCGTCGAGCACGTGCGCCCCGATCGGGAACTGAGCCATTCGCCACTGTTCCGCACCGCCGTCGTGTTCCAGAACACCTCGCTGCCCGAACTCGCCATCCCCGGACTCAGCGCCGAGTACATCGAAGTCCATTCGGGCACTACCAAATTCGACGTGCTGGTGACCCTGCGTCAGGTCGGCGCGGAGTTGTTCGGCGCGTTCGAGTACGACGTCGACCTCTACGACGAGCCGACCGTCGCCGCCATCGCCCGGCACTTCGTCGCCCTGCTGACCGCCGTGGTCGCCGACCCCGACACCGCGCTGCCGGAACTCGACTTCCTCGAGGCCGACGAACGGGACCGCGCGATCGCCGCGGCACTGCCCACCGAGCCCTCCGCCGAGCCCGCGCTGACCCTGCACGAACTCTTCGCGGCGCAGGCGATCCAAACGCCCGACGCGGTGGCCCTCACCTTCGGCGACAGTGCCCTGAGCTACGGCGAACTCGCCGCAGCCGCCGACGAGCTGGCCCAGCGCCTGCGCGGACGCGGTGTGGGCCGCGGTTCGTTCGTCGGCATCCACCTGGACCGTTCCGCCGACGTGGTCGTCGCCATCCTCGCGGTACTGCGCGCGGGTGCCGCCTATGTCCCGCTGGATCCGATGTACCCGGCCGACCGGATCGAATTCATGATCGCCGACTCGGGTGCGCGACTGGTGATCAGCCACAGCGCGCTGGTCTCGACCGCGGAATCGGGCCCCGAACTCCTGCTCATCGACGAGCAAGGCGCCGAGGCCGTGCCCGATCTCCCGCTGGAGAAGGCCGAGCCGCACGACCCGTGCTACGTCATCTACACCTCGGGCTCCACCGGCGTCCCGAAGGGCGTTGTCATCGAGCACGCCAACGTGGTTCGCCTGTTCTCGACCACCACCCGCTGGTACGACTTCGGCCCGCAGGACGTGTGGACGATGTTCCACTCGTACTCCTTCGACTTCGCCGTCTGGGAGATGTGGGGCGCGCTGCTCTACGGCGGACGGCTCGTCGTGGTGCCCGGCCCGGTCAGCCGGTCCACCGCCGAGTTCGCGGAACTGCTTGCGCGCGAACAGGTCACGGTGCTCAACCAGACACCGTCCGCGTTCACCCAACTGCTGCGCGCGCTGGAGAACACGCCGGGCACCGAACTCGCGGTGCGCTGGGTCGTGTTCGGCGGCGAGGCGCTCGATTTGTCCACGCTCACACCGTGGTTCGATCGGTTCGGCGAGTCCGCGCGGCTGGTCAACATGTACGGCATCACCGAGACCACCGTGCACGTCACCTATCGCGAACTCACCCGCGCCGACGTGGTGTCGGCGGCGGGCAGCCTGATCGGCGTCCCGCTGCCCGATCTGGGCGTGCTGATCGTCGATCCGGCGGGCCGTCCGGTGCCGGACGGCGTGGCAGGGGAGATGCTGGTGTCCGGGCCCGGCGTCGGTCGCGGGTACCTGAACCGCGACGACCTCACCGCCGAACGGTTCGTGGAAAGCCCGGTCCTCGGCCGACGCGTCTATCGGACCGGTGACCTCGCCCGCCGCCGCGCCGACGGCGATCTCGAATACCTCGGCCGCATCGATCAGCAGGTCAAGGTGCGCGGCTTCCGCATCGAGCTCGGCGAGATCGAGGCGGCCATCACCGCGCACCCCGGCGTCGATCAGTCGGTGGTGCTGGCCCGCAAGGACACCGGCGGAAGCCTCTCGCTGGTCGCCTATTTCACGCCGGGCGACGCCACCGCCGACGCGGCCGAAGCCGAACAGGACCAGGTCGCCAACTGGCAGATCGTGTTCAACAGCACCTACCGCCAAGGCCACGACGGCGACGCCGATTTCGACATCTCCGGCTGGAACGACTCCTACACCAACGCCGCCATCCCCGAGGAGCACATGCGGGAATGGGTCGACGCGACCGTCGCCGCAGTGCGCACCTTGGCACCGCAGCGCGTTCTCGAAATCGGCTGTGGCACCGGTCTGTTGCTGTCCCGGCTCGCACCGCAGTGCGCAGTCTACGACGCCACCGACGTTTCCGCCTCGGCCATCGAGAACGTGCGGACGAAGATCGTCGCGGGCAATCCGGACCTCCAGCACGTCCGGCTCGACAGGTGCGCCGCCGACGAGCTGCCCTACGACGTCGCCGGACCGTACGACGTCATCTTGATCAACTCGGTGGTGCAGTACTTCCCGAGCGCCGACTACCTGACCCGCGTGCTGGACTCGGTCGTCGGCCTGCTCGCTCCCGAAGGCGTCCTGTTCGTCGGCGACGTCCGCGACCTCACCCTGAGCGAGTCGTTCCACGCCACTGTCGAGGCGACCAACGCGCCGTCCGCCGGTGCCGCCGAGCTCGCGCCCGCCGTGCGCGCCGCCCTCGACCGGGATGCCGAATTGGTGATCGCGCCGAGGTATTTCGAGGACTTCGTGGCCACCCACCCGACGCTGGCCGGATCCAGGATCCGGCTCAAGCGCGGCGAATACCTCAACGAGATGTCCCGCTTCCGCTACGACGCCGTGCTGTTCGCGGGCCAGCGCGGCCTGCCCGTGCGGCCGAAGCTGCTCGACGCGACGACCACGCCGCAGCTGCTGGCCGATCTGCTCGAACGCGATCGTCCCGCAGCGGTACTCGTCGCCGACGTCCTCGACGCCCGAGTAGCCGGTCCGCTGGCCGTCGTCGCCGAGCTGCAGCGCGGCCGGGCCAGTGCCGCCCAGATCCGGGCCGCGCTCGCCGATTCCGGCGGCGTCAGCCCGGAAGACTATCTCGCCCTGGCCGATCGGGTTCCCTACCGGATCGAGGCGCTGCGCCGCCCGGGCGGTCGCTACGACGTCGTGGTGACCAGCTGGGAGGTGGCATTGCCGTCCATCCCCGGTGCGCGCGACACCGAATGGCCGGACGACCTCGTCATCTCGGATCCGTTGCGGGTCAAGGCCCGCGACGATCTGGTCGTCGACGTGCGCGCCCACCTGGCGCGCCGGCTGCCGCAGCACATGGTGCCCGCCGCCGTCCTCGTGCTCGACGAATTCCCGTTGACCACCAACGGAAAACTGGATCGGCGCGCACTGCCCGCCCCGATCCTGCGCCGCAACACCTTGGAGTACGAGCCGCCGCGAACTCCACTCGAGCAGCGCGTCGCCGGCGTCTTCGCGCACGTCCTCGGCATCCCGCGGGTGGGCCGCGAAGACAACTTCTTCGACCTCGGCGGCCACTCGCTGCTGGCGGCTCAACTGATCCTGCGGCTGAAAGAGACCTTCGGCGAGGACATTCCGCTCGGCTCGCTGTTCGCCCGCCCCACGGTCGCGGGCGTGGTCGCGCTGCTGGCCGGCGAGACCGCGGCCGAGGACGTGATCGACCTCGAAGCCGAGGTGGCCGCCGCGATCGAATCGTGGCCCGCCGCACCGTGGACGGTCACCCCGCCCAGCACCGGCGAGGTGCTGCTCACCGGCGCGACCGGTTTCGTCGGCGCCTTCCTGCTCCATGAACTGCTGGCGCGCACCGACTCCCGCGTGCATTGCCTGGTGCGGGCCGACAGCCGAGAAGAGGGCCTGGCGCGCTTGGCCGCCACCTTCGACAGCTACGAGCTGCCGCGCGACGCGTTCGACCGGGTGATCCCGGTGCTCGGCGACCTGGCCGAGCCGCGACTCGGCCTGTCCGAGAAGCAGTTCCTGCTGCTCGGTCACACCATCGACGCGATCTATCACAACGGCGCGCACGTGAACTTCGCATTGCCGTACCGGGTGCTGGAGGCGGCCAACGTCCAGGGCACCCAGGAGCTCATCACGCTGGCCCGAACCAGCGGCGCGCCACTGCATTTCGTGTCCTCGCTCTACGTCCTCGGCCCCGGCGACGCGGTCGACGGCCGGGTCGCGGAACCGCTACCGGCACAGGACCCCTCGCAGCTGTCCCTCGGATACCTGCGCAGCAAGTGGGTTTCCGAGCGACTGGTCACCGAGGCGGGGGAGCGCGGCCTGCCAGTGAGCGTGTTCCGGCTCGGCCGCATCGGCGGCGACAGCCGCACCGGCGCCTGCCAGACCAGCGACTTCTTCTGGCTGCTGGTCAAGGCCAGCCAGGAAGTGGGTCTCGCACCGGAGGTCGACTTCGCGGTGGACCTGGCCCCCGCCGACTTCACCGGCTCGGCCATGGTCGAACTGGCCCGCGCCCCGCGGCCGGGCACCCACATCTACCACCTGCGTAACCCACAGCCGTGCAGCTTCACCGACGCCATCGGCTGGCTGCGGGAAAGCGGCTGGCCGGTGCGACTGGTCGCCCTCGACCAGTGGCGCGACGCGATCGCCGCCCACGCCGCAGGCGCGGGCCCCGGATCGGCGTCCTTCAGCGTGCTGAGCCTGTTGAGCGCCAACGACGGGCTCACCCCGCTGATCCAGTTCGACGTCGACAAGGCCGTCACCGCACTGGATGGGGCCGGCGTGCACTGCCCGCCGGTATCCCGCGACCTGTTCATCCGCTACCTGGATTACTTCCGGAAGGTCGGCTTCCTCGCCGCGCCGTCACCACAGGAGGTCGGAGTATGACCACAACACTGCTTACCGGGGGCGCGCTCGAGTACGACACTTTGGTGCGCGCACTGACGAATCAGGCCGCGCAGCGGCCGAACAAGGTCGCGTACAGCTTCCTCAGCTACCCGGACTCGACCTCCAAGCACGGTGAGACCGAGTCGCTGACCTATGCCGAGATCGACCGTGCGGCAAGGGCATACGCGGCCACCCTGCTCCAGGTCGCGCACCCCGGCGACCGCGCCGTGCTGCTCCTGCCGCCGGGCCTGGAGTATGTGAAGGCGTTCTTCGGCTGCCTCTACGCCGGCATCATCGCGGTGCCGCTGTACCCGCCGAGCGCGCACAACTCCAACGGCCGCATCGACGCGGTCTGCGTCGACGCCGACCCGGCCTGCATCGTCACCACCGACGGCGCGCTATCGAATGTGACGGCGTGGCTGGACAATTCGCCGACCGACACCACCCGGCTCATCGTGACCACCGGCGAGGTCGACGAGAAGCTCGCGATCGACTGGGAGCCGGTCCTGGTGGACCGCGAGCAGATCGCGTTGCTGCAGTACACCTCCGGCTCCACCCGCACGCCCGCCGGCGTCATGGTGCCGCATCGCGGACTGCTGGACAACGCCAGGCAGGTCTACGAAATGATGTACCACGTCGGCATTTCCGCCGAGGACGAGGTCGGTTTCGTCAGCTGGCTGCCGCTGTTCCACGACATGGGCCTGATGGTCGGCGTCATCATGCCGATCATCAGCGGCCACGGCGTGGTGCAGATGTCGCCGACCTCGTTCCTGCGCAGGCCGGAACGCTGGCTGCAGGCGATCAGCGACAACCCGGCGCAGGTCTTCGCGGCCTCCCCGAACGTCGGTTACGAGCTGTGTGCCGAGCGGATCGGGCTGAAGGAACTCGAAGGCATCGACCTGAGCCGGTGGCGCTATGCCCTCTCCGGCGCGGAGCCGGTGCGGGTGAGCACTATCGACAAGTTCTACGCGAAGTTCGCCGACAACGGCCTGGCTCGCTCGACGCTGATCGCCGGGTACGGGCTGGCGGAGTCGACGCTGATCGTGTCGGTGAACTGGCGCACCCTGTCCGGCGTCGAGACCATCACGGTGGACCGGGACGCGCTCGCCACCGGCGAGGTGGTCGTCGCCAAGGACGGCGCGGACATCGTCAGCGGCGGCGCCGCGGCACCGGGCACCACCATCCAGATCGTGGATCCCGAGACCAAGCTGGCGTTGCCCGAGGACCGGCTCGGCGAGATCTGGGTGTCCGGCCCGGCCGTCTGCACCGGCTACTACAACCGGCCCGAAGAGACCGAATACACCTTCCGCGGCGAACTCTCACCGCGCGACGGCAAGTACTACCTGCGCACCGGCGACATCGGGTTCCTGCACGACGGCGAGGTCTATCCGACCACCCGGCTCAAGGATCTGATCATCATCGACGGCCGCAACTACTATCCGCCGGACCTCGAGGACGCCGCCGAGCAGGCGCATTCGCTGGTGCTGCCCGGCCGCTGCTCGGCCTTCTCCGTCGAGGTCGGCGTGCAGGAGAAGATCGTGGTGCTGATCGAGGCCAGGATCCCGTCAGACGACGAGACGACCGCGCAGGAACTGCGGAACGCGGTGCGCCAGGCCATCTTCAGCATCCACGACGTCGGTGTGCACGAGGTGGTGCTGCTGGGCCCCGGCGCGATTCCGCGTACCTCCAGCGGCAAGATCCAGCGTTCGGCCTCGCGCACCGCCTACCTCGACGGCACCCTCCGGGGCGCGAAATGACCACGGCCCTGGCCACCCACGGCGACAAGCTGACCTGCTTCACCGCGGCGTTGGCGAGCGCGCTGGTGGCTCGCGGCGAAACCCGATGGTGGCGGCCGCTACTCGCGGGCGGACCGACCCTGGCGGTCAGTCCCGCCGAGGACGACCTGCTGCTGTTCGAGCACGACGCGACCCCGCCGCTGCCCGCCCTCGGCCTGCGGGTGAACGGCGACGACGACTGGGCCACCACCTATCACGCGCTCGAAGAGCAAGTGGCCGAGCACGGTTCGGTGGTGCTGCTCGCCGACATCTTCCACCTCCCCTGGCAGCACGGGCACCAGCGCTGGCACGCCCCGCACTGGCTGGCCATCGTCGAGACCATCGACGGCTGGGTGGTGGAGGATCCGCTGACGATGACCACCGAGCTCGGCAAGCAGACCGGGCAACGGATTCCGGTGCTCTCGGCGGCCGAACTGCGCGAATGGTCGGTCGGGCTCGGCCAGGACGATACTGTCGCGCTGCTGCGCGAACGGGCGATGGCCGGTTCGGACGCGATTCACGTCGGCAAGACCTATCGGTGGCTCGAATCCCATCCGGTCGCGCCGCTGTCGCCGCGCGAGGATCGACTGGTGGGCGCCGACGCGCTCATCGCGCTGGCCAGCCGCTACCAGTTCGCCTCGACGCCAGACGATTTCACTCAGCTCGACGATCTCTGGCAGGCGTTGCGCCAGCGTGAGCTGCTGCTGTGGGCGTCCGACCTCGACGACGAACTGCTAGACGCGGCCGGACGCGACCACTGGGAACGTGCGGTGACGCAGTGGCGCAAGCTGCCACCGCTGCTGATGCACGCCAGGATGCGGGCCGCCGCGGGCGGCACCGTACAGACCGCGCACATTGCCGAGACGCTGCTGTCGCTCGCCGAATACGAGGGCAAGCACCTGGCTTTCGCGCACCACCCTCGCACGGAGCGGGAGTAGACATGACAACCGATGTGGCAGTAGAACTTTCCCCCGCCGACGGCTACGTGGCGTGGACGCAACGCGCGAAATCGCCGGCGCGCGAACCCGGCGTGCCCGGTGTCGCGGTGCGGATGGCGCTGCTGGCCACCTACACCACCGACTTCCTCGCCGAACTGCTGCCGCTGGCGGGCGCACGCGCCGGTCTCACGCCGGAACTCCTGGAATTCCCGTTCGGTCAGGTCGAGCAGGTACTGCTCGCGCCCCAAACACCGTTCCGTGAGGGCGACTACGTGGTGCTGTCCGGTACGCACCACGATGTCACCGGCACGGTGGACGAGACCGTCAACCGGTGGGTCGGGCTCTGGGACGCTGCCGCGCGCTCCGGAGTACGGGTGGTCCAACTCGGTTTCGCGCCGCCCGCGGTAGACGCCTATGGACCGGCGGCATGGCGTGCGCCGCAGTCACTGTCGTACCGGGTGCGTGAGATCAACGCGCGCCTTGCCGAACAGGCCGCGGGCCGTGTGCTTTTCGTCGACGTCGAACAGCTCGCCGCCCAGGTCGGCCTGCGTCAGTGGGAGGACCCGCGCAGCTGGTACCGCGTGCGCCAGCCCTACGCGCCGGACAGCCTGCCGTGGCTCGCCGCCGCCATCGCCGACACGATCGCCGCCGACCGCGGCCGCTCCGCGCGCTGCGTGGTCGTCGACCTCGACGGCACCCTGTGGGGTGGCATCCTCGGCGACGACGGCATCGACGGCATTCGCGTCGGCACCGGCCCCGACGGCGAGGCGTTCGCCGACTTCCAGCGCTACCTGCGCGCACTGACCGAGCGTGGCGTGCTGCTCGCGGTGGCCAGCAAGAACGATCGCGACCTGGCCCTGCGCGCCATCGCCGAGGCCCCCGGCATGGTGCTGCGGGTCGAGGACTTCACCCACATCGTCGCCGACTGGCGACCCAAATCCGAACAGCTCCAGGAGATCTCGGACAAGATCCGGCTCGGCCTGAACAGCTTCGCCTTCGTCGATGACAACCCGGCCGAATGCGCCCAGGTGGTTGCCGCCCATCCCGAGGTGCGCGCGCTGTGCCTGCCCGCCTCGCCCGCGAAGTTCGCCACCGCCCTCGCGGCCCTGCCCTGGCTGCATCCGGGCTCGCTGTCCAGCGAGGACTTCACCAGGCAGCGCTCATACCAGGCGCTCGCCGCCGCCGAGCGCACCGCGACGGACAACCTCGACGAGTTCCTCGCGGGCCTGGAGATGGTCGCCACCATCGAGCCGATCAACAGCACCACCCTCGACCGGGCCGCGCAGCTGATCGCCAAGACCAACCAGTTCAACCTGACCACCCGCAGGCACACCCAGACCCAGGTCAGGAAGATGGCCGAGGACCCGCAGTGGTTCGCCGCCACGCTGCGCCTGCGGGACCGATTCGCCGACCACGGCATCGTCGGCGTGCTGCTCGCCGAAGATCTCGGCGGCACCGTCGAGCTCGACACCCTGCTGCTCAGCTGCCGGGTGATCGGCCGGAACGCGGAAAACAATCTCCTGGCCGCCGCCGCGGAATGGGCGCTGGCACAGGGCAGTTCGCGCTTGGTGGGCCGGTACATCCCGACCGCCCGCAACGCGCTGGTGCGCGACCTGTACCCCGGACAGGGCTTCGCGCTCGAAGCGGAGTCCGAACAGGGGTCGGTGTATGGATACGACCTTTCGGGCGGCGCGCTCGCGCGCAGCCCGCATGTGCGAGAGGCGCAGATGCAACATGGCTACTGATGTGATGGAGCAGCTGCTCGAGCTGTTCGCCGAGGTGGTCGGGGAGCCGGCCGCGCACGGCCCCGACACCGTCCGCGGCGACATGGACACCTGGGACTCGCTCGCCCAGGTGCGCCTCGTCTACGCGGTGGAACGCGCCTTCGCGGTGGAACTTCCGGAGAGCACGCTCACCTCGGAACCGTCGCTCGCCGAGATCGCCGACTCCGTGGCGGCCGCACGGCAGGAGCGGGTGTCGTGAACTCGCGGGTCTTCCGGGTTACCGACACTGATGTTGCGACGTACGCCGCCGCGGTCGGCGATCGCAATCCACTGCACGTGGACAACGATTTCGGGCACCGGTCGCCGTATGGCAGGCCGGTCGCGCACGGTGCGCTGGTGGTCACCCTCGCCTTGGCCGCACTGGCCGAGACGACCGATCCGATGGCGGTGCGCGATATTCGGGCGACGTTCCGGCAGCCCACGATTCCGGGCCGACGCTACGAGGTCGACTGGACCGTATCGGAGAGTGAGGCCCGCGGCCGGGTCAGCTTCGGCGGTATCGAGGTGGTCGGCATCCGGTGCAGGCTCGGCTCGGTGCTGCCGTGGTGCGGTCCCGCCGCCGCGGACGAGCCGCGCCGGGACGCGCCCCGGGTGCTCGGCTTGGCCGATCTGGCCGGGGATTCCGCGCAGGCCCCGGGCCAGGAGAGCGGGTCCTACTCGGTGGACTATCCGCTGATCGCGGGTCTGGTGTCGCGGGTCATCGGCGGCCGGGTCCCCGAACATGTTGCGGCGGTGCTGGGTTGGGCGAGCTACTGGACCGGGATGTGCACGCCCGGCCGGGACGCCCTGCTCGTCGCCTGCACCGTCGTGCTGCACGGATCTGGTTCCGGTGCAGTGGAATTCGAGACCACCGAACCCGAGGTCGACCGGCGATCCGGTCTCGTCACCTTGCGCGCGGGCATGCGCTGCGGTGCGAGTGCCGATGTGACCGTGCAGAGTTTGATCAGGGAATCGGTGCCCGGCCCGGATTCGGCGGAACTGGCCGCGGTCTTGCCGCCGTCGGACAAGCTGGCCGGACGCACCATCCTGGTCGTCGGCGGGAGCCGTGGCTTAGGTGCCGCGGTATCACTGGGTTTGGCGAGTCAGGGCGCGCGCGTGCTGGTCAGCTGCACCCGGGCACCCGAGGTGCTCGCGGCGGCGTCACACGCCTATCGAGATCGCCTGTGGCCGGTACTTGCCGACGCCAGTGACGGTTGGGCGTTGGGCGCGGCACTGCCGGAAGGCCAGCTGGACGGCGTGGTTCTGCTTGCCGCACCGGCGATTCCGACGCTGCCGCTGGCGCCCGACGCGGTCGAGACCGCCGCGCAGTTCATGGCGGCGAGCACCCGTCTGGTGTTCGCGCCGCTGTCGGTGTGCGTGCCCCGGCTGCGCAAGGGTGCGACGGTAGTGATGATCTCGTCGGAGGCGGTACTCGCGCCGCCACGCTGGTGGCCGCACTACGCGGCGGCCAAGGCCGCCGTCGAAGGTCTCGCGGAATACGTTGCGCGACACCATCCCTGGAACGTCGTGGTGGTCCGTCCACCGCGGCTCTGGACCGACCTGACGAACACGCCGGGCGGACGTGCCGTGAGCAACCCCATCGCGCCCGTCGCCGCCGACATCGTCAACGTGTTCTCCTCCGAAGCCGCTGTGCCCGGGGAAGTTTCGGTACTCGGCGCCGCCGGTTGGGGCGCACCATGGCCAATTCTGAGTGAGGAGGTGCGGGATGCTGGAGATCGCCGACCTGAACAAGTCGTACGGTAAGAAACAGGTCCTCACCGGGATCGATCTGACCGTGCGGCCGGGCGAGATACTCGGGCTGCTCGGCCCCAACGGCGCGGGAAAGACCACGACGGCTTCGATCGTCGCGGGCATCACCGCCGCGGATTCGGGCACGGTCCGCATCGCCGGCATCGATATCGCGGCCGAGCCGCGGCAGGCGCGCCGCAAGCTGGGGTTCGCGCCGCAGGAACTCGGCGTGTATCCCACGCTCACCGCGCGCGAGAATCTGACCTTCTACGGCAGGCTGATGGGCCTTGGGCGTAAGGATCTACCTGCGCGCGTCGACGAGGTCGCCACGCGGCTCGGCATCACCCCGTTCCTCGCCACTCGCGCACACCAGCTCTCAGGCGGTCAGCAGCGCAGGCTGCACACCGCGATGGCATTGCTGCATGAGCCGGACGTGCTGTGGCTCGACGAGCCGACGGTCGGCGCGGACGTCTCAGCGCGGCAAGACCTGCTCGACGAGGTGCGCAACCTCGCCGACCGGGGTGCCGCAGTGGTTTACGCGACGCACTACCTGCCGGAACTCGAGGTGCTCGGCGCGCGGGTGGTGGTGCTGCACCAGGGCCAGATCCTGGCCCAGGGCAGCGCCACCGAACTCGTCGAGCGCTACGCACAGGCGGCGGTGAGCCTCGAGTTCGCCGAGTCCATTCCGGCCGGCCTGGGCGGCTTCCTGGCCGCACCTGGCGCCGCGGTGCTGGAGTCACGGCGCTTGAATATTCCGACCAACGCGCCGGGGCAGCTGCTCGCGCAGCTGTTCGCCACGTTGGACACCGATACCGACCAGTTGCTGGCCGCCGAAATCCATCACCCCAACCTGGAAAACGCGTACCTGGCGATCATGCGTGCGGCCGACGCCGCCGATGACCAGCCCGTGGAAGGAATCCGAGATGCTGTTGCATGACTCCGCCATTGATCGGGTGCGCGCGCTGTCCTGGGCGGATCTGCGCCGCCTCAAATCCGACCCGGCCCAGCTGATCGTGATGACGGTGCTGCCGATCGGTCTGATGGCGTTCCTGGCACCGGCGAACAAGGCGCAGCTGCGCTTCTTCGGCGGGTTCCCCAACGCCAGCGGCATCGAACAGGCGGGCCCAGGCGCCATCGTGATGTTCGCATTCTTTATCACGACACTGCTCGGCGCCTCGTTCTTCCGGGAACACGAGTGGGGGACCTGGGACCGGCTGCGCGCCGCGCCGGTGCGCGCGACCGAGATCATCGTCGGGAAGTCGTTCCCCTCGGTGCTGTTCTCGGTGGCGCACGTGATCATCCTTTGGGTGGTCGCGTTCACGCTATGGGACTTGCACAGCAGGGGATCGACCTGGCTGCTCCTGCCGATCTCCGCCTCGATGGTGGTCGCGACGTGGGGCTTCGGCATCGCCCTTGTCTCGTTGTGCCGCACCATCGATCAGCTGTCGATCATGGCGCAGGTCGGCTCGCTGGGCATCGGCGGGCTGGCGGGCACGATCACCCCGCGCGACACCCTGCCCGGCTGGGCCCAGGCGCTGTCGCCGTTCACCCCGCAGTACTGGGCGCTGAAGGGGTATCAGGACGTCATCCTGCGCGGCGCCGGGTTCGCCGACATCGTCAAGCCATGCCTGATCCTGCTCGCCGTCGGCGTCGCGGGCGGATTGATCGCCATGTTCAAGTTCCGGCTCAGCCACAGCAAGGTCGGCCGGAGCTGAGCTGGGCTACTCGATGGGCTGAGTGATCGCGTTGTGCTCGTCGTTGATCAGGTGAAACGCGGACGCCAGGTCGTCGAGTGCGGTCTGCCAGAGCGATTCGGTGCCGTCGCCGTGCGGGTTGCCGCTGCTGAGTGAGAGCAGCACCTGGGCGGCTTCGGCGGCACGGGCGGCGGCGTCGAGTAGCACCGGCGCCTGGTCGGAGGTGTCGCGCGGGGCCAGCGCGTCGATCCGGTTGTGTAGCCAGTGCGCGTCGAAATGAGCCTGTTCGGTGGCGTTTTCGCCGTCCAGCGCGGGTTGGGTGCTCGCCGCGGTCCAGCGGCGGGCCAGCTCGTTCTGATCCGGTGCGTTGGTGACCGCGCTGCGCAGTTCACTGCTGAACACGCGTTGCAGCAGCGCCGCCAGCTTGGCGCGTTCGACCGCGGTGTCGTTGTGCGCGGGGGCATCGGCGTCGCCTGGGTCGATATGCAGCACCGCGAGAATTGCCCTCAGTTGCGCGATCGTGGCCACTCAACCCCTGCCTTGTCATGACTCGCCGAGCCGCTCTCGGCTACCACCCGACCCCCGGTACCCCGAACGATTAACTAAATGATAGCCGCACGGTGTCATCGTGACACCGCAAACGCCACGCGAATCCCACGCTGGTCCGCGCGGTCATGGATTGCTGCGCAACCGATCTCGCCGCGGCTACCTTGTTGAACACGAAACCATCACCCCCGCTGTTCGTGCGGCCCGGCAGAGTTGCGCCCGGAATGCCCAGTGTCACCGTTGCCGCGCCGGACGGTCCAGCGAACACACCGGCCGGTGCGCCCGTGCCGATCCCATTCCGAAACGTCGATGCCCACACATCTAAGTTCGGACTGGTCCCCCCTCTGGATTGTCGGCACGCCGAACGAATATCGGCGACCTCGCCGGAGCGCGGCCGATCAGGGGTTGGGGTAGGTCGTCGCGATCATGTCGAGGACGAGATCCTGGAGTAGTCGGCGAGTCGTGTGCGCCTGCGCGATCATCAGCTCCGACGAGCCGCCTTCGGCCAGGTCGATGAGCTGATTCATGGAATGACACACGGCAACCAGCCGTCGTACGGCTTGCCGCCGCTCACCACAAGTGAGGTCGGTACGCATAACCAGCCCATCGCGCCACGCCGCCCGAGCGTTTCGTCCCGCCACGCCGATCCGATTTGCGCCGCCCGTAACGCGTTGGACGAGTTCGGTTTCCGCACCGGTCGGTCGCTGGTGTGGTAGCGAAGGGGCATGTACCCCGAGCCAGGGGAAGTTCTGCACTTCTCCGAGGATCCGACCATCGACCGTTTCCTGCCGCACACCGCGCCGACCGCCCGCCAGCCCGAGCCGTATGTCTGGGCCGTGGACCGGGACCGAGCCCCCGGCTATTGGTTCCCTCGTGCCTGCCCACGCGCGATGGCCTGGATCACCGCCGACACGACCGCCGCCGATCGCGCGGCCATCATCGGGCCGGGCGGGGGAGAGCGCGTGCACGCCATCGAATACGGCTGGTTCGACCAGCTACGCAGTGTCACGCTGTACGCATACCGCCTGCCCGCGGCGCTGTTCCGTCCCTTCGGTGACCCGGTTCCGCACGCTCACGTGGCAACGGTGCCCGTTGAGCCACTTGCGCCGCCGCATAAAGTCGGCGATCTGCTGAAACTGCATGAGCATGCCGCGATTCAGCTGCGAATCCTGCCTAATCTATGGGACTTCTGGGACGCCGCGACCGCCAGTTCACTGGGTTTCAGCGGCATCCGGTTGCGCGCCGCCCGGCCTCGCACCTGAGTTCGCTACGGCGTCAGATCCAGTACTGCCGTGCCGTTCGCGAAGTTTGTCGGGACCGAGCTGTGGTCGTGCACGATGAGCCACTGGCCGTCGCGTTTCTGGAAGCAGGCGGTCCAGCGGAGCCAGAGGTCGGCTTCCTGGCCGTCGCGCAGCGTGCCCATCATGCGATTGAGGCTGCGGCTGAAGGCGACATCGGTGCCGATGGTGATGTCCAGCTCGCGGATCTCGAACTCGATGGGCCCGGTGAAGTTGGCGAACGTCGCCTCCCACGGCCTGCGGTATTCGTCCGTCCCGACGTACCGCAGCGGCGGCGCGATATCGAACGACACCGTATCCACAGCATGAATCGCCATGGCCGCGTCCACATCGCGGTTCCGAAACGCCTCGACCCACCTGTCGATCACGCCTCGGATATCCGCGTCGTCTGCCGCTTCTGTTGTGCGGGTCATCGTCCCACCTCGAACTTCCCTCACGTTGGGAAATATCACCCTGCCAGACCCCACCGACAGGTTCCCCCGATCGACAACTAGCGCGGTTTCCAGAAGGTGAGCTGGTCACGCGGGCGCACCGCCAGCCACCCCGCCAGCTCCGCACTGGAACGAAGCCCACCGTCGATTACGGCGCGATAGATGTTTCGATCGGTGTGCTGGTCCGATGCGACCGGGGAGCAGTTGGGCGGCCAGGGCCGCGTCGGTTCGCCAGTGTGGCAGGAGGATTCGTTATCCGGTCAGGGATTGGGTGCCGAGCACGGTGAGTAGCGCGAGGCGTTCGGCGTCCTCGGTGCCCGGCTCGGCGGTGTAGATCATGATGCGCAGGTCGCTGCCTGCGACCGTGAGTATGTCGCAGTCCAGCGTCACCGGGCCTACTCGCGGGTGATCGATCGTCTTCTGCGCGGCCTCGCGACGGCTGACCGCGCCGGAGTCCCACAGTTCGGCGAATCGGGTGCTGTTTGCGCGCAGGTCTGCGATGAGTTTGCGTAGGCGTAGGTCGGCCGGATATTGGGCGGCGGCTGCGCGTAGGTCGGAGACCAGGGATATTTCGTGTGCGTGGGTGGCTTCCGGTGTCCGGCGGGAGGCGATGCCGGGGCCGACGAATTGTCGCCACACGCCGTTGCGGTTGTTGTCGTGTGGTCCGGGGGGTTCGCCCATCAACGCTGCGTACGGTTGGTTGAATTGCAGGAGCGTCCACGAGGCGTCGTAGACGGCGACGGGAGTGCCGGTCAGTCGGTCCAGTACGCGTTGCACGCTCGAGGTGATGTAGGTGGGCACGGTGTCCGGGTCCGGCAGCGGCACTCCGGCCAGCCGGAACAGGTGTGCGCGTTCGGTCGAGGACAATCGGAGACCTCTGGCCAGCGCCTCGACGACCTGAGCCGACGGGTTGGACGCGCGTCCTTGTTCGAGGCGGGTGATGTAGTCGACGGAAATGCCGGCCAACAGTGCCAATTCCTCCCGGCGCAGCCCCGGTGCGCGTCGGTGACCACCGGCCGGCAGCCCGGCTGCCTCGGGCGCGACCCGGTCGCGCCACCGGCGCATTGCCTTCCCGAATTCCGCGGTTGCCATGGTTCTCAGTCTGCCCGCGCCCCGGTCGGCGTGCCTGGTATCAGCAGTCCCAGGAAGAGCAGACGACTGGCTGGCTCGCATCCTCGAAGCAAAGCTGAAGCCATGACAACGACACTGATCACCGGAGCGAACAAGGGCCTCGGCTTCGAGACCGCCCGCCGACTGATCGCGGCAGGCCACACCGTCTATCTCGGCAGCAGGGACGCCGAACGCGGCAGGCGGGCCGCCGAACAGTTGGGTGCCCGCGCGGTCGTCCTCGACGTCACCGACGACGCCTCCGTCGCGGCGGCCGTGAAAACCCTCGAGGCCGACGGCGGCCTGGACGTCCTGATCAACAACGCGGGCATCTCCGGCCTCGAAGGACAAACCCGCGACAGCGACGATATCGGCGCCGGCGCCGTCACCGTCGACATCATGCGCCCGATCTTCGACACCAACGTCTTCGGCGTAGTCCGCGTAACCCACGCCTTCCTCCCCCTGCTACGCCGATCCGCCGCACCCGTCGTGGTCAACGTCAGCAGCGGCCTGGCCTCACTGACCCACGTCACCACCCCGGACACACCGGCATACCTCTACCCGGGAGTCGCCTACCCGGCATCCAAGGCCGCAGTCAACATGATCACCGTCCAATACGCAAAAGCGTTCCCGGACATGCGAATCAACGCGGTAGAGCCCGGCTACACAGCAACAGACCTGAACGGCCACGAGGGAACACAGACCGTCGAAGAGGGCGCCGAGATCATCGTCCGAATGGCCCAGCTGACCCCCGACGGACCGACCGGTGGCTACTTCGACGCCAACGGCACCCTACCCTGGTAGTCCGATCATCTACCGGCGGTAGAGCATTCGCACCCGAGCAGTGCCAATCGGCCCGTGGCGTGACAGGTGCAAAAGCAATCCAGTTGCCAGGCTTACGAATTCGCGGCCTGACCGTTGGTACCGTTCACCCACGGCGGACAGACACGGATTAGGGCCCGCCCGCCGGGCGGATTCCGAGAGCGACTGCGGATCTCTGCTCGAACCGTGTACAGCCCCCACCCCGCCCAGCCGAACCCAGAATCCGCGCACTCTCTCGGGACCTGCACTGACTTTAGGGCCCTATTCCGAGTGCCGATCCCGAGAGAGTGCGCAGATTCTGGGCGTACCGGCTGGAGGGCTCACTTCGCAGGCTGATTGAGCACTAGAAGTCGCGCACCCCTGTACAGGAGCCGCATCCCGCCCAAACGCTCCGCGCTCGCCACTGTATCCCCAGAATCTGCACTGTTTCTCGGGACCTGCACTGGCTATAGGGCCCTATTCCGAGTGCTGATCCCGAGACAGAGTGCAGATCCTGGGGATACTGGCTGGGGAGTGACCCGCGGGCGCGATCGAGCACCGGAACCGCCGCCGACCACCACCAGAAATCGCGATCAGCCGCCACCCAATCGCTGGTAGGCGGCTGAACACCGCGCGACAGCCAGGCGACTGTCGTCGCCGCAGAATCCGATCTGCTTGCCAGCCGCGTTCCGGCACAGCACTATTCGGGTATGCGATTCTCGATCAACATTCCGAACTTCGGCGACTTCGCCGACGCCAGGACGGTGGCGATGGCGGCGTCGGCGGCGGAAGAGGCAGGCTGGGACGCACTGTTCATCTGGGACCACGTGGTTCTCGACAAGAAAGCACGTCGGGGGCAGCCGTTCGGTGATCCGTGGATGCTGCTGACCGCCGCGGCGCTGGCGACCTCCCGCCTGAAGCTGGGCACCCTGGTCACCCCGGTGGCGCGGCGGCGGCCGGAACAACTCGCCCGCCAGGTGGCGACCTTGGACGCGCTGAGCGGTGGCCGGGTCATTTTCAGCGCGGGCCTCGGCGGCCCGATCGCCGACGAATTCGGCAGCTTCGGCGAGCCGACCGACCCGGTCCTGCTGGCCGAGCGCCTCGATGAAGGCCTGGATCTGTTGCAGCGCTACTGGTCTGGCGAGCGGGTCGACCACGACGGAAAGCACTACCAGGTCAACGACGTCACCCTGCTGCCCGCCGCGACCCAACGCCCCCGCCCACCCGTCTGGATCGCAGGCTTCTGGCCGCACCGCCGACCGATCCGCCGAGCTGCCCGCTGGGACGGCGTCGTCCCCCTGTTCAGCTCCGGACACGGCGGCCTGCCACCTATCGACGAACTCCGCGACCTCATCGCCTACGCCGAGGACCACCGAAAAGACCACCAGGACAACCACTTCGATGTCGTAGTGGGCGGCATCAGCCCCGGCGACCCCGCTAAGGCGCGTGACCTCATCGCACCTTTCGCCGAAGCAGGCGCCACCTGGTGGGACGAACGCCAACTCATGACCACCGACGCCCTGCACCGTCTCGCCCCGGTCATGCGCCGCATCAACCAGGGCCCGCCCACCCTGTAGCGGCAATCGCAACGGGCGTCAGCTGCGCGGGTCGGGAAGACCGACGGTAATCGATACGTCTCAACTGCCTCAACCGCGCTACACCTCCGGTCGGCGCCGTCATGTGTTCGGTGCCGACCGGAATTCAGGCCGAATCATCGACCGGTGGTTGATGATTCGGCAGTCCGATACCGCCGCGGTGCTCAGCCGAACCAGCGGGTGAGGGCGGTTTCGAGCGGTTGTTCGTCGGTGGCCGACCAGGCGATGTAACCGTCGGGCCGGATCAGGACGCTGGTGGTGTCGCCGTCGGCTTTGGCGGTGACGTGATCGACTCGATCGGACCAGCGCTCGATCGACCTGGGTGTGTCATCGAGCGAGAGCAGCAGGCCGCGGCCGGAGTGCATCAGTTGGCTCATCCGGGTCGGACCGTCCGGTGTGGTGAGGTCGATGTCGATCATGCGCGGGCCGAGCCCGGCGTACTGGGTGTCGAGGCCCGACATCATGCCTGAGACAAAGTAATTGGCTTCGGGCAGCCGCAGCA
Organism: Nocardia sp. NPDC060255; assembly: GCF_042727395.1. Classification (NCBI taxonomy): domain Bacteria; kingdom Bacillati; phylum Actinomycetota; class Actinomycetes; order Mycobacteriales; family Nocardiaceae; genus Nocardia; species Nocardia sp. NPDC060255. Next base: position 157,645 of record NZ_JBHXAU010000002.1, on the reverse strand, counting down.
GATCGGTGAACAACTCGCTGACTGCAGCGATATTCGCGTTCTGGTCGGCGTTGAGGATGACACCCTGTGCGCGGGTGGTGCGCAGGACCCGCGCGGCGACCGGGTAGCGCTCGCTGTGATAGCTGTCGAGCAACCCTTCGGGTGCCCAACCATGCACCGCCGCAGCGAGTTTCCAACCCAGGTTGACGGCGTCCTGGATGCCGAGGTTTACGCCCTGACCGCCGATCGGCAGGTGGATGTGGGCCGCGTCCCCGGCGAAGAACACCCTGCCTTCGCGGTAGCGTTCGACCTGCCGAGCCGCGTCACTGAACCGGGAGGCCTCGCGCAACTCGCCGAGCCGCGTCTCGGGCCCGAACACCGCCTGCAGCGCCTCGTCGACTTCCGCTGCCGTGACGGGCGTTTGGCGATCGGTTCGTTCGGCGTCGAGCTTGCCGAAGATGAACCGGTACACGCCACCCTCGAGGGGGTGCAGGACAGTGAAGAACCCGTTGCCGGACTTGAAGTACTGACTGAAGTGTTCGGAAGTGGTGGGGACAGTGTCGGATCGGGACGCGAGGGTCAGGTCCGCGACAGCCGAGGCCATGGTGCCCGCGGTCCCCGGGAACGGGACGCCCAGCAGCTTACGAACGGTGCTGTGCCCACCATCGCACGCGACGAGATAGCTGCCCCGAATATCCCCGACCGTGACGCCGCCGGAATCCTGTTCGATCGCCGACACCTCGAACTCGCGCAGCACCGGCACCCCCTGGTCGACCAGTCGCTGTTCGAGGAAGGCCTCCAGCCGAGTCTGTGGAATCCCGACCGGATACGGATGACGGGTCTGCCACGGCCTGCAGTCCAGTTCGACCGGGAGCCCCGCGAAATGCCCACCGAACTCGCCGCGGGGGATCGCGCGGTCGAGCAGTGGCTCCAGCATTCCGCGCAGGTCGAGTACTTCTGCAGTGCGCGGTTGCAGCCCGCCGGCCCGGGACTGCGCGCTGCGCGTGCTCATTTTCTCCACCACTACCACCGGTACTCCGGCCAGCGTGAGCTCATTGGCCAGCATCAACCCCGTCGGCCCTGCCCCGACCACGATCACTTCAGTCCGCATGTCATCCTCCGAAAGTAGACTCGATGCAATAATACACTTAATCTACTATTGCGCTAGAGTGAGAACATGACCGAACCGACGGGACTACGCGAACGCAAGAAACTCCGTATCCGCGAGCAGATCGGCGCCACGGCGATCCGCATGTTCCTCGAATCCGGGTTCGACCAGGTCTCGATCACCGACATCGCCCGCGCGGCCGAGGTCTCCCGGCGCACCCTGTTCGCGTACTTCCCGACCAAGGAAGACCTTGTCCTGCAACGGTTCGCCGACCACGAAGACGAAGCGGCCAGGACCGTCCGCACCCGGCAGCCCGACCAGCCGCCGCTGGACGCACTCCGCGAAGCCCACCTCGCAGCGCTGCGTCGACGTGACCCGAACACCGGCCTGAACGACACCCCCGAGATCATGGCGTTCCTCCAATTGGTCAGCGGCACCGAAAGTTTGGCGGCCAGACTGAGCCGCTACGCCTCCCGCGGCGTAACCGCCCTGGCAGCTGCGTTGCACGAGAACGGTTTCGACGAACTCACCGCCCGCCTCCTCGCCGCCCAGGTGACCGTCGTCCAACGCGAACTCGCCATCATGAACCACACCCGCCTCGTCGAAGGCGAATCCGCCGCAGCCCGCTACCCGGCGGCCGTCCGAGCCAGCAATCACGCGTTCGATCTCCTGCGCGACGGGATCGCGGGGCGGTAACCCCGGCCGTTCGTACGCCGCACGCACGTCTTCGTGCTGGCGGAACGGCCGGCCGCGCGACGGTTAGGATCAGCTGCGATGCATATCGACTTGATGCTTGATTCGCTGGATGGGCTGTCTGTGGGGGACTCGCTGGGTCAGCAGTTCCCCATAATGCGACGGTCGATTCAGGATATTCGGGTGGGCAATCTCCCAGCGGGGCCGTGGGCGTGGACCGACGATTCCGAGATGGCCTGCACCGTGGTCGCTGAGCTTTGTGCTCATGGTGCGATCGATCAGGATCGGCTGGCCGTCGCCTTCGCGCGACGGTTCGATCCGGGCCGTGACTATGGGTTCATCGCCGTCAGTACGTTGCGTCGAATACAGGGCGGCGCGCACTGGCGGGAAGTGGCGGGCGCCGCGTACGACGGTCAGGGTTCCTGTGGCAATGGTGCCGCCATGCGGGTCGCCCCGCTGGGCGCCTACTACGCCGAAGATCCGAAAAGAGTTGTCGCCGAGGCTGTTCGGTCGGCGCAGGTGACGCACATGCATCCGGAAGGGGTGGCCGGGGCGGTGGCGGTGGCGCTCGCGGCCGGTCGCGCCGCGTATGCCCGACTGAGTGGAATCCGGCCCACACCAACGGAATTCATCACGACGGTGCTCGATCATCTCGACGACGGCGAGACGAGCCGACTGATTCGGCACGCCCGCACGCTGCTCGGGGCCTCCGCCGAACAGGCCGCTGCCGAACTCGGTAACGGATCCCAGGTGACCGCGCAGAACACGGTGCCGTTCACGCTATGGGTCGCGGCAACCCATCTCGCCGACTACCCGTCCGCGATCACCACCTGCATTGCGGCAGACGGGGATACCGACACCACCAGCGCCATCGCCGGTGGCATCGTCGCCGCCTACACCGGCACCGCCCCCAGCACAGGCCCGCTCATCGGGGTCCCGCCGGACTGGCTCGCCGCGCGGGAACCGTTGCCCGACTGGTTCGACCCGGACCGCCGACCCCGCCGCCGCAAGAGCTCCCTGCGCCGCTGGCTGTCCGGCGCATCATGAGCACCCTCATCGCCGCACACCGACCGCCGCTGACTTGGATTACTGTGGCGGCGTGGGGTTTACCGAATACGCACCAGGCGACGTCATCCATTTCCCGGCAGGCCCGTTCAACGGGATCTGCGGCGTCGTGCGCGAGGTCTACTCGCATCGCGCGATGCTACGCATCGACTTCGCCGAGGGCACCGTCCACCGCGAAGGCAACGTGCTGCGGGAGCGCCGGCACACCCTGACCGTCGGATACGACGAGGTCGAACTGCTCTGAGCGCGAACTAGACCCGCGCTGTCGATCGAACGGCCGATACTCCCGCCTGCGGGTGGCCGATAGCGTACGGTGATAGCCCGGTCGCGGGTGGCCAGGTCTGATCGAACTCGGTTGTTCCGCGCGAGATTGTCGCTGGTCGATCGTCGGAGCCTGAATGAATGTCGCACCATGGTTTCGTATCGTGCAGACCCTGCGGCAGATTCGCCCGTTGCTCTTGGTCGCCGCATTAACGGCGATCATCGCCTTCGGGGTGGCGTCGGCGCGAAACCTGTTGATCCGAGCGGGCGGAACCGGCGGACCGGCTGGACTCGCGGACGTGTTGTGGCAGCTCCTGTTGTTCGCGGCGCTGTCGGGTGTGCTCGCCTTCTTGATCGTAGAGTTCATCAAGCATCAGACGCCGCTGCGCGGGGGTTTTCACCGTCTGCTCGTGGAGCGGTACTTCGGTGCGGACATCAATCGGTTGAACGAGCAAGTGGTGGAACAGACCTATCGGTCACCGGTCGAATCGTCACGGATCGCCGCCGTTGGTTCGCCCAGCTATCTCAGCTATGACTCGACGTCTCGGCAGTTGGCGGGCCAGCTGGCGGAATCTTTGAGCTATTTCGCTGTCTGCGTAGCGAATAGCCCGATTTCAGACGAACTCCGTGACGCTCTCGCCTACGCCGCTATCGGTGATCGGCGAGTGGCGCAGGGCCTCATTCCAGGGCACCGAGAAGACCCCGGGGCGGAGATAGCGGCAGACAGACCACGAGGGAGCTCGAAGCGCAGGCCTGCTGATGCGGTGTACGAGCACATCGAACGCAGGCTCGACGCTTTCCAGATCCACGTGCAGAACCGCTGGCACCGGTTGCTCCGGGCGACGTCGGCCGGCTGGGCCGGGTTCTTCGCGGCTATCGGCGCCTCCGTGATTCACCTGGGTGCGGCCGAACTGGTGTTGGCAACCATGGGCGGGGTGGCGATCGGCGGTCCGGTGGCCTGGTTGATCCGCGATCTGGCCCGGCTGGTCGAGCGCAGGGGAGTGCTCTGACCGGTGAATTACGACCTGCTCCTGACTCTTCGGTACGCCGAGCGCGGCGGACCGCGCCTGGCTCGGGTCAAAGAGATACGTGCACCTGAACCGGGCCGCCCGATGCTGTTGTTCGTCCACGGGTTCAACGTCGACCAGGGTCACGCGATGCGGCAGTGGAACTCCGTCGCGTCGTTGATCACTCCCGATCCGCGGGTTCAGCGCGGCCCGTTCCTGTGGCCCAGCGATCTCAACCGATACCGATCGATCGGTCGGTTGACCTATCCGAAGGTGGTGGAACCGGCTCGCGAATGCGGACGGCTACTCGCCGATTATCTGCAGCGGCGCGGCAATCATCCGTGCGTGCTGATAGGGCACTCACTCGGCTCGCTGGTGGTACTCGCTGCCGCGGACCGTCTGCGCGGAAGCCTCACGGGTCTGGGCCTGGTCGGTGCGGCTGTGGCGGTATCCGAAATGGAGCGGATCACGGGGCAATATGGACTCCGCCTCGCGCATACCGAGGCCGTCGGTTTCAGCCCCCGCGACCCAGTCCTCAAGCGCCCCTTCGACATGGGCAACTGGTTGTCCGCACCGTGGACGCCGCGTAGCGAGGCGGTCGGGTTGCACGGAGCGCCGGCGGACCGACCCTGGGGGCACCGGCAGGACTTCGAGATCAATCATCACGCGCACTGGCAGGAAGAAGCGTTCGGTGCGTTCACCGCGGCCGTGCTCGGCACCATGGCAGTGCGTAAACCGAGCGCGGCGCAGCGACCCCGCGAACGTCGTGTGCGGACTCGGCCGAGCAGAAGGGAAGCTGGATGACCAGCGATGTGGACGCGATACGAGCGGCGGTCCAAGAGTACAAGGCACAGCACAGCCCGAAGTTGGACTCGTTTCTCTACAACGGCGGGACCGTGGTCGCGCTCGCGGTGAGCATCGCCGCGACCTCGCTGCCCTGGTCGGGCGAGACGCAATGGATCCCAAGGGTTCTCACCGCAGTGGCCGCCATCATCATCGGCGCCGAGCGCGCGCTCTCGTTCGGTGAGCGGTGGCGATTCCATCGAACCCGCTACGGTGCCGCACAGTCCCTCGAACTCCGCCTGGCGCGGATCCCTGCGCTGGAACCAGCGGAAGCCGCCGGGGAAATCACGGCGATCGTGCGTGAACTCGGTGAGTTGCTTCGCAACGACAGTGTGCCGGTCGGTCAGCAACCAGGTCTTTCCGCACGGTGAAGGGCGATGAGACGCACCTGTGCGGGCTCGATGTCGCTGTCCGAAAAGTCGGTAGCGGGAGGTAGGGGCGGGTTGATAGCGTGCGGGGGACCGTGAGTACGCGTGAGGAGGTGCGACCCATGAAGGCTGTATCCAGGTGGGTGCTCCCCGTCCGCTGCACGGTTGGCGATTGAAGTAGGTGTCGCCGGGAGCGTCTGTTGGGCAAGACAATCCCGAAAGGTGAGAGCTATGGATTTCACTACAGAAACATCGTCGAACGGTGTTGTCGAACGCGAATTCACGGTGGGTGAGATCACCGGTGTGCTGTGGTCGCCCGCATCCGGCTCGGCCGGCGCGCCCCTGATCTTGTTGGGTCACACCGGCGGCTTACACAAGAAAGCGCCCGGAATCTGTCTCCGCGCACAGCATTACGTGAGCGTCTATGGGTTCACCGTCGCCGCCATCGATGCGCCCGGCCACGGCGACCGACCACGAAACGCCCAGGATCAACGGTGGGTCGCCGCGATGCTGCGAGCCCGGGCGGCAGGCGATCCGATCGGCCCGATCATCATCGAGTACAACACCTCGCTGGCCGAGCGGGCCGTGCCGGAATGGCAGGCAACCGTGGATGCCTTGCAAGCGCTACCCGAGATCGGCGAACAAGCCCCCATCGGTTACGGCGGCAGCACCTTGGGCACCGCGACCGGTGTGATGCTGGCGGCAACCGAATCACGAATCGCCGCAGCTAATTTCAGCACGGTCTTCGTCTACGAGGCACTGACCGAAGCGGCCCGCCGGATCACCATCCCGATCGAGTTCCTGCTCGCCTGGGACGACGAGGAAATCGACCGCCACGCCGGTCTGGCACTGTTCGACGCTTTCGCCTCGAAGGAGAAGACACTGCACGCCAACCCCGGCAGGCACAACCAAATACCCGGATTCGAGGTCGACAGCTCGGCCAGGTTCTTCGCCCGGCATCTCGGCCGGACCGTCACCGCACTGGTCTGACGTGACACGGTATCGGCGACCAGCTTCCAGTTGGTCGCCGATACCGTTGTCAGTCGGCCCCTTCCGATGCTATTTTCACGGCTGTGGGGGCGCTCGCCGAATTCCTGCAGCACGCGACGACGGCCGCGATCGGCGCCGTGCCGATCTATCTGGTGTTCATCGCCATCGAGGTAATCGCCGTGCGTATCCTCGACGCCGGTTCGGGTGATCGGGGCGGCAAAGGGTACGGGTTCGCCGATACGATCAACAGTCTCGCACTCGGGCTCGGCTCGGTGATCATTCACGGCATCACGCAGATCGGCCCGTTGGTCGGCGGCATCGCCGCGCTCTACGTCCTGACACCATTGAAGATGCCTTCGCAGTGGTGGAGTTGGGCGTTACTGCTGATCGGCTATGACCTGCTCTACTATCTCCGGCATCGGGCCAGTCATCGCGTCCGGCTGATGTGGGCCGGGCATCAGGTGCATCACTCCAGTCAGTACTTCAATCTCGCGGTGGCGCTGCGCCGGAAATGGGCACCGCCATGGCAATTGGCCTTCAACATCCCGCTGGCCGTGCTCGGCTACTCCCCGGCGATGATCGGGGTCGCGATCACCATCGATCTGACCTACCAGTTCTTCCTGCACACAGAAACCGTCGGCCGCCTGCCCCGCTGGTTCGAGTATGTCTGCAACACTCCCTCGCACCACCGCGTCCACCACGGCAGTGACGCCGACTACCTCGACCACAACTATGGCGCGTTCCTGATCATCTGGGACCGCCTGTTCGGCACCTTCGTCCCCGAAACCCACCCCGCCACCTTCGGACTGGCCCGCAAGATCGATAGCACAAACCCCCTGACCATCGGAGTCAGCGGCTACCGCGACATCCTGCACGACCTGCGCAACTCCCATACCCTGCGCGAACGCCTCGGTTATGTCTTCCTCCCGCCACGGTAGGCAATCAGCAGCGACGCCACCCCCAAGATGACGGTGAGGATCTCCGCGCCCACGCTCAGCGCTGCCTGTGGCGCAGGTTCCCAACCCACCTCGCTGAACCCGAAAAGTCCAGTGGTGCGCGACAATACGAACGCGCCCAACGCGCCGACCGCGAGTCCGACCGCCGCGACCCGCAATGTCCACGGTCCGGCGAGCACCATCACTGCGAGCGCGAACGAGGCGGCGGCCTGCAGCAGGAATGACGGGCCGATGATATGGATGTAGCGGTAGCCACTGCCGTAGAGGTCGGCGTGCAGGTAGCCGCTGACTACGAGGCTCGCGCTGATTCCCGCGCGTGCGAACAGATCCGGCGATAAGAGACGTCCCGTCATTTCAGCGTCTGCTCCTTGATCGCCAGCATCTGCTGCCCCTTCTGATAGGTCACCTCGCGGATTCCCAAGGCGTCGTGCAGCTTTCCCGCCAGCAGCGTCACCGGTTTCGGCGTGGGCCCGTCACCCGGCTTCGGCAGGGGATAGGCGGTGGTGGTGCCGCTGTAGAAGGTGATATTGCCTTCGGTTTTCGTGAACAGCTGGTGCACATGACCGTTGAGGCAGGTGACGGAGGAGAACCGTCGCAGATAACTCAGCGCCTCGGTGGCATCGTCGGTGCCCCAACCCCATTGGGGATACATCGCGAACAGCGGAATGTGACTGAACACGATGATCGGTGTGTCGCTGGACAGTCCGGCGACGTCCTTGCGCACGAAGTCCAGCTGATCCTGCCCCAGATGTCCGAGCGTCTGCAGATTCAGCGTGTTCACCAGGGCGATCAGGTGGACGCCCGCGATGTCGAGGCTGTACCAGCCATCGCCGCGGGTGCCCTTGCCGAACACCGAACGATACTTCTGCCCCGCGTCATCGGTCGAATCATGTTCTCCCGGAACGGTGAACACGTGCGGGGTGTTCAGCCCCTGCATCATCTGCGCCACCTGATCGAACTGCTCCGGGGTGGCCAAATGGGTGAGATCGCCGGTGTGGATGACGAAATCAGGCTGGTAACCAAGCGAATTCACCTGGCTGATCGCCTCGGTGAACGTATCGGTGACATTCGCATTGGCGGTGCCCTGGAACCCGATGTGGCTGTCGCTGAGCTGGGCGAAGCGCAGCGTCGGGCGACCGTCCGCCACGGGCGGTGCGGCACCGGCGACGTGCGAGATCACCTCGCCGCCGATCACGGTGAGCCCAACCGCGGCCCCGAACCAGGCACTGTGCCGCATGAGCTGCCGCCGCGTCATCGCGTGCGGGTCGCGCGGATCGGTGTGTTCGCTCATGGTGTGACCACCACCGTCGCCTTCATGAACGGATGGATCGAGCAGATGTAGGCGAAGGTGCCCGCCTTGGCGAAGGTGAACGTGTACGTCGCCCCCGCCCCCATCCCCGGCGAGTGGAAACTACCGTCGGTGGCCGCGACGGTGTGCGGCTCCTCGTCATGGTTGACCCAGGTGACCGTCGTGCCCGCCTTGACCGTGAGCGCCGCCGGCGCGAAGGCGAAGTTGTCGATGTTCACCGCGTTCGGCCCGGCCGGAGCCGCCGCCTGCGTCGGCGGCGCCATCGACATGCCGGGCATGCCGGGCATGCCGCCACCCGGCTGCATGCCGGGAGTCGCTGTGCCGGAAGCGAACACGGGCGTCGGCGCAGAGTTGGTCGCGCCCTGGCTACCGCAGGCGGTCACGATCGCCATCAGCACCGCTGCCGCGCCGACGACTATCGTTCGCCGTGGGATACGTCTCATCGATCCGGTCCTCCATCCGGGGTGGGTCTGCCCGCTGGTGCGGGTCCTCACCGATAGATAGCGACCGGGGTTACACCGGCTCAGGCGGGCTCGGTCGGCGCGAATACCTCTATCGCGCCGTTGTTTTCCCGTACCCGCAGGTGCGGCAGCGGCGCGGGCGCGATCGGCAACTGATGGGCGAGCACCCGGCCGTCGGCGGCGAACGAGGTCGAGTGGCACGGGCAACGGAGCTGGGCGGCGGGGGAGTCGAGCCACAACTTGCAGCCCTGATGAGTGCACACACCGGACACCGCCGTCACCACCCCGTTGACGCGGCGCACGAATCCGCTCAGAGTGCCGACATCGAAGTGAATGATGCCGCCCTCGGGGAACTCGGAACTGGCCGCGACCGCGCGCCAGGCGCCGTTGTTCGGCGTCAAAGTCTCCTGTGCGGCAGGCTCGTTCGGCTGCTCACGACCGACAACGGCATGATCGATCGCCGCACCGGCGGCCGCCGCCACCGCGGCCGCCGACGTCCCGATCACCACCCGGCGGCGCGGTGTCGCCCCCGCTGCGGTGGGTTCGGTTGCCGTGCCGTCGATTTCGGTAGCGAGCCGCCGATGCAGATCGGCCAGGAATTCCTCACTGGGCGCCTGACTACCGAGCCGCGCGGCCCGCAGCTCGATGGCCGTGCGCATCTGCTCGGCGTCGTCGGCGTCCGGCCGGAACGCTCGGGGCCTGCGCCCGGCCAGCAACTGCTCGACGTACCGCCGCACGTCTCGCCCGCTCACTCGGCACCTCCCGCACTCTCCCGCGCCGCCATCTGTAACGCACGATGCTGCAACACTTTCGCATTCGCGACGCTGACACCCAACGTATGCGCCGCATCGCGCACCGACAGCCCTTGCAGGAACCGTAGTTCCAGGATCCGCCGGTAGCGATCCGGCAGCCGATCCAGCACCGCCCGCGCCCGAGCCGCGGAGGTCGGGTCCGGCGGCTCGGGCTCGGGCCGATCATCGACGATATCGTCCTCGATGGTGGTGATCTCCCGGCCCATGCGCGTCCGCCAGTAGCCCGCGAGCACGGTGCGCGCGGTGGCCCGCAGGTAGGCGCGCACCTCGGCCACGCTCGCCGAAACCCGCAGCGGCTTCAGCGCGGCCATGAACACCTCGGCCGTCAGATCCTCGGCGTCCGGTCGGTTGCCGACCTTCGAGAACATCAGCGCGAACACCCAGGAGACGTTGTCCCGATACACGGCTTCCCAGTCGGAATAGCCGTCACCGGAGACCAGCCGCAACTCCCGGCCCGATCCCGGTTCCGCCTGCGACGGCCCGGCGCCTGTTCGTCCCACCATGCCCACCTTCTGAGTGCGGTGTAACCACGCTCCCTACTGAGTACGGAACGGGGTTACACCGAGCATCGGTTCAATGGGCTCGGTACGAACGGCGACTGCGCCACCTGAAGCAGGTGGCGCAGTCGGTTGTGCACATTTTCAGTTTTACTCGGTCACGGTGTGCCCGAACATCTCTCGGGCACGACCGCTTACTTCGCGGCGTTCTCCCGCTTCGGCAGCTTCCAGCCGGGCCGCGGGAAGTGGCAGGTGTACCCGTCCGGGTACTTCAGCAGGTAGTCCTGGTGCTCGGCCTCGGCCTGCCAGAACTCACTCGCCGGCGTCACCTCGGTAACGACCGGTCCCGGCCACAGCCCCGACGCGTCCACGTCGGCGATGGTGTCCAGCGCGACCCGCTTCTGATCCTCGTCGAGGTAGAAGATCGCCGACCGGTAGCTGCTACCGATGTCGTTGCCCTGCCGGTCCTTGGTCGTCGGATCGTGGATCTGGAACAGGAACTCCAGCAGCGCGCGGTAGTCGGTCTGCGCCGGATCGTAGGTGATCTCCACGGCCTCCGCATGGCCAGGATGGTTGCGGTAGGTGGGGTGATCGTTGCGCCCACCGGTGTAGCCGACCCGCGTCGACACCACCCCGGGCTGCCTGCGAATCAAGTCCTCCATACCCCAGAAACACCCGCCGGCGAGAATGGCCTTTCGCGTGTCGGTCACGCGTCCTCCTTCGTGAACAGAGTCCGGAACTGCCCGTATCCTTCGGCCTCGAGATCATCGAGGTGAATGAAGCGCAGCGCCGCCGAATTGATGCAATACCGCAGGCCACCTTCGGCGCGCGGCCCGTCGGTGAACACGTGCCCGAGATGGCTGCCACCGTGCGCCGAACGCGCCTCGGTGCGAATCATCAGATGGCTGAAGTCTCGCTTCTCGACCACATTCGCGGCGTCGATCGGCTTGGTGAAACTCGGCCAGCCCGACCCGCTGTCGAACTTGTCGACCGAAGCGAACAACGGCTCACCCGACACCACATCGACGTAGATGCCCGGTTCGTGATTATCCCAGTACTCGCCCGTGAACGCGCGCTCGGTCCCGTTCTCCTGGGTGACGTGGTACTGCTCAGGGGACAGGGCGGCGACGGCCGCGGGATTCCTGTTGTATTCCTGTGCCACATGACCTCCTCATATCGGCCCCACGTACAACCCGGGCTCCTGGTGGGAAAGTCCCCGGTCGGCGCGACGTCACACTTCGGTCATCATTGTCCGCCACCTCAGTCTGCCGCGTCGGTAAAGGCCCCGTCTACCAGCACCGGAACAACCTTGCTCGCGTCGATTTCGATCGCGACGGCGACATCATCGGCGAATCCGATACTCGCGAGTTCGCGCCCGGAGGCGCACTGGGTGATCAGCGAAGGAATATCGGCCGTCGCGTCATAGGTGGCCTTGGCCGCCGACGCCTCGGGCGAGAGTGGTCCGGCACCGTTCTCGGCGAGGGCCGAGATGATCGCGGCAGCGCCGAACCAATCCTCGATCGCGGGCCGTAGTACGTCCTGGCCCGGCCAGTGCTCGCCCGCGGCGATTACCGAAATCGGCTGGTCCGCGGTGCCCCAGCCTTGCTCGACGATCCAGCGAGCGACTGCGGACGCGTTCCGCAGGCACCCCGCGATCACGGGCACTCCACTGACTGCGGCCGAAATGGCCGATCCATTCGGCGACGGCAATACCAGGCGTGCCGGGGCGGGTGCCCGTCGAAGCGCCGCAGGGGATAGCGACCATGGTTGCTGCTCGGACGCGGATTTACGCCCGACAGCTAGTTGCGCGTCATGGCTTACCGCGAATTCCGCCGCTGTCTCGTCTCGTGACGGATACGGGAAAACTCGCGTCCCCGCGTCGAGAGCGACCGACACCGATGTCGTGAACGACAGCACATCGATAACGACAATCGCCGCACTATCGGGCCCCAAAGCCCGCGCGCCCGCCAAACCCCAGTCGACGCGCACTCCCCACGGAAGTTGCTTGGACCACTCAGGAATCGTCGGCATCCTGTTCCCTCCCCGATTACCAGCCGATGGAAATGCCCCCGCCGAAGCGGGGGCACCGTGCCGTCAGAAGAAGTACGCGGTCCCCGACGAACTGCCGGTCCCGTACCCCATGCTCTTGAGCCAATTCTTGAAGCCGATCAATGCGTTGCCCACCGGCCCCGGATCGGTGCACGAACCACCGACCGACGAGAACGTGCACCCATCGTCCGCTACCGCTGAGATACCAGCAGAACCGCTGTCCGCGGCCGCCGTCCCCGATCCTGCCAAGACACCGACAACCACCCCACCTGCCAGCACTACACTGCCGATCCCACGCTTCATACTGCTTTTCGATGTACTCATCCGTCCGAAGCTACCGCACCGCTACGTGAAACCGGTTGCCCCGCAGCACCCCCCAACTCTGGGGGCTCGCGCTATCCCAGGCGGGCGGCGTTGATCACCACCGGCTCGGCGGGCAGCCCGTCGAGTGGCCCGCGCTCGGTCGGCGTGATGCCCGCGGCAACCATCCGATCCAGCACGTCCATGCCGCTCACGACCTGGCCGAGCACCGAATAGTTCGCCGGAATATGCGCGAACGAGTGCACGATGAAGAATTCGCTGCCGTTGGTGCCCGGCCCCTGATTGCCCATGGCGACCGTGCCGCGCTCATAGGTCTCGGTGCCGTCGACCTCATCGGGGAACTGGTAGCCGGGACCACCCTTCTCCACCTCGTAGATGTCGCCGCACTGCAGTACACCCAGCCGGGCACTGTCGGTCAGCCGCCAGCACTGGCTCTGGTCGTAAAAGCGTTGCAGCACCAGGCTTGCCATGTTCTGCACGCCGCACGGCGCGGCCCCGGCGCGGTTGAGCCGGATGGTCACCGGGCCATAGTTGAACTGGAACGTCACGTCCATGGTGCCGACGGCCAGCGCGACCGGCGGCGGCGACACGACCGGCCGGGCTGCGGGGTTGTCCGGCGCGGTCGGCGTGACGGCGCACGACACCACGGGCGGACCGGCCGAGGCAGGCACAGTGCCCGCGACCAGCCCGGACAGCGACAGGACGGAAATGGCGAACGCGGCGCCCCAGCGTGAACTCATAGCCAGCAAACTAGCCGATGGCACCGAAACACGTTCGGCAAAGCCGCAATCCGGACAGACAATTACCGGGCGGCGGTGACCAGCGAACCGAGCCCGTCCGGAGCGAAGAGCAGCTTGGCCTCGGTTACCTGCTGGCCGTTGACGAAGACCGATGGGGTGGACTTGATGCCGCTCGCGAGGATCTCCTTGGTCTTGGCCCGCAGGTACGGGTCGTACTTGCGGTCGGTAATGCATTGGGCCACTGCGGAATCGGTGTATCCGGCATCGCGGGCGAGCTCGATCAACCGGTCGTCGGGCAGGCCGTCACCGCCTTCGGCGGGCTGCTGCTCGAACATGGTGGCCAGCCAGGCCTGGTACTTCGACGGATCCGCCTCGGCGACGCAGTACGAGGCGTTGCCCGCGCGCGAGGAGTACTGACTGGTCGATGCCCGGTCCAGGAAAGAGATGACGTTGTATTCTACGGCGGCCGAACCGCTGGTCACGGCCTCCTCGAGCACCTTGGCGTTGGCCTTCTCGAACATCTGGCACGCGGGACACTGCAGGTCGGCGACCACCCGCACGGTGACTTTCGCGCCGGGATCGCCGATCCGGATCGCGCCGTTGTCGGTGACGCCCGCGGGCGCGGCGGGCAGCTGGTTGGCCACCGGAACTTGACTGGCGTCCTGAACCGGTCGCGCCGTACCGATGAAGTCCTTGGTGAGGTCGCGCGCCACCACGCCGACGCAGACCGCGACGACGAGCGCGAACAGCACGCCGCCCGCCACCAGTCCGACCAGAACCTTGCGGTTGTGCTGGGCGCGCTCCGACTCCGATGGGAGGGTCGACCAGCCACCTCGAGTGGTGTTCACCGTGTAATCCCCCGTGCCTCTCGCCAATTGAACAGTTTCGCTCCGTCACGATAGTGGTTGCCGGACCGGTTTGGTGGCGCTGACCGGGTCGAGTACATGTCCAGCATCCGATGCCGGCGCCGCTGACCGATATTCGCTTGCTCGCGACCCGAACCGGAAAAGTAGGGTGGTCCGGTGATTCGCACAGCCGCGTTGGCCCACATCAGGGATCGTCGTCTGCTGCAGACGCGATCGATCGGCAAGGACATCTTCTACATGGCGGGCGGGAAGATCGACCCCGGCGAGACGCCCGAAGGCGCGCTACATCGCGAGGTGCGCGAGGAACTCGGCGTCGGCGTCGTGTCCTGCGATGAGCTCGGTGTTTTCGAGGCGCAGGCGGTCGGCCACGCCGCGGGCACCCGGCTGCACATGACGTGCTTCACCGCCGAACTGGACGGTGAACCCAAGCCGACCAGTGAGATCGCCGAGCTGCGCTACTTCACGGTGAGCGAGTACGCCGCGATGGACCAGGTCGCGCCCGGCTCGATGCTGGTGTTCCGCAAACTGCACGAGCTCGGCATCGTCGACTGGTAGGAAACGCCGCGCCGCGTTTCGATCTGTGCGATGTTGACATCGGAAGGGAGAGCAGATGTCAGAGTTCGATCCGACAGCCATCCAGGTGCTGGCCTGCGACATCTTCGGCACCACCGTGGACTGGTTCACCGGGGTCTCGGAGCAGGCCGCCGAGGTATTCCGCACGGCCGGCGTCGATCTCGATGCCGAGGTCTTCACCAACGCGTGGCGCGACATGTATGTGCCTGCCATGCAACGGGTTACGAACGGCGAGCGAGCGTGGGCCTACCTCGACACCCTGCATCGGGAATCGCTCGATCAACTGCTGGACCGGCACGGCGCTGACCTCGACGAAGCAGCCCGCAAGCGCCTGGTCCGTGCTTGGCATCTGCTGCCCGCCTGGCCCGATTCCGTGGCAGGTCTTGCCCGCCTGAGTGATCGATACACCTTGGCCGCGCTGTCCAACGGTGGTTTCGCGCTGCTCACCCGGCTGGTCAAGGCGGCGGGCCTGCCCTTCGACTGCATCCTGTCCGCCGAACTCGCCCAGGCCTACAAGCCCGAGCCGCAGGTGTATCGCACCGCGGCCGGGCTACTCGATGTCGAGCCCGCCCAGGTGCTCATGGTCGCTGCGCACACCTGGGATATCTACGGTGCGAAGGCGGTAGGGATGCGCACCGCCTTCCTCGAACGTCCACTGGAGAAAGGCCCGGACGGCAAAGCCGGCCGCGCCGAGGATACCCAGAGCGACCTGACCGTCACCAGCTTCACCGAACTCGCCGAAACACTGGGCTGCTGAACAGCTTTGGGATTGCCCGGCCCTTCGTGCGGCCGGGCGATCTCAACGACGTGTCAGAACAGCGACTGCGCGTCGGCGGCGATGAAGAAGCCGTGACCACCCTGATCGCACCGGACACCGGCGGTCATCGAGGTGCACGCGATGCCGCGGACAATGATCGTCTGGCCGTATCCGAGCACCTTGCCGCCGCCCCGGTTGCCGCCGTCGAGCGGCGGTCCGACGAAAATGCCCTGGCTCAGGCACTGGAACTGCCCTTTGCCGCCGATTACCTGCGCCGCCACCTCGCGGTCCGCGCGGGTGCCGCAGTCCGGCAGCGCCGCGGGCACCACCGACGCGTGCGCCAATTGGCAGCCCGTGCCGATGCCGTCGGACTCGATGAACCCGCACAGGATGTTCCCGCTCGGCGACTGGAAGTAGTACTTGCCGTCGCTTTGATAGTCGCGCGCGTCGACGGTCGCGTCGTCGCGAGACGGCAGCTTCGTGGCAGCGCTGCCCGCCGTCTCCGGTGCTGCTGTCGGATTACGCTGTGGCGGTGACGCTTCCGTTGCGACGGAAGCTGGCGTGCCCGCACCAGACGGGGCACTCGTGACAGTGTTCTTCCCGTCGTTCGAACACCCCGCTAGTGCACCTACCGCGGCAACAGCCGCGATCGCCAAAACAAGTGCCCTCATATCGTCTCCCAGTCGATTCCGCCCCAACGATCTTGATATTCATCGATCGGGCCGACCGGTCCGTTACCGAGTCATAGGCCTGTATCCAGAGGGTATCGGGCGTCGAGCGCGGTTCGATCACCGACGCCGAAGTTCATGACGAGGTCGTCGGCCACCTGGACCAGTACATCGCGTCCCTCGACCGTCGCCGCCCAATCCATCGGCAGCGCGGAGATGCCGTGCACCGCGCCGATCAGGTTGCCCGCCACCGCGCCGGTGGAATCGGAGTCACCGGAATGGTTCACCGACAGCAGCAGCGCCGCGCGCACATCGCCGGTCTTGGCCGCGTGCAGCGCGCAGTACACCGCGATGGCCAGGCATTCCTCGGCGATCCAGCCCGCGCCGACCTGCTCGACCTGCTCGGCGGTCGGCGGGTCCTCGGCCAACGTGACCGCCCTGTTCAACGCGGCCACCGTCTCCGCATTCGACGGAAACCCCTCGAGCTGGGTGATCGTCTGCTGCACCGCGATCGGCAACTCGAACCCGCTCACCACCCGATCGAGGATCGCCGCGAACGCGCCCGCCGCGAGGTATCCCGTCGGATGCCCGTGCGTCAACTGCGCGGCCCGCGCCGCCATCACGAAGGCCTGATCAGGTCCCACTCCCACCAGCCCGAACGGCGCGGACCGCATCACCGTCCCGCACCCTTTCGAGTGCGGATTCACCGGCCCGTTCTCCCCGAACGGCTCCGGCGCAACATATCCCCGCGACTGCCGACTGAGTCCGGACATGCACGCATTCCCCGGCGCCCGAGACGCATACAGAAACGGCAAACTCGCCAACCAGCCATCACTCTGCGCGGCGGGCCTGCCGCCCTGCTGAGTCTGCAACCACCGCAGATAAGCCCGCCGCAAGGCAGGCACCGGATCGGCCCCCACCGCCGACCGCAACAGCCCCTCGGCCGTGAACAACGTCATCTGCGTGTCATCAGTGATCTCCTGCGGTGCCCCCGCATTGTGCTGCGGCAGAAACCCCGTCACCCCCGCCTCCCCATACCGCCCCCGAATCTGATCCAACTTCAAGAACTCGATGGGCCACCCCAGCGCATCCCCAATCGCCCCGCCCACCAGGGATCCCCGAACCCGGTCGAATGTCATCGCGTAATCCACCATAAGACAACATCATGACCGACCCACCCCACTGATGTCCGCTTACTTCCCCCACCTGACAACCGCGCGCCACCGCGCAGCGCCATCCGGATTCCCCTGTCGGTCAGCCGATCAGGAGGAACTGGTGCTGGTATCGCCCGAGAGCCGACTTGCACCAGTTCCCCCTCGGTCAACCATGTCGGTGGGTGAGGGCATAGTGGCTGACATGGGGGTCTTGGATGAACCGTTTCCGGGGTCTTGGGCCAGGGCCGCGGGCCTGGTCACTAGGTGGGAACTGCAGCACAACTTCGTGCGCGTGTTCCCCGATGTTTACCTGCGCAAAGGGTGCACGCTCGACGCGGTAGGACGCGCCCGCGCCGCGGCACACTGGGCGAAAGGTGCTGGTGTACTGATCGGGACCTCAGCGGCGGCTTTGCACGGCACCCGCTGGCTTGACCCGGACCGGCCCGCGGAGATCGCGCGAACCGGACATTGCAAGCCACCCTGCGGAATTCGAGCCGTGCACACCACCATTGCGCCGTCCGAATGTTGCGAGGTCGACGGATTCCGGGTGACTACACCTGCTCGGACCGCGTTCGACCTCGGCCGACAGTTGCCCCGCGACCAGGCCGTACCAATCCTGGACGCATTGTGCGCAGCTACCGCACTGGATCACCCAGACCCACAACCCAACTCGTGGTCCGCGACCGCGCCGGCGGTTTCGTCGCCCGGGTCGATATGGGCTGGGAAACATGGCGCGTCGCCGTCGAATACGACGGTGCTCACCATTGGACCGACCCAACCCAGCGCACAAAGGACATCGACCGGATAGCAACCCTGGAATCACTGGGTTGGCGAGTGATCCGCGTCAACGCAACCCTCCTCCACCACCGCCCACACGTAATCCTCGACCGAGTCCGCGCCGCCCTCCACGCCCACGGCTGGACGAACGATCAGGAGGAACTGGTGCTGGCATCGGCCGAGAGGCCAACGACACCATTTCCTCCTGATCTATTGTCCAGCAGCGCTATTCGCGGATTCTGTCGAACGCCGCGTAGTCCTTTACGGTGATTGAGTCGTGTAGTCGCACGCCTTTGGTGTTGAGCTTGGCGGCTGCGCGACTCACGGGGGCGGGTAATGCGTTGATCAGGCGGATGGCGTTGACCATTGCCCATACGTCGAAGTGGCGTGCGGGGACGAGGGCTTTCGCGGCGGTGCGCGCGAAACCACGGCTGCGGCGGACGTATTCGCGGATCTCGTGTTCGTATGCGGCGAACGCGGCGGAATAGTTGCCTGCGTGCGCGGCGAGTTCGCCCGCGAGGATGTAGGCGCCCACCACGGCCATGCTGGTGCTGCCGCCGACGGCGGGGCCGGGGCAGTACGCCGCGTCGCCGACCAAGGTGACCCGACCGCGAGACCAGGTGTCCAATCGCAGTTGCGTGATGGAATCGAAGTAGAAGGACGGAGTGTGGTCCAGCTCGGCGAGCAGCCGGGGAACTTCCCACTCCATGCTGCGGAAGTGGTTGCGCAACAACTTTTTCTGCCGCTCGGTGTCACGGTAGTGATAGTCCAGCGGTTGCGGCGTGCGGAGAAAGAAGCCTGCCCGAGCGTCGGGCATGTGCGCGGCGCTGTAGACGCCCGCGACCCGGCCGACGTCGACGGTCATCTCCATGACGCCGTCCAACTCCAGGTGGTTGGGCACGGAAAAAAATCGCCAGATACGCGCCGAGCCATGTGGTGAACCCGGATTCCGGGCCGAAGACCAATCGGCGGACGTTCGAGTGCAGCCCGTCGGCCCCGACGATTACGTCGAAGCGCTGTGGCGGGCTGTGCTCGAAGGTGACCTCGCCGTCGTCGCCGATGGTGGCGATCGACTCGTCGAAGAGATAGTCGACATCGGATGATGTTGTGTTGTAGAGGATCTCGCTCAGATCATCACGCATGATCTCGACGTGACTATCGGATACGGCAGTGAAGAGCTTGCGTAGATCCAGTGTCACCGTCTTGCCGGTGGGTCGGCGAATCACGAGGGCATCGGTCCCAGTGGCTTCGGCCCGAATCTCGTCGACCACGCCCATCCGTTCGACGATCTGCATCGCGGGCCGGAACAGGTCCACTGCATGGCCGCCGCCGGTCTTGCGTGGTGCCGCAGTGCGTTCGACGACCGTGACGTCGAATCCGTATCGATTGAGCCAGTAGGCGAGTACGGGTCCGGCGATGCTGGCACCGGATACAAGGATGCGCATCGGTACCCCTAAACCGGCTGTCGCCGCAGCTGCCTCGCCAACCAGAGCAGGACGCCGTAGCCGAATGCCATGTCGGCGTTGGATACCAGGGCGGCGGTGGGGAAGATGATGGCGTGCCGTAAGCCCGCGTCGGACAGGGTGCGGACGCGGGCCAGGATCTCCGGGGGAGTGCCGATCATCAGCCAGTCGTGCAGCACCTCGTCGGGGACCTCCGCGATCGCCGCCTGCACCTCGGTCTTGGTGAGCTGGTGCGGCAGCAGATCGATCAGGCCGCGGAAGCCTTCGCCGAGTGGGTGTTTCACGCCGTAGCGCGCCCAGACGGTGTCCGGGGCGAGCAAGCCGAGATAGCGCACCGACGGGGCGCGCAATAGTCGCCGGATCCCGGCTTGGGTTCGCGCGGTGAGCATTTGGATCATCTGCGCGGGAACGATCGCGCCGGGGTCGCGACCGGCGGCGCGGGCGGAGGTGTGCACCAGCTTCAGCTTGCGCTCGTACTCGTCCGGCGAGAGCGTCTCCCACGGATACCAGCCGTCGGCGTAGCGCCCGGTCAGCTCGAGCATCCGTGGCCCGTGCGCGCCGAGCCAGATCTGCGGCATCCGGTCGGCCGGGACGGTCAAATCCATTGGCGCCTTGTCGATTCGGTAATACTTTCCGGTGAAGTCGATGCGTTCCGCCTCGGTCAGTGCCGCGCGAATCACCTGCAGCGCCTCCTCCAGGCGGTCGACCGGCCGATTCCAGGTGAACCCGTACGGATCGAGATTCTCGGTCTCGCCGGACCCGAGGCCGAGGATCGGCGGCACCTTCGTCATGTGCGCCAGCGTGAGAAACGTCTGCGCCAGCATGACCGGATGCCTGCGGTGCGGATCGGTCACCCCGACCCCCAGCTGCACCCGCCCGGCCCCGGCGGCCAGATGCGCGAGCAGCGGGGCGTAGTCGAACTGCGCGTCCGGGCTGGGCAGCGCCTTCGCCTGCGGCGTGAAATCGGTATCCCAGATGGCGTGCGGAAACACGCTGATCAAATGATCCGGCGCCAGAATCGAATCCAGCCGGCCGAGCCGAGCCATCCGGACCAGGAAGCGCGCGGCGCCCAGCGGCGGATTGACACCGGCCATCGTGCCTACGGCAAACGATCGGGGCTTGTGCGAATCGGACACGAAGGTCTCCTCTCGACCGGCGTGCCGCAGCGGGCACGCCACCGATTATCCCGGCGACCCTCGTTCGCGTCCGGTGATTCCTCGGCGCGCACCGTCGCCTACCGGCCCGCCGGGCCTCGGCGACCGCCTCGGCGCGATCGTTTCGAGCCTACAGAATTGACACACGTTGCAGTTCCTGTCAACGTATCGAGGGACCGGGAGGTCCCTGATTCGGCTGGGCACCTCGGTGTCGTCGAATCGGAGAGTGCTCTATGGGGTTTCTCGAGCCCGAACTGCCCGTGGTCGATATGGCGGAGTGGAGCAAAGGCACTCGCAGCGAACGAATACGCCCGATGGCCCGGCATTGGGCCGAGGTGGGTTTCGGGACGCCGGTCGCGTTGCATCTGTTCTATGTCGGCAAGGTCGGCCTCTATGTGCTCGGCGGTTGGCTGATCGTGTTGTGCACCAAGGGCATCGATGGATTCACGAACGTCGGTGACTGGTGGTCGGAGCCGATCGTCTTCCAGAAGGCCGTGCTGTATACGTTGCTGTTCGAGGTGGTCGGGCTCGGGTGTGGGTTCGGGCCGCTGAACAACAGGTTCTTCCCGCCGTTCGGTTCGATCCTGTATTGGTTGCGGCCCAAGACTATTCGGCTGCCGCCGTGGCGTATTCCCCTGACCGAGGGCACAACTCGGTCAGTAGTGGATGTCGCGCTGTATGCCGCATTGCTGGTGATGACAGTGGTCGCGTTGCTGTCCGACGGGACCGGCCCGGTACCGGAGTTGGATACGACGGTGGGCCTGCTTCCGGTGTGGCAGATCGTCGCGGTCCTCGCCCTGCTCGTGGCAGTCGGGTTGCGCGACAAGGTGATATTTTTGGCGGCGCGCGGCGAGGTCTACGCCACGTTGACGGTCACCTTCCTGTTCACCGGCATCGACGTGATCGTCGCCGCCAAGGTGGTTTTCGTGGTGATCTGGATGGGCGCGGCGATCTCGAAGCTGAACAAGCACTTCCCGTTCGTGATCTCCACCATGATGTCCAACAGTCCGGTCATCCGGCGAAAGTCGCTGAAGCGCAAGTTCTTCGAGAACTTCCCCGACGACCTGCGGCCGGGCCGCCTGTCCCGCCTCTTCGCGCACGGCGCTACCGCCGTCGAGCTGCTGGTCCCGCTGGTGTTGTTCTTCGCGCACGGCGGGCTCGTGACGACGATCGCCGCGGTCGTGATGGTCGGCTTCCACCTGGGCATCCTGACCGCCGTCCCGATGGGCGTGCCGCTGGAGTGGAACGTCTTCATGATCTTCGGCGTGCTGGTCTTGTTCGTCGCGCACGCCGATCTCGGGCTCGCGGACCTGCACAATCCCGTACTGGTGGCGGTGCTGTTCGTCGTGCTCGCGGGCATCGTGCTCGCCGGAAACCTGTTCCCGCGCAAGATCTCGTTCCTGCCCGGCATGCGCTACTACGCGGGCAACTGGGACACCACGATGTGGTGCGTCAAACCGTCGGCGGCGGAGAAGATCGGCCGCGGGATCGTCGCGATCGCCAGCATGCCGCAGGCACAACTCGAGCGGTTCTACGGCAAGGACCGCGCGCAGATCCCGATGTACATGGGCTACGCCTTCCGCGCCATGAACACTCACGGCCGCGCGCTGTTCACCCTGGTCCATCGGGCCATGCCGACCGGCCACGAGGACGAATACACTCTCACCGACGGCGAACGCATCTGCAGCACCGCCGTCGGCTGGAACTTCGGCGACGGCCACCTGCACAACGAACAGCTCATCGCCGCGATGCAGGAGCGATGCCACTTCGAGCCCGGCGAAGTCCGCGTCGTTCTGCTCGACGCCCAGCCGATCAACAAGGGCACGCAGGCCTATCGCCTGGTCGACGCCGCCACGGGCGAATTCGAGCGCGGTGTCGTGTATGTGGCCGACATGGTGACCCGCCAGCCGTGGGCCGACGACGTGCCCGTGCACGTCCGCGACAACGCGCCTGCCTGAACTACTCGGGTTCGGGCAGTAGTGGGCGCATGAAGGTGCGCTCGTACCGCAGCACGCAGCCGCTCTCGTCCCTGATGCGGTCGGCCGCGATGAAGTCGGGGTCGACGCCGAACAGCGCTCGGTACTGTTCGTAGGCGCTGAGGCTGGCGAAGCTGAACAGCGCCATGGCCTTGTCGCTTGCCCCTTCCGAGGGCAGGAAATAGCCGTGATGGGTGCCGCCGTGGCGATCGACCAGTTCCATCCACCGGCGGCCGAATCGCTCGAATGCGTCGATCTTCGCTGGATCGATCACGTACTCCACAACACAGGTGATCACGATGTCAGCCTAATGATCACCGCGATGGTGTGTTCTGGATCACAGGCTGTTTGGGCTACGGGCGGCGGGGCATCCTGCCCGACGGCGCACAGGGCGCCCTCGGAACCGTGCATTGGAAGGATCGGTATCTGTCGTGGGTTTGCTACTGGTGGGAATCGGTACTGCGTCAGCCGTTGTGATCGCGACGCACGGTGTGGTTGTCGCCGCGCATCTGGCGCAACGGCGTCCCGCGCCGCGCCACCGGCCGGTTGCTGTCGATGTGCACCCTTCGGCCTCCCCGCGGGTCTCCGCCTAGCCCGGACGCTCCGAAACCTCTTCTCCGCCTCGATATTCGGCGTCTCCGCCGTTCTTTGCTACTGTCGCACCCGCACAGCGGACTACTGACAGGGCAGGCGTACCCGATTCGGGACGCAAAGCTCATGTCGGCTGTTCAGCCGATGGTGTGACCTCGCCGCGACGAGGAATCTGTGAGATGCGAGAACAGACCGCCGGCGAGCCGGGCCCCGCAAGCCCGCCCGGTACTGCGAAGAGGTGCACACGATGGCCGAGCACATTCCGCCACCTGATCAGGCGTCGGCCGGTAGGCGAATCGCCGCATGGGTTATCGATTTCGCGCTGATCGTGGCTGCCGCGGTGTTGCTCGGCTCGATAACGCACTACCGCATCGCCGACTATCTCTCCAGCTGGCCTGGGCTCGCGGAATCGGGTGGCTGGGATCTGTTCCGCGCGAACGGGGACTGGGGCGGCGCGGGAAAAACGTTTGGGTGGGACGTCTTCGGTGAGATCCTGCTGCTGATCGCCGAGGCGTTCGTCGCACTGGTGCTGCTGGTGTTCGCCTACCAGTTCGCGGCGCTGGCCTGGAAGGGGCGCACGCTCGGAAAGCTCTTGCTGGACATCAGAGTTCATTCACTCACGGATCCGCAAGGCGTCCTGGGTAAGTGGCAGTCTGCCCGTCGCGCATTCGCCACCACCTTGGTCGATGTCGGCCTGTACGCCGGCGCCTGTCTCGCGCTACTCGCGGGCAAATTCGTGCTGTCCCTCGTTCTTTGGGCGGTCGCCGTCGCGGCGCTGGTGCTCAACGCCGTGCCTTTGGCGGGCGGTCGAACAATGATCGATCGGATCGCGGGGACCACGGTGGTGCGCGCGGGTTTGTATCAAAGGTCATGGCAGGCCGCACGGGATGCGGCGATCCTCGAACGCGGCGCCCAGGCCGGCCTGGAACGCACGCAAGCTGTCACCAACGCCATGAAACAGCAGGCACAACACCTTGCCGAGGATGAACGACTCCGGCAATTGCGCGAATCCAGCCAGGCGGTCCAGCTGCGTCGGCTGGGGCAGGAAGCGGGCAGGCACACCGGGGAGGCCGCCAGGCAACTGCTCAATTCCGAACGCGGACAGCAGGCTCAGGACACCGCCAAGAAGTTCAGCGCGAATCTCCGTGCGGTATACGACAAGCGACGCCACACGTCCAGCTGATCACCTCGCGGCGTGTGGGCGGATTCCGCCGCCCTCGGGAGCAAGATCGACATCGTCTGGGGAAATATCGAACCCCAGATGACGCATGGCCGCGACGAGTGCGCCCGGGTCGAGACCACCGTGCCGAGGTCGATTTTCACCACCACAAGATCGGACTCGACCGCGCCCGGAAGCCGTAGCGCGGTCCGACAGATGTCTGCCACCGCATCGAGATCCGTTGTGCCAATAGCCACTTCGTGAATCTGCCGGGCAGAGCCTTCGATTCGGTTCGGTCGGCGACGCCGGTAGGTCCTCGACAATAGTTGAGATCAACCGCACCGTTGTGCCGCATGACGTTTGGGTATCCGCTATGCGGACAGCGATTGACAGGCTGTCAAACCGGACATACAGTCCCTCCTCAAAGTAATTGGAAACTTTCCTAATAGTTCACCCGACGCGGGGTGGGGAGAGGGGCGTCCCGTTGACCACGCGACAGACCCTCGCGGGCACACCGAGCCTGCTGCGCGCCATCAACGATCGTGCCGCGCTGGAACTGCTGCTCGCCAACGGCCCGCTGTCCCGAACCCAGATCGGCACACTCACCGGCCTTTCCAAGCCGACGGCCTCCCAGCTGCTCTCCCGCTTGGAGGCGGCCGGGCTGGTCGTCCCGGTCGGCACCATGGCGGGCGGGCCCGGCCCGAATGCCCAGCTGTACCAAGTCAATCCGGCCGCCGGATACGTGGCCGGACTCGATGTCACCGCAGGCCGGATTCGGATCGCCGTCGCCGACATCACCGGCCGCGTCCTGGCCGAGCACGAGGTCTCCACCAAGGGCTGGCCTGCCGCCGAGACCACCGCCAGGGTGGGGGACGCGGTCGGCGAGGCGGTCGAGCTGGCCGGGCTCGCCAACGGTGTCTGCTGCGAGGTGGTCATCGGCATCGGCGGCGCGCTCGACCCGGCTACCGGCAAGCTGCGGTACGCCACGCACCTGCCCGGCTGGCACTCGCCGCGGCTGGTCGACGAACTGGAGTCGGCCATCGGCTGCTCGGTGTCGATCGAGAACGACGTCAACCTGGCCGCCATCGCCGAGCAGGCGCACGGCGCGGCGCAGGGCTGCGAGGACTTCGTGCTGCTCTGGACCGGCGTAGGTGTCGGCGCGGCCATCGTGATCGGGGGCCGGTTGCATCGCGGGTTCCACAGCGGCGCAGGCGAAGTCGGCTACATGCCGCTGCCCGGCGCGCCGATCGTACACGATGTGCGCCGCAAGAATTCTGGTGGTTTCCAGCAATTGGCCGGGGCGCCAGCGGTTTTGGCGCTGGCCAAGCAGCACGGACTGTCCGCGCCGACCGCGGCCCGGGTGGTGGCCGCCGCGCTGGAGACGCCGGGCGCGGGCGACGTCTTTCTGGCCGAGTTCGCCGCCCGCCTGGCCCTCGGGCTGGCCTCGATTGTCTCGGTGGTCGACCCGGAGCTGCTGATCCTCGCCGGTGACGTGCCGACGGCCGGTGGCGAGCGGCTGCGCGCACTCGTCGAGGACGCGCTCACCGAACTCACCTTCCCGCGACCCGAGGTGCGCTCGAGCACCCTGCCGGGCTCGCCGGTGCTGCACGGTGCGCTGGAACGCGCCTTGGCCACCACGAGGGACACCGTGTTCTCGACTCATTGATCCATCGCACACCCAGCAGTACCCAGGAGGACCCGCACATGCGCAGAACCACCCGCCGCACTCTCGCCGCCCTCACCGCATGCGCGACCGCCGCGCTCGTCGTCACCGCCTGCACGGGGCAGAGCTCCAGCGGTGGCGACGACGGCTCCGCCCAAGGCAAAGACGTCACCATCACGTTCTGGCACGGCTGGAGTCAGGACAGCGAGGTCAAGGCGATCAACGACAACATCGCCGCGTTCGAGCAGCTGCACCCGAACATCCACGTGAAGCCGGTCGCCAACATCGCCGACGACAAGCTCGAACAGGCCTTGCGCGGCGGTGGCCGCGACGCCCCGGATGTGGTGTCCTCGTTCACCACCGACAATGTCGGCAAGTTCTGCGCCGCGGAAGTGTGGGCCGACCTGACGCCCTTCCTGAAGAAGGACGGCATCGACCCCGCCAAGACGTTCCCGGCCGGGATGCTCGAGTACAGCCAGTTCCAGGGAAACCAGTGTTCGCTGCCGTTGCTCGGCGACGCTTACGGCTTGTATTACAACAAGACCGCGTTCGCGGCAGCCGGGATTACCGCTCCGCCAAAGACATTCAGCGAGTTCGAGGCGGCGGCGGTCAAGCTGACCATCGCCGAGGGGGACGGCTTCAAACAGCTCGGCTTCCTGCCGAACTATCACGGGTACGAGACCGCCGCCACGCGCTACCTGGCCCAGTACGGCGCCGACTACTTCGGCGCGGACGGCAAGTCGAACATCGGCACCGATCCCAGGGTCGCCGCGATGTTCGCGTGGCAGAAGAACCTGATCGGCAAGCTCGGCGGGTACGACAAGCTGGAGAAGTACCGGACGACCTTCGGCGAGGAGTTCAGCGCCAAGAATCCGTTCCATACCGGACAGGTGGCCATGGCCCTGGACGGCGAGTGGCGCACCGCCTCGCTCACCGAGGACCCGGTGAGCTTCGACTGGGCCACCGCGCCCTTCCCGGTGCCGGACGATCAGGCCGCCACCTACGGCCGCGGCTACCAGACCGGCACCATCATCGGCGTCGCCAGTTCCAGTCAGAAGCAAACCGCGGCTTGGGAATTGGTGAAGTACCTGACCACGAACACCGACGCGGTGGTCAGCTTCGCCAACGCCATCCACAATGTGCCGAGCACCACGGAGGCCTTGACTTCGCCGAAGCTGACGGCCGATCCGAACTTCAAGACCTTCCTCGACATCGCGAGGAACCCGAACTCCGCCACCACACCGTCGAGCATCAACGGTGGCGCGTACCAGCTTTCGCTGCGCAACTTCGGCTACGACTACGAGGCGGGCAAGATCGACCTCGCGGCGGGCCTGGCCGCGACCGCGAGGGAAATCGACGAGGCGATCGTCCAGGCGAAGTGATGTAGCGATGGCACTACTGGCGAGCACCACCGTCCCCGCGGCACTCAAACGCAAGCGCCGCCGAGAAGCACTGCGTACCTTGGCGTTCCTCGCACCGTGGCTGATCGGGTTCGGGTTCTTCTTCGCCTACCCGCTGCTGTCCACCCTCTACTTCTCCTTCATGAAGTACGACGGGTTCGCGGCGCCGACCTTCTCCGGGCTGAAGAACTGGGACTACGTGCTCGACAAGTACCCGTTCTTCTGGCCGGGCCTGGGCAACACCCTGTGGTTGGTGCTGGTGATGGTGTCGCTGCGGGTGGTGTTCGGGCTCGGCATCGGGCTGCTGGTCACCAAGATCAAGACCGGCGTCGGCTTCTTCCGGACGGTGTTCTATCTGCCGTTCCTCGCGCCGCCGGTCGCGGCCACCATCGCTTTCGCGTTCCTGTTGAATCCGGGGACCGGCCCGGTCAACCATCTGCTCGGCAATCTCGGTCTGCCGCAACCGGGTTGGTTCACCGATCCGAACTGGTCGAAGCCCGCGCTGACCATGCTGGCGCTGTGGGGCGTCGGCGATCTCATGGTCATCTTCACGGCCGCCCTGCTGGACGTGTCGAGGGAGCAGTACGAGGCGGCCGAGCTGGACGGCGCGGGCTCCTGGCAGCGCTTCCGCTACGTCACGCTGCCGAACATCATGCCCATCGTGCTGTTCGCCGTGGTGACCGGCGTGATCCAGACGATGCAGTACTACACCCAGGCGATCGTCGCCGGGAAGGTCGCCAGCGGGAAGGCGGGCAGCTCGGGGGAGGCGTTCGAGCCGGGCTATCCGCACGGTTCCACCTGGACGCTGCCGCAGATGGTCTACAACCTCGGCTTCCAGCGCTTCGATATCGGGTCCGCGTGTGTGGTCGCCGTGATCCTGTTCGCCATCTCGATGGCGTTCACCGCACTGCTGCTGCGGCGCAAATCCGGCTTCCTGCAGGAGGACTGAGCGATGACCATGACTACCCTGCGTCCGGTGCCGGTCACGGTGCCCACCGTGGCGGCGAAGGGCGCGCGCCGGAAGAACCTGCTGAATTGGGTTGCCGTGCACGCGCTCGCCATCGCGGCCGCGCTGCTGTTCCTGATGCCGTTCGTGTTCCTGTTCTTCACCTCGGTGATGTCGGATCGGCAGGCGCTCACCTCTGACCTCTGGCCCACCGAGTGGCACTGGGGCAACTACGTAAAGGTGTGGGATACACCAGGATTCCTCACCTGGTGGCGTAACACCCTGGTGTACGCGGTGGCCGGTACCGCGCTGACGCTGCTGTCCAGCATCCCGGTCGCCTACGCGCTGGCCAAGTTCCGCTTCCGCGGCCGCAATCTGGCGCTGATGGCCGTCGTTTCGATGATGATGCTGCCGCCGCAGGTGACCGTCATCCCGATGTATCTGATCTGGGCCAAGCAGTTTCATCTGACCGGCTCGCTGTGGCCGTTGATCATTCCGCTGGCCTTCGGCGACGCCTTCTCCATTTTCCTGCTCCGGCAGTTCCTGCTGACCATCCCGAACGACTATCTCGAGGCGGCCCGCATCGACGGCTGCGGCGAACTGCGCATCCTGCTGCGGATCGTGCTGCCGATGGCCAAGCCCGCCATCGCGGCGGTCGCGCTGTTCCAGTTCTTCTATTGCTGGAACGACTATTTCGGGCCGCAGATCTATGCCAGCGAGAATCCGGGCGCCTGGACGCTCAGCTACGGGTTGGAGTCGTTCAAGAGCGCCCACCACACCAACTGGAATCTCACCATGGCCGCCACCCTGCTGGTGATGGCGCCGGTGATCATCCTGTTCTTCTTCGCACAGAAAGCCTTCATCGAAGGCGTGACACTGACAGGGGTCAAGGGCTGATGCGCGCACTCAAAATAGCCATAGTCGGTGGTGGATCCACGTATACGCCGGAGTTGATCGACGGATTCGCCCGTCTCCGTGCAACTTTGGCGATCGATGAAGTGGTACTGATCGACCCGGCAGCGGACCGGCTGGAGCTGATCGCGGGGTTGGCTCGCCGGATCTTCGCGAAACAGGGACACGGGGCGCGGGTCAGCACGGCCGCCTCGGTCGCGGACGGGGTGGACGGCGTCGACGCGGTGCTGCTCCAGTTGCGGATCGGTGGTCAGGCCGCGCGGAACGAGGACGAGACGTGGCCACTCGAATGTGGTTGTGTCGGACAGGAAACGACCGGCGCGGGTGGTCTCGCGAAGGCGTTGCGCACCGTTCCGGTGGTGCTCGACATCGCCGAGCAGGTGCGCCGAGCCAACCCGGCCGCCTGGATCATCGATTTCACCAATCCGGTCGGCATCGTCACCCGTGCACTGCAATCCGCCGGGCACAAGGCGGTCGGCCTGTGCAACGTCGCCATCGGGTTCCAGCGAAAGTTCGCCGCGCACTTGGGCGTCGACCCGGAATTGATCCGGCTCGACCATGTCGGCCTCAATCACCTCACCTGGGAGCGTGGGGTCACCGTGCTCGACTATCCGGGCGCCGGCACCGGGCACGAGGCGTTACCCAAGCTCCTCGCCGACTTCGGTGAGGAGATCGCCGCCGATGTGCGGCTACCACTTTCGCTGATCCAGCGGCTCGGCGTCGTCCCGTCGTACTACCTGCGCTACTTCTACCAGCACGACACGGTGGTGCAGGAGCTCGCTATCAAGGGCTCACGCGCAGCCGAGGTCGCGGCCATCGAGCGGCAGCTGCTCGACCTGTACGCCGACCCGGCCCTGGACACCAAGCCCGAACTGCTCGGAACACGCGGTGGCGCTTTCTATTCCGAGGCCGCGGTGCATCTGCTCGCCGCACTGCTCGGCACCGGCGCCAGTATTCAAGTGGTCAACACCCGCAACGACGGCACCCTGCCGTTCCTGCCCGACGACGCCGTGATCGAAGTGCCGGCGCAGGTCGATGCCGACGGGGTGCGCCCGCTACCGCAACGACCGATCGAGCCGCTCTACGCGGGCCTGATCGCGCACACCACCGCCTACGAGCAGCTCGCATTGCGCGCCGCGCTCGCCGGTGGCCGCGGCCCGGTCCTCGACGCACTACTGGCACACCCACTGGTCGGTCAGCACGAACTGGCCGAGCAGCTGACCGACCGGCTGCTCGCCCACAACCGCGCCTACCTGGATTGGGCGTGATCATGTCGACAAACACCGTTAACTGTTGGCGGGGGAAGCGTCTGATGAAACTCCCACAGAATGAACAGGTTCCGGGCGTCCTGGCCATCGATGCGGGCAACAGCAAGACCGATGTTGCCCTGGTCGCGCGCGACGGATCCATCCTCGGCGCCGCGCGAGGCGCCGGTTACCAGCCGCACAAGACCGGCGCGCGCAAGGCGATCGAGGGGCTCAGTCCGCTCGTCGAGGCGGTCGCCCGGCAGGCGGGGCTCACCCGCGGCGGGGTGCTCACCACCCGGGTCAGTGCGTGTATGGCCAATGTCGATCTGCCCATCGAGGAACAGCGGATCCATGCCGCCATCGCGGCGCGGCCTTGGGGTTTGACCGTAGGAGTAGTCAACGACACCTTTGGTTTGCTCCGTGCCGGGACCGACGGCCCGCGCGGTGTCGCGGTGGTCTGCGGTGCGGGGATCAACTGTGTCGGGCTGCTACCGGACGGTCGCACCGCGCGGTTCCCCGCCCTCGGTGTCTTGACCGGTGACTGGGGCGGCGGTGGGGGCATGGCGGCCGAGGCCATGTGGCACGCCTCGCGCGCCGAAGACGGCCGAGGGGAGCCGACCGCGCTATCCGCCGCCATCGGTGACTACTTCGGGCTGGCCGGAGCCAACGCGGTAGCCGAGGCGATCCACCTAGGTCAACTGGCCGAGCACCGCCTACACGAACTGGTCCGAGTCCTGTTCACCACCGCGGAGTCAGGCGACCCGACCGCCCTGCGTCTGATCGACCGGCAAGCCGACGAGATCACCCGCCTCGCCTTCGTCGTCCTGCGCAAGCTGGACCTACTCGACCAACCCACCCCGGTCATCCTCGGCGGCGGCGTCTTAGCGGCCCGCCAGCCCCTACTGATCGACAACGTGAAGAACCGGCTGGCCACTGCGGCACCCCTCGCCGAGCCCCGAATCGTCATCGCCCCACCGGTTCTCGGTGCCGCCCTACTCGGTCTGGATCACCTCGACGCAACCCCGGCGGCGCACGAGCGCCTCCGCGCCGCCTATCCCACCCTCCCCGCCAACGACGGCCGCCCAGAGTTCCCCAGCGAAATCGATCAGCCCGCTTGAGTCGTGCCGAAGCCGAGTCACCGTGTGGCGACTCGGCTTTCGGGGAAGACGCTATTCGCTCGGGTCCGCGGTGACGGGCTGATCCCAGTCGATGGTATGGCAGTGGGTGTGGCGGAACATGTCTTCCGGGGCGGGCATGACCGGCGGTCCGCTCGGCTTGCCTTCGGCTTTGGCCTTGTTCGTGCCGCGCGCGCCGTCGGCGATCGCCTCGACGCGTGGGCGCCGCAGCCGTTCATAGGCTGAAAATGCCTCGGCGACAGGGAGATCACGCAGGCAGCGAGCGAGTTCGACGGCGCTTTCGATGGCGAGCGACGCGCCCTGTCCGGAACTGGACGACGGGGCGTGTGCGGCATCGCCGACCAGCACGATGCGCCCGCGATGCCAGGTCGGCACGGACGGCATGAGTTCCATCGGGCCGACGACGGTCAGGTCTTCGGGTGCGGTGTGCGCGAGCAGGGTTTCGCCCGGTACGTGGCCGGTGTACAGCTCGCTCAGCCGAGCCAGCCATTCGGCGTTGGTGGTTTCGAGGGTTTCGGCTGTGGTCAAAGGTTCGGTGCGCGGCAGGCTGGCGAACCAGACGACGTCGGTGCCGGTGCTCGTCGGCGCGTCGGGCCCGCTGCGGCCGACACCGACGTCAGCGCCTGAGGGGACGCTGTAGTAGCCGAGGAAGGTGCGGCCGAAGGCGAAGTACATCATTCCGTCCTTCGTCTCGAAGCCGCTGCCCCGGGCGATGCCGCCGAAGCTCAGGACACCGCCGTACTCGGGTCCCGGCGCGGTCGCGTCGAGCAGCGTGCGCACCGTGGACCGGATGCCGTCGGCGCCGATCAGGATGTCGGCGGTCGCGGTGCTGCCGTCGTCGAACGTCGCGATCACCGCGTCCGCGGTGTCGGCAACAGAGACAAGCCTTTTGCCGTATTCGAAGCGCACTCCGCTGGCGGCGGCGTGGTCGGCCAGCGCGCGGAAAAGGTCGGCGCGCGCCATGACCTTGGTGGCGGGCAGTTCCGGGAAGCCGGCGAACTCGCTGAAGATGGTGCCGTTGGCGTCGCCGAAGATGGATCCGGGGACGTCGAGCCCGAGCGAGTCGATGGCACCGTCGGCGCCGATGGCCCGCAACGCCTGCTGCCCGTTGGGAGCGAGGCTCAGGCCCGCGCCGACGCCATCTGCGGCGGCGAGATAGCGCTCGTAGATGGTGGCGTCGATGCCCGCCTTGCGCAGTGCCAGCGCGATCACCGACCCGGCAACACCGCCGCCGATCACCAATGCTGTTGTCGCCTTGTTCATTTCGTTCTCCCGATCTGCTGGCCTAGTGCAATAATAGTAGCCAGAACACTAGTTGCTTGGCAACTAGTTTGTTGGAGGGTGGATCTCGACTTCCCGAGGTTCGCTGAGCTGACCGATTCCTTCCGGTGCTGCGCGGAGCCGAGCACGATGGCCCTGTCGATCGAGGCGAGAGTCGGGTCCTCTCGTCCGGCGGCAGAGCTCGGGGGAGTTTCGGTAGCCGAAATCGAGGGAGATCTCATGATCGAGATGTTTCGTTTTATTCAGCAGGCGTTCGTGGTATCCGACAGTGGGAACGCGATCGATCTGACGTCGCAATCCGCGTTTCAGAAACGCTTGCGCGAGTTGATGTCCGGGCCGTACGCCCTGGTCAGGGCGGAGGCGGAGAAATACCTCGACGGGGTGACCGGCACGCCTACAGGCACGTTGACCGACAGTGGGCTCGCGCGGTTGTCGAAGTATGCCGACCTGCGCGCGAAACTGCTTGCGCTGACGGCGACGTCGTTCACGACGACACCACCGCCGACACCGCTGCCCGCCAAGGTGAACAAGGCGATCAAGGACGTGTTCGGGGTCGAGGCCGCCGATCTCGTTGCGTCGCAACCATTCAAGGACGAATTGGCGGTGTCCGGTGACGTCCTGGTCGCCGTGAAGATCACCACCCGATTCGACCGGGTGGACGCGCCATCGATCACCTCGATGCGCCAGGTGATCGCGTTCGTCGCCGATTTCGCGGCCGGGCGCACCGATCCGCTGACGATCGACCGCATCCACACCCTGCTGGACCGTCCGGTGCGCATCCCCGAGGAGTTCTTCGCCCGCCCCGGCGGCGATCCGCAGCTCGCGGCTGTGCAGCCCGAACCGGATGCCGCCGCGCTCCGCCTCGCCGCGCTGACCACCGAGGAGGCGGCCTTCCAACAGGCCTACCAGCTCCTGATGTCCGCGCGCCCGGACCAGCTCGCCGTCCACTCGGCCACACCGGAGCGAAACGAGCAGGAGCACGCGACCGGCGTGCCCAGCGTGGTCGGGCTCGCCCCGCAGACGCTGGCGGCAATGGATTCTGTTGTCCGCGAACACCTTCAGTCCGAGTTGCCGGACATCACGGCCGCTTCCCTGCAGGACATCCTCGGCGTGGTCAAGCGCAGGCGACTGGCATTGGCGCAGGATGTCGAGCCGAGCCGGCTGCCGCGACCCGCGCACATCTATCGCCTCGGCACCAATCTGTTCGCGGTCCAGCCGACGGTCGCCGAGCTCGCCGAAACCGACCCGCCGGTGCCCGATTTCAGCCACGCGATCACCCGCCCGGTCGGCGTCGGTGATCTGCAGGTGGTCCGGCAGGAGCTCATCGGCTACGTGCCCGCCGACGTCTCGCACATCGAGAACGTGCTGCCCGGCGAGCTGCTGAAGAAGACGACCAGGCGCGAGGAGACCTCCGAGCTGATCGTCACCGAGTCGACCGAGTCGGCGCAGAGCAGCGAGCGCGACACCCAGACCACCGAGCGCAACGAACTCGCCAGCGAGGCGTCCAAGGAGGCGGGCGAGCAGAGCTCCGCCACCCAGGACCAGACCTCGACGAGCAACTACGGCAGGCTGGTCGAGAACAGCAAGACCAACTATGCCCGCAGCGTCACCGACCGCGCCGTCAACAAGCTCACCCAATCGGTGAAACAGGAACGGACGCAACGGGAAAAGAAGGTGTACTCCGAGGAGACGGTGCACCAGCTCGACAACGGCAACGGGCTCAGGGCGATTCGCGGCATCTACCAGTGGGTCGACAAGAAGTACAAGACCCGCGTCGTCAACTACGGCAAGCGGCTGCTGTATGACGTTGTCGTCCCCGAGCCCGCGTCCTTCCTGATCGACTCGCTGAAAAAGGGCGCGCAGGAGGAGAACTTCAACCTGGTCCGGCCGGTCAAGCCGACCGTAACGCCGGAGCAACTCGATGCGTCGAACTACACGTTCTGGGCCGCCCTGTACGGCGTCACCGGCGCCGTGACGCCGCCGCCCGAGGAACTCGTCAAGACGCTCGCCACCGTCGAGAAGGGCGAGGCGGGCAAGGCGATGGAGGGCAACTACGGCAGCACCAGCAGCAGCCCGTACTACAGCCAGTATTTCAACGCCTTCAAGATCGCGATACCGGACGGGTACGCGGCGATCAGCGGCTACGTGCAGCGCACGAATCGCAGCTTCGCCCTGCCCGACGACCCGGAGGAGCGGGAGTTCGAATTCTTCATCGGGGAATCGACGTTCATCAAGTTCATCAAGAACGCCGCGCTCAACCTGTCGTTCAGGCTGAACGGGGAGACCGGCGAAATACCGGTCACCATGCGGACATTCGCGAAGACGCTGCAATTCAACTACACCGTCGGGATCACCTGCCGCCGCACCGACGCGGCGCTGGCGAAGTGGCAGCTGGATACGCACGCCAAGATCGTCGCGGGCTATGAACGCCAGCGGACCGAATTCCTGGATCAGCTCGGCCGCTACCAGACCGCATTGCGCACCCAGATGAGCCTGGCCACCGCGTTCTCGCACGATTCGACGACCGAGCGCGAGGAGCTGAAGAAGGCGTTCATCCACCTGTTGATGAGCGAGCACTTCGACCAGGTGGGTTACCCGGCGCCCAGCGATCCGCAGCAGTTCCCCGGCAACCCGCGCTATATCAAGCAGTGGGGCGCGGTGGTGGCGTTCTTCGAGCGCGCCTTCGAATGGGAACACCTGATGTACCTGTTCTACCCGTATTTCTGGGGCAGGCAGAACAAGTGGGGCGAGCTGGTGCTGATCCAGGACATCGACCCGCAGTTCGAGGCGTTCCTCAAGGCCGGTGCCGCGCGCGTCGTGCTTCCGGTGCGGCCCGGTTTCGAGGCCGCGCTCGCCCACTTCCACGAGACCGGCGACGTGTGGATGGGCGAGGAGATCCCGGACATGTTCAGCGACCGGTACGTCTCGATCATCGCGGAAATCAAGGCGCGCAACGCGACTGCGGCCGAAGAGGTGATCGTCGACGAGTGGGAGGTGCGCCTGCCGACGACGCTGGTCATGCTGCGCGACGACGCGCAGCTGCCGACCTTTGCCTCCTCGGCGCTGACCGCGGTCGAGAGCCCGGCACCGGCCGCGTTGCCTGCGGCCGACGGTAACTGAGGCGGGGGGACCGGTCATGCCTGACGAAAACACCGATCTGCGTGCCGAATTGGCGAAGCGGCGCAGCTGGTTCTTCGAGACCCAGCTGCGCGGGTTCAACCTGCAGACCTTCCACGACATCGTCGGTGAGACGAAGGACCTGGACGAGATCCAGCTGCTGGAACTGTTCAGCACGCCGTCGCCGGTGCCCGTCGGCCTGCCCGGTTCCCCCCGCGGTCGGCAGAGCACGACCCGCCGGGTGTATCTGGACAGCCACCAGGCGGTGTGGGATGCGGACGAGCACACCCGGCGCAACGCGTTCGCGGGCGCGTATATCGGCCGGCTCGGCGACTGGCTCGAGTTCCGCGATCCGAGGTTTCTGCGCGAGCGAATCGCGGAGCTGGCCAAGGATTTCGAGCAGGAGCGGTTCGGCTCGGCGTTCGAGAAGTCGCCACTGTATCTGTATCGGCGCAAGCGGGCGACGGCGAATCCGGTGCCGAAGAACTGGGTGCCGGGTCAGCTGTTCGACCCGTTGAAGAACGAGGCGCCCTTCGACGGTGACGACTTCGAGACCGACAACAGCGGACGGGCGATCAGCCGGGCCATCGTCGCCAGGGACAAGCCGTGGCTCATTCCGGAGCTGTATCACCCGGCGCATCGCCAGCCCAAGCCGCCCGCGGGCACCCCGGTGTTCGGTCCGCGCAATCCGTCGGTGCTGTGGCTCGAGGACCTGGAGAAGTTCCTCGCGGATTTCGAGGCGGAACTGCGGATCGTGCTGGGCGGGGCCGTCGATCAGCGATTCACGTTCGCGGACAACGACTCCGGC
Source organism: Nocardia sp. NPDC060255 (assembly GCF_042727395.1). NCBI lineage: Bacteria > Bacillati > Actinomycetota > Actinomycetes > Mycobacteriales > Nocardiaceae > Nocardia > Nocardia sp. NPDC060255. The sequence goes on along the minus strand of NZ_JBHXAU010000002.1, from coordinate 120,538 downwards.
AGGCGTGACTATCGCGGGGCGATCAACGAGGCGCTGCGACTGACCACGACCGGCGACGCGGCGGCCAGGGTGCAGGCGCAGTTCTTGTCGACGGTCGAAATCCTGGATGACAAGCGCGTGCCCAAACCGCAGTACCGGTTCGGCATTCGGATCGGGACGGCGGGATTCCCGATCGACGATGTGGAGAAGTTTCCGCACTCGGAGATGACGAAGTACTGGCTGCGGGTAATGGACCACCCGGTGAAAGAGGTGTACGCCAACAAGGAAAACTCCGACATGGGCCTGTGTCATCTCATCAGGACGCTGTACCTGTTCGGCGCCATTCCGGCGAAGGTGGCCGGCGCGGACAAGCTGCGCTGGCGGCAGCGGCCCACGCTCGATACCGCGACCTTCGACGAGTTCTTCGCCAATCGCGCTGCGGCGGATGGCATCACCGGTGACGCGGCCGTAACTGCCCGGCTACTCGCCGCACAGCAGAAGCTCCGCATCATCCTGGAAGAGAGCGCCGCCGTACCGGGCAGCGCGGCCGTCACCTTCTCGCCGATCGCACAGGAGGCGGTGCGAAAGGCCATCCACCACTACAAGTTCTGGCTCGACGAGCCACTGCGCGCGACACAGAACACCACCTTTCAGAAGATCCGCACCGACCTCGGCTATGACGCCGAGAACGAAATGGAGTACTGGTCGGAAAACCACTACATCATGTTCGCCTCCTCCGAATATCTGGCCGGACAGCTGTGGCCGGACGACGAATTCCAGCCGGGCAGTTTCTTTCTCGGCGGGAGCAAGGACGGCATCCTGACCGGCAAGGAGCGCAGGGCACGTGGCAAAGCGCGCGTCCTGCGCTGGCTCAATCACCGGATATTGATGGGCTGGACCGAATTCAACTCCTCCGGGTACTACCGCGAGCACCTGTGGTCGGTGCTGAACCTGGTCGACTTCGCCCTCGACGACGAGGTCCGCGACAAGGCGACGATGGTCGCCGACCTACTGCTGTTCGATATCGCGCGGTTCTCGCACAAGGGCGCGATGGGCGCGCCGGGCGGGCGCGCCCAATTCAATTCGCACGCCAGCGGCATGGACAACGCGTTCGGCGATGCCGTCGAGATCCTGTTCGGCACCCGCGGCCTGTTCAACGACAGCGACTCCGAAATCGGTGCGGCACTGGCCACCTCGACGTATCAGGTGCCGGAGGTGCTGCTCGAGATCGCGGCGCGGCCGCCGGACACTGCCTTCATCGACCGGTCCCGGGTCTCGATCACCTTCGACGAGGCGCACAGATTCGGCATCGAGTTTTCCGAGCAGCGCGACGAGATCGATTCCTACCGTGAGGGTTACGCGCCGAAGCTGGAGAAGTATTCACGCTTCATCCGGGAGGCGAACGAGGAGATCGAAGGCGCGCACAACGGGAAATACACCGCGGGCGACGACAGCGTCGTCTTCTGGTGGGGCGCATCGGCTTTCCTGAACAAGCAGGTGGTGAACGGCGCGCTCGACGCGGTGAACAAGTTCGGCCTCGCCAAGAGCGGCATTTTCGCACAGCTCGCCGACATCGTCGGCTCGATCCTGCCGAAGGTCAAGAGCGGCGGGTTCTTCGGCGCGATCGGCGGACTGATCGGCGGTGTCTACGGCGCCATCGCGGGCGTGGTGCTCGGCGCCATCTTCAACACGTCGAATGCCGAGGACATCGCCGACGATCTGTCGGTCTTCCTGGAGGGCTCCACCAGGACGCGCGCCAATATCCTCACCTACCGCCATCCGGACATCATGCTGTCCAGCATCCAGAACTTCCGGGCCGGCCAGCTGAACTTCCAGTCCAACGTCAACCAGGCCACGGTGAACGGCACACTCAACGTCTTCACCACGTCCGGGCTGGTGAACCTGGATATCTCGCCGGTGGTCGCCGGGTTGGGTGGTGCACTCGCCGGTGGTCTCGCGGGCGCGGCCCTCGGCGCGGTCGGCGGCGTATTCGGCGACACGGTACTCGGACTCAGCACCCTCAAACCGTCGCTTGCCGCGCTGGGCGGCGTGGGCGGCATCATCGCCAACGAGCTGGCCGGCGCGGTCAATCCGTTCGCGTCGAGCAAGGACGGCGTCGACGGATTGCACTGGTGGACCGGGTATTACGCATTGCCGATGGTCGCCCAGTACGGGCCAGCGGCGATCATCGCCTACGACTTCCACGACATCCAGGACGATCTCGCCGACGCGGGCTCGCACGTGTTCTTCCCCAAGAGCGGTTTCGATCAGGTCGACGAGCTGCGCTGCTCGGCCTACGACGACGCCAACTCGTCGCTGTTCGAGGCCTTCGACGTATTCCACTACGGCCCCAAGGGTTTCTGGGTGTTCGGCAAGTACACCCACACCGAACCCGGCGACGTGGCCGCGGACCGGCGCGAGTCCTACATCGGGGTGTTCTCCAATCAGCACCCCACCTGGCTGAGCCGCCAGGAAGACGAGGTCGACGTCTACAACAAGGCCGTCGACGCGGTGGGTAAGAAGCCGATCGAGGCGTTGAAAGGGCAGATCGAGGACGAGAAGGACAACGACAAACGCGCGGCTCTGCAGCGCCAGCTGCGGGACCTGCAACGGATCTGGGCCGAGCCGCTGCCGAAGGACTACTTCGCCGACCGCGACTGGCAGCACGACGGCAAGAACATCTGGATCATTCAGGTCGGCAGCAAGGCCGAGTTCGGCGACTTCGAGCGGTTCAAGCAGCGGGTCAGCAGCGCGCGGGTGCATCTCGACGATACCGGCGACATGGAGTGCACCTATCACATGCCGACCCCGGAGGGCGGAAGCCAGGCGCTGGTGCTGAAATACGGGGACGGCGGCGAATTCCATTACGGCAACGCGCCTTTGCAGACCGACCACTATCCGCGGTTCGAGAATCCCTTCGTGCGCGGCGGCCGGGTCGAGTGGGGCCAGCGGTCCTATGTGCTCGAATATCGTGGCAAGTCCCTGCTGCACAACGTGCACGATTTCCGCAAACCGGTACGCACCGAGGACGTTTCGGTTGCCGACCCGGATCAGGTGCTCGGCCTGGTGATCTTCGTCCGCACCAAGGACGAGGACATGGACGAGAAGACCCTCGGCGTCGCGACCGTCCGGATCGGGTGCACCGAGGTGACCAAGGAGCAGATCATCGCCGTCGGACCGGTCGACGACGACACCACCCACGACACCGAGTGGATCTTCTTCGACTCCGGGCCCGTTCGGGCCGCGCCGGACATGACCATCGACGTGGGCCACCGGGCCTTCAGCGACGGTGACGACGAGGCCGACTGGAACATGGGTTTCACGATGCAGGCACTGATGGGCGATCATTCGCTGCGCGACTGCACGCTGACGTTCGACTCGTCCGATTTCGACGAGGACGTGCGCAACACCGGTCCGCTGCCGTTCGCGGTGCACACCGACAGGTGGCGGCCGTGGGAAGCGGTGCCGGACAGCCGAATCGACGGGATCCTGACCCAAGCGGACCGCCCGTCGGTCGACCGCCAGTACTACGACCACTGCGACCTGTTCGTCGCGACGCCGAACCGGCCACTGCGGCACCGGCATCTCGACGCCTGCCTCGCGGCAGCACCGCGCTGGGCCGAGATCGCGAACCAGCAAGGCGGGCCGGTGTTTACGCCGACCTGCTCGGTGCGCGGCGTCTCCCGCCTCCCCGGCCAGCTCGTCGCGGCAGTACTCGACGAAGGCAGGCTGTTTCTCAGCTCCGTCGTGGACAACGCGGGGACGTGGGGTCCGTGGATCAAGGAGGAGCCGAAGTACTTCGGCACAGCGGTGCCGCTCGCCGCGCCGGGAACCCTCTACGCGGGACCCTCGTCTGCCGCGGTCGATGGTGTCGAACTGGTGATGCCGGGTGCCGACGGACACCTGTACCTCCGATTCGATTGGCACGCTGAGCCCTACTTCGGTTCGCCGCTTTCCGATGAGTACCGAGTATTGATAAAGATCCCGGTCGAAGGATTCACCCTCCGCAAGGACGGCGACATCCTGATGGCCCAGGACCGGCTGCTCGTGCTCAGCACCGACGGAGCGCTGTGGGCCAAAACGATCATCCGTTCGACGACCTTTCCGCAGATAACGCCGTGGACAAAAGTCACCGACGGGCAATCGTTGCGAACTTTCGCCGTCGATCCCGGTTCACCGACGCGCGTGCTGGCCACCGCGACGGATGGCCAAGTGTGGGACGGAACCTTCGACGGAACGAACCCGCCACAGTGGATGTCGCTTGGCTTGCCGGGCGGTGCTCCGGTGCCGGGCGGTGCCGGAATCGCGTGCGCGACACCATATCCGGATCGGCTGGACGCAGTCGCGGTCGCAAGCGGCACCGTCTACACCGCCACTTGGACCAAATCCGGAGCCTGGTCTCCATGGACCCCAGTTGTCCAGGGCGAGCAGGGATTCAAGGCCGGACCGCACACGCCGATCCTGGTCCATCGAGTCCAACGTCAACTGGAGCTGCTCGTCCGAACCGAGGACGGCGACCTCGTTCGCACCTGGTGGTCGTGAGGTGTCCGAACGGCCCGCACCGGATAACGGTGCGGGCCGTTCGGAACATCGGATTCCTCAGGGCTTCCAGGTGATTCGGCCACCCTGGAAGTCCTGGGCTTTGCCGGTTTCGTAGTCGTACTCGTCGCTGGTCGGGTACCCGTAGATGCCGTCGGCACCGGCCCTTGCTTCCCAGCTGGTGCGGATCGAGCCCCAGACGGCATGCGCGCCAGTGGCTTTGGACCAGTAGATCGTGCCGTCGTTGAAGAGGTTGTAGCGGCCGTTGTTCTTGGCGGGCGCCTCGTCGGTGACCGGGAAGCCGAGGGGGCTGTTCTCCGCGCCGAGGGCGTACCACTTGTCGCGGATGACGCCGCTGACCTGGTGGGCCGCGGTGCCGACGGACCAGTAGATCGAGCCGCCCTGGAAATGGTTGAAGCGACCGGGTTTCGACGGGGTCGACTGTTCGCTGGTCACGGGGTAGCGCAGCCCGCCGGTCTCCGCGCCGAGCCCGCGCCACTTGTCCAGGATCGGGCCACCGACCTCGTGCGCACCGGTGTCGGGATGCCAGTAGATCGCGGCGTTGCGGTCGAAGGTCTGGAACTTGCCGCCGTTGGCGGCGTCGGACTCGGGGGAGGTCGGGTCGCCGAGGACGCCGCCACCGCCCGCCGCGTCGTATTCGGCCTCGATCGCGCCGCCGACCTCGAACGGGCCGATCGGGCGGGCTTGCGCGGTGCCCGCGGTCAGCAGCAGCGCCAGCGCGACGGTGGCCAGCGTCGCGCCGGTGGACGAGCGGTGGGTACGAAGGCGGACCAATAGAACTCCTCAGTCAGGCGTTACTCGGTGACGAGACAGGGCGGAGCGTTGGTAGGCGATGATGGCATGCAGGCTCGACCATCGCGCGCTCGGCCCGGTCGGATGAAGGGGTGCCGAGGCGGGTCAGGGCTTCCAGGTGATGCGGCCGCCTTGGAAATCCTGGGCTTTGCCGCTCTGGTAGTCGTACTCGTCACTGGTCGGGTAGCCGTAGCCGCCGTTGACGCCCGCCCTGGCTTCCCAGGTGGTGCGGATCGCGCCCCAGATGACGTGCGCGCCGGTGGCGCCGGACCAGTAGATGGCGCCGTCGTCGAAGAGGTTGTAGCGGCCGTTGTTCTTGGCGGTGGCCTCGTCGGTGATCGGGAAGCCGAGGGGGCTGTTCTCCCAACCGTAGGAGCCCCACTTGTCGCGGATCGCGCCACCGATCTGATGCGCGGCGGTGCCGAGCGACCAGTAGATCGAGCCGCCCTGGAAGTGGTTGTAGCGACCCGGTTTCGACGGGGTCGACTCCTCCCGCGTCACGGGGTAGCCGAGCAGTCCGTTCTCGAAGCCGAGGTTGCCCCATTTGTCGCGGATCGCGCCGCCGACCTGGTGGGCTCCGGTGGCCGGATGCCAGTAGATGGAGGCATTGCGCTCGAAGGCCTGGTACTTCCCGCCGCGACCCGCATCCGATTCCGGATTCACCGGATCGCCGAAGACGCCGCCCCCGCCGGCCTGGTCGTATTCGACCTCGATCGCCCCGCCCACATCGAACGGTCCGATCGGCCGTCCGGCCGCGGTGCCCGCGGTCAGCAGAACCGCCATGGCGGCGGTGGTCATCGTCAGTGCGACGCGGGTGCGACGTAGGCGTGCCAAGAGAAACTCCCTATGCAGGTGGTCGTATACGAGACAGAGCGGAGCCCTATCAGGGTGCGGCCAATGCCGATCGGCAGCGAGGTCAGCGGGTGCCGGAGTGAGCAAGCTCGCAGCGGCGGTATTGCACGATCCTTTCGTTCGACGCGCAAGAGCTACTGTCGTGGCATCCGACACCCGGCCTATCGGGCGCGCCGCAATCACCGTTAGTTGTCGCTGGTCACGGGCTAGTTCTGGCAACGGCACATCCCGCGCACCGCGTTCGGCCGCGGCATGCTGCGCAATTTTGCGCCAGATGCCTTTCCGCTGGTGCTGACGCACGGCTGGCCCGGCTCGGTGCTGGAGTTCGAGAGCATCATCGGGCCGCTGACCGACCCGGTCGCGCACGGCGGTTCCGCCGCGGACGCCTTCGACGTGGTCGTACCCGCGCTGCCCGGTTTCGGATTCAGCGAGCGGCCCGCGGCGGTCGGCTGGAACCCCGGCCGTACCGCACAGGCATGGGCAGAGCTGATGACCCGGCTCGGGTACGAACGCTTCGGCGCGCACGGCGGCGACTGGGGTGCGTTCGTCAGTACCGAGTTGGCTCGCCTGGCACCCGAACGGGTTGCCGCACTGCATCTGACGATGCCGATCGCCTCGCCGCTCCCCGAGGACGTGGCGACGGCCGGCGAGGCGGAGCAGGCCATGATCGCCAAACGGGACCGGTTCATGATGACCGGGCCGACCCATGTGATCGTCCAGGGCATGCTCCCGCAGACGCTCGGCTATTCCCTGCTCGACTTGCCCGCCGGGCTCGCCGCGTGGCTGAGCGAGGCGCTGGTCGCGTTTTCGGACACGCGGTCCGAGTCAGGTGGTGGTGTCAGCGTGGCGCAGCAGGTGGATGACATTGCGCTGTACTGGTTTACCGGCACTGGTGCCTCCGCCGCCCGCTGGTACTGGGAGGCGCTGCGGTGGACGCCGCGCAGCGCGGAGCAGCAGAACGCGCAGGCAGTGACCGTGCCCACCGCCTGCACGCTGTTCCCCGGCGAACCGTTCCCGGTCGCCAAGCGCTGGGCCGAACGCCGCTACCACAATCTGATCAGCTGGAACGAGATGCCGTACGGCGGGCACTACGCGGGCTGGGAACAACCCGGCGTGCTGGTCAGCGAGCTGCGAAACGCGTTCCGCCAGGCGCGTATTCGCTAGGCCGGTCGTTGGTCGGCGACCAACGGGACGGGCGCACACCGGTCTCGCGGAGGAAGACCGCGGACAGGTGTGCCGTGCTGGAAAACCCGCACCGCTGCGCCGCCTGGGTGACCGTGACGCCATGTTCCAGCAGTCGTTCGACCTCGGCGATGCGCAGCAGGGTGAGATAGCGGTGCGGCGTATAACCGGTGGCGCGCTTGAACATTCGCAGGAAGTGGTACGGACTGTATCGCGCGACACCGGCCAGCTCCGCGAGGGGCACCGGTCGCGCCAACTGGTCCCGCATGTACACCACCGCCCGGAACACCGGGCTGCCCGCCTCGCGCGGGACGAGGTCATCGAGCGGCCCTGCACTGTCGTTCACGCCTCCGAGCATCGATCGGCCGATCGCCCTTCGACAGACCACCGGCTGCCCATCTACTGCCCAATTCGTCGGGCAGATCAGCCGGGGTGAGCCTGAGGCGACGGTGAGTTAACGTGGTTTCGTGACGGTGCTGGGTGAGCGGCTGCGGGTGCTGCGCAGGCGTTCGTTCGTCGGCCGCGCGGACGAGGTGTCGCTGTTTCGAGCCGCGCTGGCCGAACCGGGCCTGATCTTCGTGCACGGCGTGGGCGGTGTCGGCAAGAGCGCGCTGCTCGAGGTGTTCGCGGAGGTCGCGGGCGCCGCCGGACGGCCGGTGGTCCGAATCGACGCTCGGCATCTGCGGCTCGCGCCGGACACGATGCCCGCGCTGCCCGGCGGTCGGCCGATTCTGCTGATCGACACTTATGAACTGCTGGACGACAGCGACGACTGGGTACGCGAGGAATATCTGCCTTCGCTACCCGCTGACGTGCTCGTGGTGATCGCCGGGCGTCAGGCACCCCGGCTGGAATGGCGGGCGGACCCGGCCTGGCGAGATCTGATGCGCGTTGTCGCGCTGGACAACCTGTCGCCCGGCGACGGTCGACAGTATCTGACGGCTCAGCAGGTCCCACCCGAGTGGCACGACCGGCTGCTGACCATCAGTCATGGCCACCCACTGACTCTGTCGATGTTGGTCGACGCGGTAGGCCGGGGCGCGGTTCCGCGCACACTCGCCGATCTACCCGACGTGGTCAGCACGCTGCTGACGCAGACGATCGACGCGGCGCCGAGCGCACGCCACCGTGCGGCGCTGGAGATCTGCGCGCACGCACCCGTGACCACCGAAGAACTGCTGCACGAGGTGATCGGCGCGGACGCCGGTGAGTTGTTCGCCTGGCTGCGCACGTTGCCGTTCATCGATGAGGGGCCGCGCGGGTTGTATCCGCACGACATCGCCCGCGACGCCCTCGACGCGGACTCGCGCTGGCGTGCCCCCGTCCGCTATGCCGAACTGCGGGAACGGATTTCGGCCGCGATGCGCGGCCGGATCCGCGCGTCGGCGGACGAGCGGGAACAGGTCCAGCTGATCGTCGACTCGATCGTCTTGGCCGGTGCTCGCTCGAAGATCGAAACGTGCACCACGCCGCCGCCGACGCTGCAGGCGTACGCCGACCGGCTGCGCGACGGGGACCGGGATCCGATCATCGCGATGACCTCGGCCTGGCAGGGTGAACAGCAAGCCGCCTTGGCGGCGTATTGGCTTGCGCGGCAACCCGAGGCGTTCTGGGTGTTCCGTGCGCTGGCGGGCGAGCCGCGCGGCTATGCCGGGTGCCTGGAGTTGACCGAGGCCGAGCTCGACGCGGATCCGGGGGCAGCTGCGATGTGGCGCTACGCGCACGACAACGGTGCGCCCCGACCCGGCGAGCGGGTCCGGGCCTGGCGGTTCTTCCTCGACCGCGAGCACGGTCAGTTCGCGTCGCCGTCGGTGACCCTGTTCGCGGCCTGCCAAACCCTCGACATCCTGAGCCGCGGCGACAACGCGGCGTGGACGTTGGTCGGCGCGTACGCCGACGCGGCCCGGTGGGGCCACACCATGGCGGACCTCGGTTTCCAGCCCGCACCGGAAGCCGAATATGCGGTCGGCGACAAGCGGTTTCCCGTCTTCGCGCACGACTGGCGCCGCACGAATGTCACGGAGTGGCTGCGTTTCGTGCACGCCCGGCAAGCCGGCGCGCCGAACCAGCCGGCCGAACCCGGCAGCGGCAACGCGGTGCTCGCCGAGCCCGAGTTCGCGCGCGCCGTCCGGGATGCGCTGCGTGATCTGCACACGCCGGAGCGGATACGGGACAACCCGCTGGTGCGCTCGCGGGTCGTCCGGCAGCAGGAAGGCGGCCTGCCCGCCGTCGACACCCTCCGAGACCTGCTGACCACGGGCGCGAGTATGTTGCGGCCCGATCTGAGCGAGCTGGTGGACCGCACGTTCCTGCATCCGACTACGACTCAGGAACGCGTCGCGCAAACGCTGCACCTGTCCTTCAACACCTATCGGCGGCACCGGGACCGGGCGGTCGCCCACCTCACCGAGTGGCTGTGGGCCCGCGAGGTCGGCTCGACCGGGCAGGCCGCCGGTCGCGGATGATCTTCGGGGCTAAGCTCGGATCCATGGTCGAGTCGACGAGAATCGTGCTTGCTGCCCGCCCGGAAGGTGCGCCGACGTCGGCGAACTTCCGTACCGAAACGGCCGAGTTGCCGCCCTTGGAAGAGGGGCAGGTGCAGCTGCGGACGTTGTATCTGTCCCTTGATCCGTACATGCGTGGGCGGATGAGTGCGGCGAAGTCGTATGCGAAGCCGGTCGAGGTCGGCGCGGTGATGGTCGGTGCCACGGTCGCCGAGGTGGTCGATTCCCGCGACGCCGGTTTCGCGAAAGGTGATGTGGTGCTGTCCTATTCGGGCTGGCAGTCGCATGACGTCGCGCCCGCGTCGAGCTTGCGCAAGCTCGATCCCGACAAGGTTCCGGTGTCGACCGCACTCGGTGTCCTCGGTATGCCCGGGTTCACCGCGTACTCCGGCCTGCTGAAGATCGGTCAGCCGAAGGCGGGCGAGACCGTCGTGGTCGCCGCCGCCACCGGCCCGGTCGGCTCGGCGGTCGGGCAGATCGCCAAGATCAAGGGTGCCCGCGCGGTCGGCATCGCGGGCGGACCGAAGAAGTGCGCGGCCCTGCTCGACGAATTCGGCTTCGACGTCGCGCTCGATCACCGCGCGCCCGACTTCGCCGAGCAGCTGAAGGCCGCGGTGCCCGACGGCATCGACGTCTACTTCGAAAACGTCGCCGGTGCCGTCGCCGAAGCGGTGTACCCGCTGCTCAACCTGTACGCCCGTGTTCCCGTGTGCGGTCTCATCGCCAACTACAACGCGGCCGACGTCCCCGAAGGCCCCGACCAGCTCCCCGCCTTCTACGGCCGCATCCTCATCAAGAGCCTCACCATCCGCGGCTTCATCCAGTCCGAGTTCGTCGCCGAACTCTTCCCGGACTTCCTGCGCGACATGTCGGAATGGGTCGCTGACGGGCGGGTGCGCTACCTCGAAGACATCACCGAGGGCCTCGACAACGCTCCGGAAGCCTTCATCGGCCTGCTCGAGGGCCGCAACTTCGGCAAGGCCGTCGTGAAAGTCGCCGACTAGCAACGGTTTTCGGACCCGCCGTCACTTCCGGGCGGCGGGCATCGGTCAGGGTTTGCGGCCGATGCCTGCCCAGTACCAGGCGGACTCGGGGTCGGCCGGGTCGTCGTCGGGGGCGGGGTGCCAGGTGACCACGGGGACGACGCCCGGGTCGACGAGGTCGGTGCCCGCGAAGAGGGTCTCGGTCTCGGCGCGACTGCGGGGGTAGAAGGTGATGCCCGCGTTCTCGGCGGAGTCGACCACGCGGGACATGGCGTGCTCGTCGAAGTCGGCGGTGGGGTGGGTGATCACCAGATAGCTGCCTGAGGGCACTACGTCGAGCAGATTCTTGATGATGTCGTGCGGATCGTCCTCGTCGCGGAAGTACATCATGATCGCAACCAGCATGATGGCGACCGGCTGGTCGAGATCGAGGGTGGCGGCGAGGGTCTCGTTGTGCAGAATGCCCGCGGGGTCGTGCAGATCGGCGTGAATGAAGGCGGTCTTGCCCTGCGGCTTGCTCGACATCAGGGCGCGGGCGTGGGCGAGCACGATCGGATCGTTGTCCACATAGACCACGCGCGCCGCCGGATTGAGCCGCTGGGCCACCTCGTGCGTGTTGCCCGCGGTGGGAATGCCGGTGCCGATGTCGAGGAACTGGGTGATGCCCGCCTCGCTGGTCAGGTAGTCGACCGCGCGGCCGAGGAACGCGCGGTTGGCGCGGGCCATGGTGCGGATGGCGGGGATGTAGGTGGCGATGGCGTCGCCGAGCGCGCGATCGGCCGGATAGTTGTCCCGGCCGCCTAGCCAATAATCGTAAACGCGCGCTTCGTGCGCGATGCTGGTATCGATCTTGGTCGGTAATGCGGCGGTGGTCGGAGAATGGCTGTCCGGCATGATGATTCCCTTCTGTGGCGGCTACGGAGCGTCGGATCCGGTGCCGCCGAGTCGCCCACGGCTGGCGACTGCTACTGCGAATCTTGCTCGCCAAGGATATTCCAGCGAACGTTCGGCACGCGGCGATTCAGCCGGATGGGGGAGGGTTTTCGGGCGGTCATCCGGTTTCGGCGAAGTTTTGTCCGCGCCGCCCCGTGATTACCGCCGACCCGTCAACAAACCGGTCGGTCGCCCTGGCGGACGATGGGGTCGTTTGTCCGGTGTGTCGGCGGGCATACGTGATCTTGATGGGGTTGAATTGCCCAGGTCACGAGTTTTTCCGGCGACGAGCGGAAAGCAGGAGACGACATGGTACGAGTCCGCAGCGACAGCTAGCGCCGCCGTGCCGGTGGTGTCGTCGAATTCTTCGGCGGCGCGATTTCTTCGATATCCGAGTTAGTGGCGACCACACCGCGGTTGCTCGTGTCCGGACCCACCTCAGCCTGCGAAAAGGAGCACGAACGTGAGCATGATTCTCGCCGCGCTACACGACACCGTTCTTGCGGAGGTCGGCAATCCGACACCGGAAGCGCCACCCCTGGCCGACAAATTGATGCAAATGGGCCGCTACTTCACCTGGTTGGTCCAGCTGTCCGGTATCACCGCCATTACTTACGGCGGCGGACGATTCGCCTGGGAGAAGTGGAACGGCGGCGGTTTGCAATCGCCGAAGATGATCGCCAGCGCGATGGCGGGCGGCGCGGTCGCGACCAGCGCGGGCACCATCATGAACTCCGTGATCAGCTGATCCAGCACGACTTCGGTGTCACCGGCTCGGCGAGGCGATCTCGTTGAGCCGGGTTTGGTTGGGTCGGAGCCTGGTTTATTTGGGCACCGGACCAACTATTGGTCGCTTGTCCAAAGTTGTTGCGCAGCAAGCTATTTCTAGATTGCTATGACGTGGGTCACATTGCGATCTGACGACTGTCTCAGATACATTGTGTGCGATGAATCGCACGCGATCTATGTTGGAAGCGGCGAGTGAAACTGCCGTCAAGCGCCGAAAGTCCGTTGCCGACCGCATAGTCGAGGTGATCGCCGAACACAGCGATCACGTCTTCGGTGTCGGCGGCGCGAATATCGAAGACCTCTACGACGCGCTGCATCGCAGCACGGCATCGATCACCGGCATCGTCGCAAAGCACGAATTCGGTGCGGCGACAATGGCCGACGGCTATGCGCGCACCACGAACCGGCTCGGTGTCGTTGCCGCTACCTCCGGCGGCGGTGCGCTGAATCTGATTGCCGCACTGGGGGAGTCGTTCGATGCGCGAGTTCCGGTGCTGGCCTTGGTCGGACAGCCACCGCTCGCGCTCGAGGGGAGCGGAGCGTTCCAGGACACCAGTGGTGGCGCGGGGCGGATCGATGCGGAGCGGTTGTTCGGATCGGTGGCGCGGTTCTGTGTCAAGCTCACCCGGGCCGAGGATCTCACCGCTGCCGTCGAGCAGGCGATCAGCGCCGCGATGGCAGGCGGACCGGCAATCCTGCTGCTGCCCAGGGACATTCAGACGTTACCGGTGGTAGGTTCGGCCACCCGAGAGGGGCAGCTGTTCGGCAAGCGCGAGGAACCGGACGCGCAGGACGAGGCTCTCGCTCTCGTTGCCGCCTGCACGGGTCGCACCGTGATCATCGCGGGCCCCGAGGTGGCTCGCGCCGACGCCAGGGCCGAGCTCGTCATCATGGCGCGGGCACTGCGTGCTGCGGTGGCGGTGACGCCGGATGCCAAAGACGCCTTCCCGAATGACGATCCGCTGTTCGCGGGGATCGCGGGGAGCATGGGGCATCCCCATGTCGCCGAGCTGATCGGCGACGCCGCCCTGTGCGTGTTGGCGGGCACCCCGATGCCGGTGATAGCGCGCGCCGGTCTCGAAGCGGCCCTGGCGAATTGCCCGAAGGTGCTGCATGTCGGCGCGGACCCGGCGTTCGTGCGGACAGATGCCAGGATGTGCGGGCCGTTACGGACACTGTTAATGAAGGTGGCCTCGGCGGCAGCGCTTTCGGGTCCTGGATATGCGCCGATACCGACTCCCGCACTGAGCGTTCCGGCGGCATCGGGTCCGGGAGTGCGCTACCGCGATGCGATCGAAGCGATCAGCGCCAGGCTGACGCCGGGCACGGATGTGGTTGTCGACGCGGGCAATACGGGCGCGGCGGCGGTGCATCACCTCTCGGTGCCGGCCGATGGCCGCTTCGTCATCGCCCTGGGGATGGGCGGCATGGGCTACGCGTTCGGCGCGGGCATCGGCAGCGCGCTCGGGCGTCGCCGCAGAACGTTCGTAATCGCCGGAGACGGCGCGTATTTCATGCACGGACACGAAGTGCACACCGCCGTCGAGCACAACGTTCCGGTGACCTTCGTGATCTTCAACAACAACGCGCACGCGATGTGCGTGACCCGCGAACAGCTCTACTACTCCGGCGATTACACCTACAACAGATTCGGCCCCGCGCGCATCGGCGCCGCGGTCGCCGCGATGTTCCCGCGTATCCCGGCCTACGCCACCGGCACCCGCGCGGAATTCGAAGCCGCGCTCGACGAGACCAGTGCGGCGACGGGACCGGTATTCATCGAAATCCTCTGCGACCCGGACGAAATGCCGCCGTTCGCCCCGTTCCTGAAGGAGCTCTCCGCATGACCGAGCCACGAGTCCGCGAACACCGCCACGGCACGGGCGAGCCGATCAAGCCGGAGTGGATGAACCGATGAGCATCTCGGCTTGCCGCCGCGGGCGCTGAGGTGTCGATGACTGTGCCGCCCGCGCAACTCGGCCACCAGCTTTCGCTCAACGAGAACCCTTACGGCCCACTGCCTTCGGTGCGGGTGGCGTTGACGGGCGCGCTGGCCGAAGCCAACCGGTATCCGGAGTTCCTGCCGCGCAGGCTGCCCGGGCTGATCGCGGAACGGCTCGGGCACGCACCGGACCGCGTCGTGGTCGGCGCGGGCGCGACCGGCGTGATCATGCATATCCTGCAGGAGTTCGTCCCGCCGGGCGCGGCCGTGGTGACGGCGACACCCACCTTCGACGGCTACCCGTTGCTGACCGATACGGTGGGCGGACGGGTGGTAGCGGTGCCGCTCACCGACGACGGCCATCAGGATCTGCCGGCGATGTCGGCCGCTATCGACCGTTGCCCGGCGGTCGTCGTGCTGTGCAGTCCGCACAACCCGACCGGCACCTGCATCCGGCACGGCGCGCTCGCCGAGTTTCTCGAACGCACCGACCCCGCGGTGACCGTGGTCTTCGATGAGGCGTACATCGATTTCGTCCCGCCCCGCGACCGCGCGGACACCGCCGCGCTGGTCGAACAGCACCCCAACCTGGTGGTGATGCGCACCTTCTCCAAGGCCTACGGTCTGGCCGCGCTGCGCGTCGGCTACGCCTTCGGCTCGGCCTCGGTCATCGCGCGAATTCGCCGCTGGCAGCTGCCTTTCGGCATGACGGCGCTGGCGGAGGCCGGTGTCCGCGCCTGCTACGCGGCGGAGGACGAGCTGGTGCTGCGCACCGAAACGATAACCCGGGAATGCGGCAGACTCACCGCGGGCCTGCGCGCGCTCGGCTACCGCGTGCCGACCAGCGCCGCGAACTTCGTCTACCTGTCCGGATGCGCTCCCGGCGAACTCGACCGGCTGCGCGCGGGTTTCGCCCGCGACGACATTCAGGTGAAGCACTGCGCCACCGGTATCCGGATCACCGTCGGCGACACCGCGGCAACTGCGGCGGTCGTCACCGCGGCACGGTGACACCGGCGACTCGGACGTGTTGAAACATGAACTGCTGCAACCATTGTCGGTCCATTGAGCAATGCGCTGATGACTGGTAGGTGAACTCGTCGCGACCAGGGCCGATTCGCCTGGCGGAGATGGTTACTCGTGCGTCATCGTGGATACCACCCCCTCCGCTTCGGCCGAGGGGCGTCGCCGATCGCCAGGGATGAGCCGCAGGGGGGAGCCGTATGAGCATGTACCTCCCCGAGGAGCTCCGCTGGCTCGGCTGGATCGCGGGATCGACCTGGCCGGACGGCGACGAAGACCAGATGTGGGCCGTCGCCGCGGCCTGGAAGACCGCGAGTGAGCAACTGCAGGCGCAGCTCGCACACATCGACACGGCCAAGCAGAGCACGTCGCGGGCCTACCCGCAGGGCCACGCCGCCGAGGAGATGGGCAAACTGTTCGACGGGCTGCGCAGCGGCGACCAGTCGCTGGACTCGCTGGCCAAGTACATGCAGCAGATCTCGGACTCGACCTTCGACATGGGCACCCAGCTTCAGGCGACCAAGCTCACCATCGTCATCTCGCTGGCCTGGCTGGCGATGGAGATCCTGTGGGCGTGGATGTTTCCGCCGACCGCGGCCATCGTGGAGGCCACCGCCATCACCACCACCCGCTCGTTCCTGCGGGTGTTCGAGGACATGGTGCAGAAGGTGATCCAGAACCTGGCGCGCAAGCTTGGGGCCTCGGCGGAGAAGCGGTACTTCTGGAAGACGGTGGCGGGCGGGCGGTTCGTGCTGCCGACCGCGAAGGGCTGGGGCGTCTACGGCGTGAAGTTCGCCGAAACGGCCATCACGTCAGGGGGATTGAACGCGGCGGTGCAACTCGGCCAGATGGCCGACGGCAAGCGGCGGCACTTCGACGGCACAGAATTCGGCGTGTCCGTGTTCGCGTCGGTCGCCTCGGCGCTGCCGTCGCGGGAGTTCGCACGATATCTGGGCAATGGGATCGACAAGCTGGCCGGTCGGCAGCTGAACAATGCGTGGGGGCGCGCTGGGCGCGGCGCGTTCATCGGCGCCGGGGCGGGCGTGGTGGGTTCGGCGTCGGGCAACATCGCCGTCGGTGTGGCGACCGGGGACTGGTCGTCGTTCAGCACACCCCAGGGCTGGGTCGGCGGCGCCGCGCGCGGCGGGATGGTCGGCGGTGCGCGCGGTGCCTTCGCGAAGTCGAGCCCGATCTCGAGATCCGATGTGCGGTATCCGCTGTGGATGCACAAGCCGGGCGCGCCGCGGACACCGCCGTCCAACGCGGCGAGTCGCGGTAGTTCGGCGCACGACGGTTCGACTCGATCACCAGGATCGTCCATTCGGCTGGAGTCGTTGAACGGCGACGGCAGCCGGGTCGGGTCGGGCAGCGGCCGGTCGGTGGGCTCGGGTGGGCAAAGCGGGCACGGCAGTTCGCATCGCACCGGGCCAGCGCCTTCCGTGCGGACGAGCGGTGGCGGTTCGTCGAATGGTTCGTCGCGTGGGACTGGGCCTGCGCCCTCAGTGCACACAAGCGGTGGCGGATCTTCGCATGGCACCGGGTCTGCGCCTTCAGTCCGCACAAGCGGTGGGGGTTCGTCGTATGTGACAGGGCCCGAGCCTTCGGTGCATACGAATGGCAGTGGTTCGTCGCATGGCACCGGGCCTGCCCCTTCCGTGCTCACAAGTGCTGGGGGATCACAGAATTCGGCCCCGGTCGGGACGAACGGTTCGGGCTCACAGCAGGGTCCGCCGTCGGTGCACTCGGGCGGCAGCACTGGCTCAGGCCGAGGCGACACCGGCAGCCGAGGGACGCTCGACAGTGATGGCCGGTCGTTCCACACCGGCAGAGGAACGGTCGACAGTCAAGGACAGTCGTTCCACACCGGGCGCGAGCCGCACCACACGGCGCAGGAATCGCTCGGCAGTGGTCAGTCGTCGGTGCATGAATCGAGCGGTCAGCCCTCGGTGCACGCGTCGACCGGTGGCGAAGGCTCGACTCGGTCGGGCCGGAACGGGTTCGTGCCGCCGACCTCGTGGGAGGCTTCGGTCGACGGCGGCTGGCAGCCGCCTGCCGGTCGGGCGGGATCGGTGGACGGGGGCGCGCCATCCGTCTCGCCGATCAACAGCTCGTCCAGTAGTGGCGAGACGCGTTCGGTGAGCCCGATTCCAGGATCTTCGACGCACACCGGATCAGGCGGCGATCGGTCGAGCACGGCGTCCGGCTCGTCGGGCCAGGGCTCCTCGATCTCGCATGCGCCATCATCGGCGCCGCCGAGTGGTACCGGCTCCACCCGAAATCCGAATCCCCCTGTCCCGCAAGTCCCGCACCCGGCAGGCCAACCAGATCCCTTCCTGGGCGCCGGCAAGGACATGAAGGCCAAGACCCGCCCGAAACGACTTCCGTACTGGGCCCCGCTGCCCGGCGTCTTCCACTCGCCGGACGCACCGGACGCCTCCGCGTGGGTGTACGGCGATCCGGCATCCGACGACGATTCGCCCGACGGAGCCGACGAGGGCACCGATCCGGATTCCGAAGAGGGCGTGGATGTGCCCTTCACCTTGAAGCACTAGACGAACAGAGAGCAGACGAATGACCGGCACCGTCGAGGTCGACACGAACCAGCTACGACACGCAGCGGGCGAGTGCGACGGAATCCACGACAGCATCACGCACACCCTCAGCACGCTGCGCGGTGTGGTGAGCGGCGCCGGCACCCCCTGGGGCGCGGACAGCTTCGGCAAGAAATTCGCCGACGGCGACAAGGGCTACCTGGCCGCCCGCGAAAACCTCCTCGCCGCCATCGACCAGATGGCCACCACCTTCGGCGGCTACGCCGACGGCCAGCGCAGCGCCGCCGACCGAATGGACGCGATGGAAGCGGGAAATACTAACGGCTACAACTGATCTCGACGATCGGCAGGCCTGGTCCAGGATCAGTCACTCGGACGGCGCCGCCGCCGCTGTCTCGCCGAACGGCTCCGAAAGCTCAGCCCATGCTCGGGAACGCGCCTTGCTGGGCCAGGGCTACCACTACTTGAATCCGCGATTGCAGACGCAGTTTCGTCAAAATATTCGACAGGTGCGACTGCACGGTGCGGGACGACAGGAACATCCTGGTGGCGATCTCGGGGTTCGATAGCCCCTGCGCTACCAGTGCGGCCACCTTCCGCTCAGTGGGCGTCAGCGCCTGCCAGCCGGACTTGGGCCGGTTGCGGCGGCCACGTCGGCCACGGCGAATCCCGAATTCCCGCAGGCGCGCGTCGGCTCGCGCGATATCCCACTCGGCGCCGAATCCGGTGTACAGATCGATCGCGTCGTCCAATGCGAATCGAGCTTGCTCGGTCTGACCGTCGCCCGCGAGCATGGTGGCGAGCATTTCGTTCGCCTGTGCCTGATACCAGGGGCGACCCGCCTGCCGGAACGATTCGACGGCCTCGGCGACCAGCACGGAATCACCCTCGGCCAGCCCGTGGCACAGCGCCGCCGTGGCCCGTCGGCTGTGCGTGGCATGACGCGCCTGCAACGCGTCGGCGGCGAGGGCGACCTTGGCAGCTACGTCCGCCCGCCCGGCCGCGACCGCCATTCGCACCAGATCGGGATACGTCTGACTCACCGTGGCAGGCGCCGATCCGTTCGTGAACTGTTCGCAAAGATCGACCAGGATCTCCATGGCCCGGCTCGAATCTCCCTGTGTCTCATACACCAACGCCCGCACCCACGGGTGCAGATGCCGGTAACCGAGGCCCTCCAGCCGAGTGTCGGGGGCGGGTAGCGAGTCGGGGGTACCGGCGAACGTGCCGCGATGCACCGCGACGAGGGCCGTCAGGCATTCTGCGGCCGCGAGGTAGCCGAAAACGTCCGGTGCGTCCCGGCAGGCGCGCAGTTCGATCAGGGTTTCGTCCCAGCGGCCCCGCAGAAAGTGTGATCGGGCCAGTTCCAGCCGGTTCGAGCCGAGATACACACCGGACGTGTGCTCGCTGTACCGGATTGCCAGCGTCAGCGCCTTTTCCGCGACCGGATGCTCGTCGAGCTCGGTCAGGCAGCGACCGCTCAGCGAGTACGGCTCGATGTTGGACAGCCGCCGACGACCATTGGATTCGAAATTCCGCGCCAGCCGATCGCCGAGTTGCCGCGCCTCATCGAGAAAGCCCTGGTGGAATCGCAACAAGCCGAGCGCGAGCGAACCGAGTCCCCACGCGACCGGATCCGAGTTCGCGAGACCGGCCGACATCGCCTGTGCCGACGCGTCTTCGGCGATATCGAAACGTTCGAGCAGAAGATTGGACAAGGCCCGAAACCCGTGAAATTGCCCCTGCGGCAGTGGGTTCAGGCCGGGCTGGGCGAGTACCGACTCGGCGACCTCGACGGCGCCGGACAGGTTTCCGGTGGCGAAGCACGCGTGGGCCAGCAGCCAGTGCAGCATGATGCCGACCTCTTGCCGCCGACCGGCCACGGTCGCGCCCAGCGACAACGCGTGCCGCGCCCGCGCCTGCGCCTCGGTGGGATTTCCGCTCCACAACAGCGCTCTGATCTGCCAGAGCCGTAACTCGTCCTGGCGCTGCGGGTCGAGTTCGCTGGATTCGATGGCCCGAGCGAGCAGGCCGGCCGCCAGTTCCGGGGCTCGAACCATCAGCCTGTCAACGACGTTCTTCAGCCACTCCAGGCTGGTCGCGTCCAACGGACCGTCCTCGGTGAGCAGGTACATCGCGACGCGCTCCACCGGCGCTTCCATCGACATCAGTACCCGCGCCGCGCGCGACTGCAACGTCGTCCGCGACGCAGGCGGAAGCTGGTCGGCCAGCACCTGACGGATGAGATCGTGCCGGAAGGTCAGTTCGGCGCCGGACCGAACCAGGATTCCCGACGCGACCGCCGCGCTGATCACGTGCCACACGTCGATGAGTGGCGCGGCGAGCACCTCGGACAGTTCGATCGCCTCGACGCCCAGTCCCAATGCCGCTGCCACGGACAAGATCTGCCGGGACCGGGCCGGAAGATGGTCCAGTCGCCGCAGAATCGCCTCGGTCAGCGATTCCGGCAGGCGGACGGTCCTCGATCCGTTCTCCTCGAAAGACCATGCTGCCGAACTGATTTCCCCGGACTCGAGCATCCCGGCCTGCGACATTCCGGTGACAAGTTCGGTGACATACAGCGGATTGCCGCCCGCGCTGGCGACGGCCGCCGACAGCAGCGGCCCCGCGGCCGTGCCGAGCGAGAGCTCGACCAGCACGGCAATGTCCGAATCGCGCAGCGGCTCGAGTCGTATCAGTTCGGCACCGCCCGACTCGAATTCGGCGAGTAGCCCGGACAGCCCGCGCTGCCGGGGCAGCGGCGGGACGGCGAGGACGAGCAGCAGCGGGAGCTTGCCGAGCAGTTCGCCCAGCCGGCGCAGGGCTCGAAGACTCGACGGATCCGCCCAGTGCGCATCGTCCAGGAGCAGCACGAACGGTCCTGTGGCACAGAATAGTTCGGTCGCGTCGAGCAGGCCTGTGATGGCGGCCATCTCGTGCCCGATGGCCATCGAGCCGGTGAAGGCGCCGCCGCTCACCTGCCCGCGGCGGGGCTCCGCCGTGGTCGCGGCTTCGACCGCGGCCCGCAGCGGCTCGATCGCCGCGAACGGCACGTACCGTTCGAGTTCCTTGGCTGCCCCGTGCAGTACTCGCAGCCCGCGCGCGGCCGCCAATTGTGCGGCCGCCCTGAGCATTGCGGTCTTGCCGATGCCTGGTTCGCCCTCGATGAGGATGATCCCACCCGCTCCCGCGACCACCTTGTCGATCCGGTCCGTCACCCGGTCGAGCTCGCCCTGTCGGCCGATCAACCGGTCGACCGGCTCGTTGTGCGGCGGACATCCGAGCGACTCACCCGCTCCGGACGTCCCCACCGGTGCGGCCGTTGAGCCGATTGCACTGAGTCCTTGCATATTCTTGCCGCCTGGGAATCCGAGAGTGTCGGCGATGTCGCACGGGCACAGGCGGACTCGGCCGCCGCAGCCAATCCGTCACCCCGTGACGTCGGCCGGGGCCCGCCCTCCTCCATGGACGAGTGCCCGGCTCGGCGCAGCCCGTGTGACACCCGCACCGCGATGCTCGACCATCGACCGAAGTGGCGATGCCGCAACAACTTCGCAGAACGGACACTGTACGATCAGGCCGCCCGAAGTACACTGATTTACTAGTAGGTCAAATTCTCACCAGGACCCGCCCGCTAGTCAAGAGGCAGGAGCCCATGACGCCACGCACCGCGAGCGGCGACCGCGGCACCAGGTCACACATCCTCGACGCCGCCGAGCGAATCGTGCAGAGCCGGGGATTCAACGGATTCAGCTACGCCGACATCGCCGCGGTCCTGACGATCTCCAAACCGGCTCTGCACTACCACTTTCCGAGCAAGGCAGAGCTGGGGCTCGCGCTCGTGCAGCGCTACGAGCAACGGTTCTTCGAGGCGTTGTCCACGGTCGCCGATCGGGACGCCCCCGTTCGGCTAGAGCACTATGCGAGCCTATACGCGGGCGTTCTGCGCGAGCAGCGAATGTGCTTGTGCGGCATGCTCGCCGCCGAATACCAGACCCTGTCCGCACCCATGCAGCAATCAGTGGTCCACTTCTTCGAACGAAACCAGGCATGGCTGACCGAAGTGCTGACCCAGGGGCAGCGGGAACGCGCTCTCACCTTCAGTGGTTCGCCGCGCGCGAAGGCGCAAATGATCATCAGCTGTCTGGAAGGCGCGCTGCTGGTTGCCCGGCTCTACGGCGATCTCGACATGTTCCAGACGACGGCGGCGGGCCTGCTGGCGGGACTCGCAGATCAGTCGTAGTACCGCTTCTTGAGCTCGCCGACCTGCGTCACGTAGTCGCGGATCACGTTGGCGGCAGCTTCGGAGACGCTCGCGCAGAACTCACTTTCGGATAGGTCCCGAACGGTGTCGGGCTCGATGTGCACCGAGAAATTCTTCATGCCAACGGTGCTGATCGTGATCCGCGTGTTGCTCGATTCGCCGGCCGCCTCGACGCCGTCCCGCTCGGCGAAGAAGGCGAAATCCGTCGCATTCTCGGCATCGATGCTCAGGTTTGTGTACTCGATCGCCCGCCGGTACTCCCGCTGCCACCCGACCCACAGCAGCCTGGCGATACTCGTCAACGCCCGCTCCAGTATCGGTTCGTTGACGAACGCGTAATCACTGTCCTTGAAGAACAGCACGATATCGGTACGCCGGGACAACTCCGCTTCGATGTCCGTTCCCGGCGCGGTCACCCGGACCCGGATATTGTCCAATCGCGTTGCCAAATCGATCATTATACGAACCTTGCTTAATTTCGGCCGCCCATGCCGCGGTCGCCGTAGAGGTCGGGCAGGCTCATTCCGGCCAGGGTGGGCCGTGCGGCGACGAGCTTGTCCTTGTTATCGGTGAAGGCGCCGACCAGCGGCGGGATGTAATGCGCGATATGGTTCTGTTCGACGTCCTGAATATGCTGGCGCAGGGTCTCGATGCCCTGCATCATCGAGCTGATGATGGCTTCAGCGGAGGCGCCGGATTGCGAGAGATTGGACCCGCCCAAGGTGACGTTGGCGACGGCGACGCCTGCCGCGACCGGCACGATCGGCGCCGTCGCACCGCCGGTTCCGATGGTGATGAGCCCGGAGGCGATCGTGGCGACCGCCGACAGCACCGTGAACATGTAGCTCCACTGCGTCTTGTTGCAGCTACCGACGTTGTCCAGCGCATGCAACGTGGTCTCCGCGATATTGTCGATGTCCTTGCGCGCCGCGGCCCACATCGCCTGATGCGCCTCGAGGACACCTCGCATCGTCGACAGCGCCGTGAACTGGTTTCCGGCAACCATGCCGAAGGGGTCGACGAAGTTCTTCTTGAACGCCATCGCGGCCTCGCCGGTCCAGCCCGCCAGATAGTCACCGTCGGTTTTCATGTGGGCCAGATCGGTGTTCGACAACATCACGTCGCCGGTGAGCTGGGTCTGCGGCGCGGAGCCCGTGTTCACCTGTCCCATCGCCCTTTTCAGGTCATTGATCAGCGAGTCGTAGTGGGCCGGGTCGGGCATCTTGGTGAACGGCTCGAATGTCGGCTCGATCGAGGCGAATTGCTGCCTGAACTGCTCCATCGGCGGGGCGCTGACGCCGGATCTGCCGGTGTTGGCGGGTGTCTGCTCCCGGCGCGCGATTTCGGCGGCCTTCTCGGCGATGTCGTGTGCGTGCTGCATGAGCTGATCGAAACTCATCTTTTGTCACCTGCCGATTCACTGGACGTTGTACATGCGGTGGCCCGGCCGGTTCTGCTTCGGCGGGTCCTGCGTGGCGCTCAGCGCCGGATCGTCGTGCATGCGGCGGTTCATCTCGTCGCCTGCCTCTCGATCGATCCCGGCGAAGTATTGCGCCGCCTTGTCCAACGCCGTGGCGGTGTCTTCCAGATTCTTCTGGGTATCCGTCAGAAAGCCGACCACCGTCGTGTGCAGGGCGCGATAGGCGTCATATACCGGACCTTGGGTGGAGCCACCGAAGTACGCTGGGCGCTCCAAAACCTGCGCCAGTCCATCGGCGACGCTGTTGCAGCTGCCGATCGCAATACTGTAATCCAACGCGATCTGCGGAAAATCCCCCTTCGCGGCTTGCTCGAGTTCGTACAGGTCGACACCGAGCCGTTTTCCCGAATCCCCCATGGACGTATCCTCATTTCTACCCGAGCCCGTGCCGTACCGCGTTGCCAGTCCCTCAGCGGCCACAGTCCAAGCTGTGTCGGCGTCCGCAGGCGGCAGTTACATCGCAACGGTACATCCAGTTCGGCGAATTGCCCAGTGGCCCTTGGAAAAAGAACGAGCCGCCCCCGGAAACCATTGGCGGATATATGAATATCCGCCTACTGGCGGATATTCATATGGCGGCGAGACGGGTTCGGTGAGCCCGATTCCTGGATCTTCGACGCACACCGGATCAGGCGGTGATCGGTCGAGCACGGCGTCCGGCTCGTCGGGCCAGGGCTCCTAGATTTCGCATGCGCCATCGTCGGCCCCGCACCGTCGGCGGCTATGCCGACGGCCAACGCAGCGCTGCCGATCGAATGGACGCGATGGACGCGGGAAATACCCACGGCTACAACTGACCTCGACACCGATGATCGCACGGATGCGGAATCGCCGCGCCGTGCGACATCGGCGCGGCAGGAATTACGTTGGTGCGCAGGCCACGAGCCGGTATACGGACGTGCCGTCGCCGGCCTTCCGGCAGGACACCGCCTGGAAGCCGCCGGCGATCAAGTCGCTGAGGACGGCGCAAATCCGCCGTCGCAGTGCCGCGCACTCGCGTCCGCACTGATCTTCGTACACGGTCGGAACGGCCACGAGCATGGTCTCGGTATCGCCCCGCGGATCGAGTGCGGGGTTGCCGGGGACCAGTCCGGACGGTGGCTGCGGCCAGTGCTCGGCCGGCGTGGTGAGTTCCCAGCGGGCGATTATCCGGTCGGTGGGGTTGCCGCGGTCGCGCCCGGAGTCCTCGATACCGTAGAGGTTGGGGGCGAATCCGCAGCCGCGCGCACCGAGGACGTCGAGGTAGAAGTAGGCGTTGGCGGCCCGCAACGGGTCGTAGGCCCACTGGATGGCGTGTAATCCGCGGGCGAGCGAGGTGCCGCGGAGAAAATGCATCAATGATCGACCTATGCCAATGCTCCGTCGGTCGGCGCGTACGACCAATAACTCCATGTAATGGTATATCGAAGAAATGTGTCCGCCACCGTCCAGGTCGAGGCCGGGGAATCCGTAGCTGAAGCCGACCAGTTCCCCGTTGATGCGTGCACCGAGCGCGATACTTCCATTGTGGGCCAGCGCGGTCAGCAGTCTCGGGCTGGGCGCGGGGTCTTCGGGGCGCAAAGCGAAAACATCTCGATAGAGAGCTATGGGGTCCGACAGACTGCCGGGCTCGATCAGTTCGCTGACGATCAACTCGGTTATCGCGGTCATATAGTGAGGCTATCGAATATTTCTGTTTGGAAGTGGCGGAAGTGGGTGAGGCTTCACCATTCAGTTATCAATCGGCAATCGGCAGTGCGGCGACTCTGCGGGTCGAGGTCAGCGGAGTCCGGCCACGCGGGCGAGTTGGTGAACCTGCGGGCGGACCAGGCGGTTGTCCTGCTCGACGAGATATTGCAGCGCCGACTGGGTATCCGCGCCGTAGCGAAAGTCCTCGGGACAGACGTCAGCGGCTTTGCCGAGGGCGCGGGAGGCTCCCGCATAGTCGTTTCGGCGAGCGCAGGCATACGCGCCGGCCAGGTGGAATCGCATGCGGTCACCGACCGGGTGGGCATCCGGGACGTGCTGTCGTGCCGCGAGTTCGGCGACCTGTTCGCAATTGCCTCCCCACAGCATGATCTCGAGGCGGGCAATGCGCGATTCGGTAGGCCCGAACGGGATGTCGTGAACCGCGCGATCGCTGTCCAACCGGTCGGCCTCTCGCGCCGCGGCGGTCGTCAGTCTGTCTGCTTCGGTTGTATTCCCCGCTGCGGCAGCGCCTTTCGCCGCGAGTAACTGCAGCGCGCCGATCAACACGGTCTTGTCGACGGAGTCGGTGGTGGCGGTCAGGTGCTCGGCGGCGGCCACGGCGTAATCGTGGCATTCCTGTGCCTGCGCTAGTCCCAGCATCGCGTTCCCGGTATGCCACGCACAAGCTGCCATCTGCCATGGGCTCGGCATCTGCTCGGCTACCATCGTCGCCCGATCCGCGGCGGTGAAGGCCAACTGGTGGGCGCCGACCCTCGTCAGAAATCGCCGGGATAGATGATAGCTACGCAACAGTATCTTCCCGGCTTCGTCGTCCTGCGACAGCAAGTATTGAACGCGGGCCGCAGTCAAAACCGGGGGAAGGTATTCCGCCAATTCCGTGTACCGATTCGGTGAGTGCTGCCAGATATTCTGGCATCGGTGCAATTTATCGGCCGTATCGGAAAGAGGTTCGGTATTCATGGCCGTGCGTCGATACGCCCCGATGGCCGGATGGTCGATAATACTGCGTTTCAAGGATTCGGCGAGCTGATCCCCGGCGTCGACGCCTGCGGGCGCCAGCTGTGGCGGCAGCGCCATCAATTCGCGCATATCTTTGATGTGTAACGCATCGGCGAGCCGGATGATTGTCGCTACGCTGTCCAGCTGCTTATTGCCGGACTCGATCAGGCGCAACCATTCTTCACTTCGACCGACCAGTTCGGCGAGGGCCCGGCGGGACAGGTCGCGCCGGCGCCGTAGTAGTTCGAGCCGCTCGCCTATTGTCAGTAGGCCTGTTCTGAGACCGGAGGTGCTGCTCAAGAATTCTCTCCCTTCGGCGGTCGAAAGAACCCCTGCGGTTGTTGCGGCCAGTTCGCTCCCGTCCGGAACCCGCCGGATGGCTGTCGGGAATTCGCGATGGCGTCGTACTCTGACGTTACCCAGCTGTCGGCGGAATAATCTGTGAAACTTCGGCGCCGGCCGTCGGGTCACGCCAGACCGGCGGCAGAGAGTAGCTTCGCGAGGTCGCGTCTGGTCAGGTGGTGGTCGCGGCGGGAGAGTCTTTGCAGTGTGCGATGTGCCATCCAGTCGTAGCGGAGGTCTTCCGGGGCGGCCAGCTCGGCCTGTTGCAGTGCCAGGGTCGCGGCGAAATCCTCGCCTTTGCGGCCATAGGCGTAGGCGGTGGTCAGGTAATAGCGGGCGCGGAGATCGACAGCGGCCTCGTCCGGTAGCTGGACCTCGGCCGCGAGCCGGATCGCTTCGTCGACCTGGCCGAGTCGCAGCGCGATGTCCATACCGGTGATGGTGACTTCGGGGACGCCGAACCAGATGGTGCGCAGGCAAGCCGCGGGGTCGAGTTGCTCGGCGATGCGGGCGGATTCGGCGATGAGCTGCTTGGACTGTTCGAGGTCGGTCGCGCCCGCGGCGGCTTCTGCGGCCAGCAGCAGCAGCGCGCCGTACGCCGGGCCCTCGTTTTCCGCGGATCGGGTGGCCGCCGCGAGGCGTTGTGCGGCGGCCAGGGCGTAGTCCCGGCTTTCCGCGTGATAACCCATCGAGAGCAGTGCGCTCGCCACGTGCCACGAACTCACCGCGACCAGGTCCGGCTGTGCGGGTTGGGTGAGGATGCCGATCGGGCGGTCGGCGACGAGCCAGGCCAGGTGATAGTCACCCACCCGGGTCAACACGAATCGGGCCAGGTGATAGGCCTCGACGAGGACTTTGCCCGTCTCCGCCAACTGGCCGTCCGAGGTTGCCTGGGCTGCGGCGCGGATCGATCGCGCCGCGGTCAGCACCCCGGGGAGCCGGGCGGCGAGTTCGGTGTAGCGGTGACCCGAACCGAGCCAGCTGTACCAGCATTGGTCGAGGTCGGCGCGCACCGACTCCAGGGTCGGCAGCAGATTCGCAACCGGCGTGGCGAAGACGTGCGTCGACGGGTGGTCCATGATGGCACGGTTGAGCGCGGTGAGCTGTAGCCCCATTTCGTCCATGTCACGTGCCCCCGAGCGGCTCGACGAAGGCAGGCCGATCAGCTCGACGGGATCATCGAAACGCAGGACTTCGGCGAGCCGGTACATCATCTCGATACTGTCGAGGCGGCGGCGGCCTCGTTCTATCTGGCGTAGCCACTCTTCGCTGCGTCCGGTCAGTTCGGCGACCACTCGACGGGATAGCCCCAACCGCCTGCGGCGCAACTCGATTCGCTCTCCCGCACTGAGCGCTCTGTGATTCACGACCATCTGAACCCTCTTCCCCGGTGGCTCGTGATCGGGTGTCGCCTCTCGCTTTCGCGGGTCGTGCCTGCTGAAGACTGTAGTTTAACCGAAGAATGTTGCGGGGAAATGTTTTCCGATATGGCCGTGCGCGTGCAGGTGTACTTGCGTCCGCCAGGGCACCGGGGAATGTGCTGACGAATTGCTGCGACTCCGCAGGGTCGCGAAAGTGCTGGTCGTACTAGAGGATTCGGAGGGAGGAGGGTGCCGCGATGCCTAGCCCGGCCGGGTTGCCCGCTCAGTCGTTACCCGGCCGTGACCTACCGGCGGCAGTCTTCGGCCCGGCCGGTGCGGGTCGGCCGAACCGAGCCGAGTCGCGACATCGTCAAGCCGGTCATCTCCAGCAGGAGGGTGCCGTCCGGTGCGATCGCGCGGACGGTGTGCGTTCCGGTCAGATCGCCGAGCAGCCGGATGTCCGCGCCGTATCGCTCGGCCAGGCCGATATCGTTCATCGATCCGGTGGCCAGATCGATTCGGGCGATTTCGCGGGGTACGAAAATCGGCTGCTCGGTAGCGGTCCCGGCGGCCAACGCGAACGTGCGCAGCATCGCGTCGAGCAGCAGCCACGGGATTCGCATGGTGCCGAGCAGGCCCGTCGCGTCGGGCGGGAGCGACCACGTGCCGGTTGCGCGCCGGTCGGCGGTCCGGATGTGCGCGAGGTTGGCGAACATCCCGCCGATCCGCACTGGCGAATCGGCCAGGCGATACGGGTCGAGCACGGACCGGCCGACCACGTCGGGCACCTCGGGTCTGCGGGGTTCGACAGCCGAATCGGCGGACGATACAACGACTTCGGTGCGGAAGAAGCGTCGCCGGGACGCCGCGCCGTTGCCCGCGGCGACGTCGGAGGTCAGTTCGACCGTTACCGACTGGGCGGTCTTTTCGCGGATGACGCCCAGCGCGGCGGTGATCCGCAGCTCGATCGGCCGACGGCCGGCGAACGGTTTGAGGAAGGCCTCGAAGCGAGTGTCGCGATACCCGAGGACGGTGGCGCCCGGCAGCACCGCCAGAGCTGCCCGTGCCGCGATGTCCAGCAGCAACGTTCCCGGCACGGTCGGCTTTCCGTCGACCGTATGGTCGGACAGGTAGCCGTCAAGCACAGGATCGAACGTGTAGTGCCGGCATCCGGGGTTCTCGTCGGCTCGCGCATCCTCGACCACGCCGTACGGTCGCGCACCGCGCACCATGCGAAGCTCGTTGTCGCCGAGGAAGACCGCGCAGCCGGCACCGGCGGTGAGTTCGGCGAGGAACAGGGCGGTCCCCTCGTCGGTGGTGATCGAGCTGAGCTGTCCCTGCCGTCGCAGGTACGCGCGGTTCAAGTGGTCCGAACGAAGTCCGGTCTGTCCCCACAGCGGGAATGCGACGGTGAATTCGTCATCGTCGGAGCTCTGGGCGCAGGCGGCCAGGAAATCGTTGGCGGCGGCGTAGTCGACGTCTCCGGGCAGGCCGATCGCGCCCGCCACCGATCCGATGTTGCACCAGCGGATCGGCGGATGCCCGGCCAGCGCCGCTTTGAGGTGCTGATAGCCGAGGACCTTGGTGTCTCGAACCCGGCGGAAGCTCTCGAACGACTTGTTCTCCAGCAACGCCGGTTCGGACAGCCCCGCCGCGTGGATCACCACGTCGAGTCGGCCCGCGGTCGACAGGACCGTGGCGACCGCGGCCCGGACCGCATCGGGGTCCAGTACGTCACAGGGGAGGCAGTGCAGCCGGTCCGGGCCGAGCCGTTCTGCGAGGTCTTGGTAATCGCGTTGCCGGGCAATGGCTTTCATGCGGGCGTCGGCCTGCTCGACGATGGATCGGATGGGTCTGGCCGGGTCGTCGTCGCGCAGCCGCCGGATCAGCTCCGCGCGAACGTCCGCCGGAGCGGCGCCGTTGGAGTGCTCCGCGATGCCGGTCGGATCTGTGCGCGCGAGCAGCCATACCGCGGGTTTGGCCCGTTCACTCAGCGCGCGCAGCATCGCGATCGGCAGGCCGCCGGTTCCGCCGGTCACCAGGATCACCGAGTCGTCGTCGATCGGCGCACCGCGGTGGGCCGTTGGCAGTGCGGCCGGCGTGAGAACGTCGCGATATCGGCTGCCGTTGCGATACCACACCACCGAATCTGTTGCCGCTGCTGATCTTTCGTGGGCAAGCAACCGCAGGGTCGCGAGTGGGGGCGCATCGGTGAGTATCGCTGCGATCGATGCGCCGGGGCGTTCCCACGCCAGACTCTTGACGAAGCCGGTGAACAGCGCGGCGTACGGATGCGGCCGGCCCGTGCTCGGCTGACCGGGCAACAGCACCATGAGTGAGCTGTCCGCTGTCCAGCGCGGCCAGAGTCGTTGAGCGGCGGCAAAAGTGAGATCGTGCAGACGCAGCTGGGCGGCGATGTCGCGGCCGGTTGGCGTCCGCGGCGATTCGTCGACCGAGCAGATCACCGTCAACGCGGGGGTAGCCGCGTCGATCAGCGCCTGCACGCGAGTGTCGCTCGGATCGTCGACACCTGCGCACAGGACCGTTGCCTGGGCCTGTTCGAGTTCGGCGCGCAGTTGCTGTGCCGATTCGCCGGAGCCGACGAGGACGACGCTGCCCGCTGGTATCGCGCTGTGCGACAACGCTTGTCGCGTGTTCGGCGCGGCAACCAACGCGGGCACGTAGCGCTTGGTGAGGTGGTCGGGCCTCGCGGTGGTCACCCGGACGCGGTCCCCATTCGGCAGCGACAACTCCGACGGCTTGGCCGGGCCGGCGACCGCGCGAAGCAGGTCCACCGCTCCCGCGGCGCCGAGATAGTCTCGGGTGTCGATCGAATCCTTCAGTGCGCCAACATCAGTGGACGGATTGGCGGCAGTGGCGCGATCACCGCGAGCGATACTCACCCGCGCCAGGATCGGCCAGCCACGTCGGGCGGCCTCCTCGGCGGTGGCTATCGCGATCAGAAAAGCACCTTCGGCCAGCTGTTGCGCGGGACGGCCGAGAATATCGGCGAGCTCGCCGCTGGAGTTGCCGTTCAGCGCGAGCAGCAGCGCCAGATTCAGATCGCCGGCCTGCAGATACCGTCGAGCGGTGCCGAGGGCGGCCAGCGCGGAGTCATCGCCTGCGTCGACGGCTACGCTCATCCCGCGCAGATTGTGCCTGCTGGTGATCCGCGACGCGATCACATTCGTCATGACGCCCGCATAGGTGTCCTCGTTGCACTCGGGCACCCGGTCGCGCACCGCCGCGAGAATCGACGCGACGAGCGGGCTAAGGTCGTGTGCCGCATCGGATTCGGTGATCGCGCTGAGTACATCGTCGCCATAGGTGCGGGTGAACGCGCCGGCCAGGGCCACCGGGACGCCGGTGTGTGCGGTGATGACGCCGGTCGACTCGCGCACCTCGGCCCACAGTTCGCCGTGCTCGCGAACAAAGGTGTCCGCGACCTGAATGGCCATGAGGTGGCAGGGATCTATCGTCGCGATCGTTTTCGGAGTCAGTCGTACTTCGGCCGGAGCGGGGGCCGGGTAGGGGACGGCGAACCGCCGATCGGGTGCATCGCCGTCGCCGCGCAGCCAGGCGGTGATCCGCTCGTGATCGGGGTTGCCGGGCAGGTGGGCGCTCCACGCGAGCACGGCCAGATCTTCGCTGCCGGTGCGACGTCCGGACCGGATCGGGTGGCCGTTCGCGCGATCGGTCACCAGCAGGTGACCGTTGGTGCCGCCGAACCCGAACGCCGATACCCCGACCAGTCGAGGCCGCTGCGCGTCGGCGGGGAAGGCGAGGTCGCGGTCGCAGACGCGCGTGCGATCCGTCTGCACGTCCGCGGGCGCTCGGGTGAAACCGTACTGTCCCGGTATCCGCCCGGCCCGCAGCGCCTCGGTGGCATGGATCAGCGAGACCGCGCCCGCGGCCCAGCCGGTATGCCCGACCACCGACTTGTTGGAACTGCACGGATAGCCGTCGGGGGGTGCGACGGCGGCCAGGGTCTGCAGCTCGGTGCGGTCACCGGCGGTGGTGCCGGTGGCATGCGCGACGATCCAGTCGACCTGCGCGGGCGAGGTTTCGTTGAGCGCGCGGGCACGTTCGATCGCCAGCCGCTGGCCCGCCGGATTCGGCGCCGCGATGGCCTTGCCGCGACCGTCGGCGGCGGCGCCGAATCCGGTCAGCACGGCGAGGATTCGGTCGCCGTCCGCGCGGGCCCGCGAGAGCAGCTTGAGCGTGACGACCGCGGCGCCGTCGCTGAAGAGGGTGCCGTCGGCCGCTGCGTCGAAGGACCGGACCGCGCCCCCGCGGGACAGGCCACCGAGTTTGGCGAACATCACCGCCACCGTCGGATTCAAGACCTCGACCCCGCCGCAGTAGGCGATATCGCAGTCACCGGCCAGCAGCGCTTTGGTGCCGAAATCGACCGCGTACAGCGATGACGCGCAAGCGGTATCGATGACCGTGGCCTCGGTGACCCGGTCCAGGATGCCGGCGATGGCGGCGTGCACCACCATCGTGGGCAGCACCGGCTGGTCGGCGCCCGCTCTGGGGTAGCGCCGACTCAGCAGTTCGCGCAACCGGTTTCCGGCCGCCGGGCCCGCGGCCTCGTCGGCCGCGCTGCCGAACGTTTCGGTGACCAGATGTTCGGCCAGGGCTTGGCTACCGCCCGGCCAGGCGCCGACATAGACGGCGCAACGATCCGTCGATGTCTGCCGTACGCCGTCCCTGGCCTGCAGCAAGCTGTGCCGGAGCCAGCGAGTCGCTTCGTCGCGGCGGGGCCCGTCGGCCGCTTCCTCGGCGAGGAGGGTCGGGTGCGGTTGAAAATCGTGCAGGTGGCCACCGACCCGGCAGTAGGTGCGATCGACGGCGGTGCGGTCGGGCGTGTAAAAGTTCTCGAGGGCGAATCGCGCACCCGGCTCGGTGAACACCGGCGTCGGCCGCGACAGCAGATTCCAGAACTCCTGTGGGCTGTTGGCACCCGCGATGGCCATGCCGGTGCCGACCACGGCGACGAGCTGGTCGGCGTCTTCGGTGGCTTCCGGCGGTGGGGTAGGCGGATCCGCGTCCGGCGCGCCGAGCGCGGCGACCGTGGCTTCGGCAGGGACCGTCACCTGCCCGGCGGGCGGCGCCAAACTCGTTGAGCCAAGGGAAAGTCCACCGTCGGCGAGAATCACCTGACCGGTGATGAACGACGCGCGATCCGAGGCCAGGAACAGCACGATCTCGGTGAGGTCGGCTTCGGTCGCCAATCGGCGCAGCGGCGTCGCCGTCAGCACGGTCTGCCGGAAGACATCGCTGTCGGGGAAGAGATGGCTGGTGGCGTTGTCGATCAGGCCGGCGGACGCGGTGTTCACGCGGATGCCGGCGGCGGCGAATTCCACTGCCAGATAACGAGTCAACGCCTCGACGGCCGCTTTGCTCACCCCGACCGTCGCATAGTTGCCGATGACCAGTCCGGCGCCGATGGAGGACAGATTGACTATCGAACCGCGACGCCCGGTCATCAGCGCTGCGGCCGCCTGCGCGCATCGCCTGCTGCCATCGAGGTTGACCGCAAGGGCTTTGGACCAGTCGCTGTCGCGCAGGGTGGACAGCGGCGCGAGCGTCCCGCGGGCGGCGTTGTTGATCAGGATATCGAGCCCGTCGTGGCGATCGGCGATCCCGGCGAACATCGCTCGAACGGACTCCCCGTCGGCCACCGAGCCATGGGCGAGCTCGGCGGAACCGCCGCTGCGGCGTATCTCGGCGAGCGTCGCTTCGGCGTCGCCTTTCGAATGAAAGTAGTTGACCAGGACATGTGCGCCCTGCTCGGCCAGCCGCAGGCAGATCGAGCGTCCGATGCCCTTGCCGCCGCCGGTGACCAGCGCGGTCCGCCCGGTGAACTCGCCGCTCATCGCGTCAAACCTCCGTCGTGATCGGAGTGTGTGCGGATCCGTCGGCGAGCCGGCGCAACAGCT
This sequence comes from Nocardia sp. NPDC060255, assembly GCF_042727395.1. Lineage (NCBI taxonomy): Bacteria > Bacillati > Actinomycetota > Actinomycetes > Mycobacteriales > Nocardiaceae > Nocardia > Nocardia sp. NPDC060255. The sequence goes on along the minus strand of NZ_JBHXAU010000002.1, from coordinate 86,367 downwards.
CGGCCAGCTCGGTCAGCGTGGAGAAGGACGTAACGCGCACCGCGGCAGGAGGTTCGGGTAACCCGAACCGTTGCCTGGCCAACCGGAAGGCTTCGATCTGCTTGATCGAGTCGATCCCGAGATCTGCCTCGAGGTCGACGTCGGCCTCCAGCAGGTCGACGGGATAGCCGAGGGCTTCGGCGTAGATCTCGCGAATCTGCGCGAAGAGTTCGTCCGGTGCGGGTAGCGCGGCGGACGCGTTGGTCGAGGTCGGCGCGCTGCCGTTGGTGGCTTCGGCGACCGGCTCGGCGACCGGTGCCCGGACGGCGTCGCCCGAGCCGACTGCCTGCCGGAACTCCGCGGCCGAACACCGTTGCCGCAGTGGCGCGACGGTATCGGCCGCAGCGGGCAGGCAGGCCGCAACCATCGAGGTGAGGGTGTCCCGGCCGCCCGACTCGACGTAGTGGCGCACGCCGTCGCGGTACAACCGCAGCAGCCCGTCGTAGAACAGCACCGGCTGGGTCAGGTGTCGCGCCACCCAGGAGTGGATGTCCTCGGTGGACCGTACGTAACGGCCGAGCACCGGGGAGTAGACCGGGATCCTCGGCTCGGCGACCCCAATGTCGTCGACGGCTCGGGCGAACGCTTCCGCGGCATCGCGCAGCAGTCGATTGTGAAAGGGCAGGGCAGCGCGCAGCCGAGTCGCTCGAATGCCCGCGGCCGCGGCGACCTGCTCGACCATGGCAAGGGCTGTGGTCAGCCCGGAGATGACGCATTGATCCGGACCGTTGTCGACCGCGACGACAGCGGTCGGCTCGTCCAGGAAGCCGGTCAGGTTTCTGGCGCGGGGGCTGCCGGCCGCAAGGGCGACCATGCCACCGTCGAGGCTCGAAATATCTTGCAGGGCTGTCGTTCTGGCGAGGACCAGCCGGGTCGCGTCGCGTACGGTGAGGGCGCCTGCCGCGGTGAACGCGGACACCTCGCCGAGGCTGTGCCCGACGACGACGTCCGCGTGCAGGCCGGTCTCGACCAGGATCCGGTAGGTGACGATAGCGCTCGCGAACAGGGCCACATCCAGATCCGGTGACCGATCGGCCACCAGGTCGTCCAGCGATGGGGCGTCCGGATCGATCAGCAGCCGGGACACCGGAGCATGCCCGTGCTCGTCGCACACCTCGTCGATGCGCTCCACTGTTTCTCGCGCCGAGGGGAATTCGTTGATCAGAGTGGCCATGGCACCCGGGATGTACGAGCCTTGCCCGGGGAACATGAAGGCGGTACGAGCATTCATCGGAGACTTCCTTTGGGAGGCTTACAGTTCGGGCAGGTCGAAGGCGGCCGCGAGATCGGTTGTGTGCGGGAGTAGTTCGTCGCACAGCGCACGACGGTGGTCCCAGATGCGGTCCAGCAGCGGCGTCGGGGTGAGCCGCTGATCGGCCAGGAATCCGGCGTTGCGCTCGATCCAGGACAGCGCGTACAGCCGCAGCAGTCCACCGACCGGTGCGGGCGCGCTGTGACAGGCCATCCGCAAGAGCTCCAGGACAATACGATCCGCTCGGGCCGCCGCGGCCGTCTGTGCCAGGGCGAGATTGTCGTTCCATCCGGTGAACTGGTCGTGCCCGGCGCGCCGGGCCGCTTTCAGGCAGCCGTCGAGGCGATGGTGGTAGTACCGTTCGGCGGTGCGCGCCAACGAAACCCAGGCGTGCGGCGAGGTCAGATCCGCGGCATCGGCTGGTCTGGTCTCCGGGCCCGGCGGCCGGTACCGCTGGGGGTCCGCCATGGCATGCGCGGTGTCCATCAGGATCAGGTCGTTGTCGCCGCCGGCGCAGAAGTACGAGTTGACGAAGCCGTGAAAAGCGTTGAGCCGGTTGTGCGCGACGAAACCGGTCGCGCCGCAGTGCGTGCGGCAGCTCGCGGTCACCTCCAACGCGAGTCGGGTGGCGAACACCTTCAGCAGGGGCAGTTCGGTGTCGACCGAGGACCAGGGCGCCCAGGTCGCCTCGCCGACCGGTGCGACAGGCGTCGCGGCGGTCTCGCGGACGACGTGCCTGCTGACGATGGTCAGGGTGTACGCGGCCGCGAGCGCCCCGAGCACCGCTTCTTGCTGATTGCGATAGCGGATGAGCCCTTGCTCGGGGGCCAGTCGTCCCATGGTCAAGCGGGTCGCGGTGTGCGACTCCAGGATTCGTGCCGAGTCCTGGGTGACGGCGGCGCACGCCGCGATGACGCCGCGCCACACGTGCGGCGCCCCGATGCGCATTGTGCGAGCGAGGCGCTCCGCGGCAGCGCCCGCGTCATCATGGAACCGGCCGTCGGCGTCGATGGCGGCGCCATCACTGAGCCAGGCGTGCAACGGAATACGCATCCGGTCGAACCGCACAGAGGCGAAATCGCAAGGCAGCGCGAAGGTATCGGGTGCCGGGGTGATCTGTACTCCGGGCCGGACGGCGCCGTCGGGACCGCGCAGCGGAACGACGAACACGAACACGCCTCGTTCCTGCCCGCCGACAATCAGCTGCGCGTAGACCGCGCCGGTCTTCGCGACGCCGGGATGGCCGGTGCTGTTGGGAAACTTCCGCGCGTCGGCGTCTGGGGTATGCAGGACGAAGCCGCCGGAATCCGGGTCGAACGTCGCCTGCGTGCGCGGGTGCAGGTGGCTGTTGCTGCGGGCGCCCTCGGTCAGCAGGGCCGAGCCGAAGGCGTCCATCGACTCCAGCGCGGCCCGCGTATCGGCCAGTCCCGCACTGGAATCAGCGGGCACGGAGCGCAGGATCGGCGCGAGCACCAGCGTGTAGTGCACCAGCAGGATATGGAACAGGTCGGGGTCCGCGAGCGCGGCCCTGGCCAGCAATGCCGACAACGTGTGCGGCGAGTCGAGCAGCTCGGCGGCCGGCGGCGCGGTCCGGCCTGCCTGTCGCGCTCTGGCATACACCAGGCTCAGCCGCTCCTGCCGGGAAGCTCCATCGGGCCAGGTGAAGAACGTATCGGGGATCGCTGCGTGCACTAGCGCGCGCGTCTGGTCCGGTGCCGCCACCGAGTCGGGATCGGCGAGCGAGCGTCGCAGGTCGGATCGCGACGGGGTCGCGGTGGTCGTGGCGAGATCGTGGTCGATGGACATCGTCGTTCCCTTCTTCACCGCTGTCGAACGGAGACAGGGGATTTCGACGTTGTGCCGGTCAACCAGGACAGCTCACCGGCCAACGGTGCCAGGGTGCCTGCCGAGGGCAGGGTGGCCTGCACGCACCGGCACAGACCGTCGCCGACCCCTAGTTCGATGAACTGCGTGTGCTGAGAGCCGGCGTGCTGCAGCGCTTCCACCAGATCCACGGGTTTGGTGACGCAATCGACCAGGGCCTCGTGCAGGTCGTCGGTGTCGGCATAGGCCCGTCGCCCGACCGGCGAATACACCGGCACGCGCAAGGGGCGCTGCCGGGTCTGGCACAGATTCGCGCGGAATCGGTCCGCGACGACGACGAGCCCCGGATGGTGCGAGGCATAGGGCACCGCCAGGCGCACCAGCCGCGGACCGTCACCTTGCCGCTCGAGCAGTGCCGCGATCGCCTCCGTTGGACCGCTGACAATGGTCTGCTTCGGGCTGTTGACGCAGGCGACAACGAGATCCGACGGGCCGACCTCGGCCAGCAGGGCGCGCGTCTCCGGCACGGAGGCGAGCACGAGCACCATGGCGCCGCGGCCCTCGAAGCCGCGGAACGCGGCATTGAGCGCGCCGACCGCGCGGGTGCCGTCCGGCACATCGAAGACGCCCGCGCACACCAGGGCGGCGATCTCGCCGAAGCTCTGTCCGACGATCACGTCGGGGTGCAGGCCCGCCGCGGTCAGCAGTCGATCGAGGACCACCGAGATGGCGTAGCTCGCGAGCTGCGGGATTCCCGGCCCCATTACGGGTTGCTTGACCTCGCTGAGCAATACCTCGCGAAGTCCTTGTCCCGCATCGCCGGACGCGCGTTCGATCTCGCCGAGGACGCCGTCGACCGTCGCGCGGGACGGGCTGTCCGCGCGATAGAGCTCGTGCAGCGCGCATCGTGGATCGCCGCCTTGTCCAGGAACCAGAAAAACGGTGCGTGGCGTCGGTGGTGTGGCCTGCCCGTTCATCGGTCGACCTCCGCGTCGCCGATGCCCCAGGTGAGTACGGTGCTGCCCCAAGTGACACCGGCGCCGAAACCTACGATCAGGATTCGGTCGCCGGTCTGGAGTCGTCCGTCGGCGTGCGCGGTGGCCAGCGCGTACGGCATCGACCCCGCACCGATATTGCCGACCATGTCGCCGACGATGATCAGGCGCTCGACGTCGAATCCGGCGTCCGCGCAGGCCTTACGCAACAGCACGGGATTGGGTTGGTGGGTAACGATCACGTCGATCTGATCCGCCGTCAGACCCGATCGGCGTAACGCGCTCGCGGCGGCTTTGGGGAAGATCTCGAGAATGAAGTCGCGTACCGCCTTGCCGTCCATCTGGATGCGATGCTGTCCGCGCGTCAGGGTGTCGATGCTGGCCGGGCGCCTGCTGCCACCGGCCGGGATAAGCACGTCGTCCGCGTGGTCGCCATCGGAACCGAGCTCGATCGGGCCGAAGCCCCTGCCCCTGGCGACCGGGCCGAGAATCGTCGCGCCCGCTCCGTCGCCGAACAGCACCGCGGTGGCGCGGTCGGCCGGGTCGAGGAAGTGCGAATATGCCTCGACGCCCACCACGGCCGCGCACCGGGCGTCGGCATCGCCGCGCAGGTAGTCGACGGCGACCCGGGTGCCGAACAGCCAGCCGGTGCACGCGGCGGACACGTCGAAGGCCACCGCCTGGTGCGCTCGCAGCAGGGCCTGTACCCGACAGGCGGTGGACGGGCCGAGTTCATCCGGGGTGGAGGTCGTCACGATGATCAGGTCCAGATCGCCCGCGTCCAGGCCGGCCACATCGAGCGCGGTGCGCACCGCCTGGGCGGCGAGATCGGACGCGGACTGACCGAGACCGCAAACATGGCGTTCCTGTATTCCGGTGCGTTCGACAATCCACTCCGGCGTAACGGCCGCGGGTTCGGCGACTTCCGCATTCGTGCGCACGCGCTGCGGAACAAATCCGCCGGCGCCGAGAACTCCGATAGCAACGTTGCCGCTACCGAAATTTCCATGGCGTCTCGAGATCCGATCGAGGTATCCGAGATTATCGTCTGCCATCGATATCACTTACTTTCCATTTCGGGAAACGTTCTCTGGAACGTACTACCGGCCACCGGCTGCCTGCCCTACCCGAGGTGGAGCCAACGCTTTTCGAATCCGTGGCACCGGCGGCGGTCGTTGTTCCGCCGCCCAATTTCCGCCGTGCCGTGGTCACCAACTTCTGTCGTCGGTCTGTACCCACAACTTTTGTTGGATCGTTCGTCCGATGGGCGTCCTATGTTCGTTGGACCCGACGGCAACGCGGACCGGCTGGCGAACATCACCCGGATCCGCGTTGCCGTATTCCGACGACCCAGGAGATTTCATGCGGAAGGCGGACGGATTCCGTACCGGCATACTCGATCTCAGCTTGCAGCCCCGGTTCGCACCCGATCTGACGTTGCGCACCAATCGGTTGCTCGCCGCGGCGGGTAAGGCAGACTCGCTCTTCGTGCCGGACCACCTGACCGGTTTGCTGCCCGGCTCGATCTGGCAGCCACGGCACATCGGGGCCGCACGGCTCATCCCCAGAGCGAACGCACATTACGATCCGTGGACCGCGCTCGGGTATATCGCAGCACAGAACAGTCTCAAGCGGCTGCGGCTCGGCGTCGGTGTCACCGACACCGGGCGGCGGAATCCCGCGGTCACGGCACAGGCCGCCGCCACCCTGCACCTACTGAGCCGGGGGCGGGCGATCCTGGGCATCGGACCGGGCGAACGCGAAAACAATGAGCCGTACGGGGTTCCGTGGCAAAAGCCGGTGGCCAGATTCGAGGAGGCCCTCGCGACGATCCGGCTGCTGTGGGCGTCCAACGGCCGTCCGGTTACCCGGGATTCCGAATACTTTCCGCTGCGCGATGCGATCTTCGAAATCCCGCCCTACCGTGGCACCAGACCCGAAATGTGGATAGGCGCGCACAGTCCGCGCATGCTGCGGCTGGCAGGCCGGTATGCCGACGCCTGGTTCCCCGCTTATCCGCAACCCGTGCCCGAATATCGGACCAGCTTGGAGCGGATGCGGACTGCGGCGTCCGATGCGGGCCGCGATCCGATGTCGGTGACGCCGGCGGCGATGATCTTTGTGATTACCGGATCGACTCGTGCGCATATCGACGAGACGGTCGGATCGGTGGGTGCCCGGGCATTCGGCTTGTGTATTTCCGCCGATATGTGGGCGCGGCACGGGGTCGAACATCCGTTGGGTTCCCGTTTCACCGGTATCCAGGACCTGCTACCGCAACTGCTGGACGAGGACACCGTGCTCTCGTATGCCGAGAAGGTCCCGAGTTCGCTGGTCCGGGACTATTGCGTCACCGGGACGCCGGCCGAAGTCGAGGAGCGCATCGCCGAATTACGCGACAACGGTCTGCGGTACGCCGTGCTTGTCGATCTCAGCACCTTCCATCCCGACATCAAATGTGGGCTCGCCGCGTCGATTCCGTTCCTGCGCATCCTCCGCAGGCTGCGCAAGTTGTGATCGTGGCCGCACGAAGCTGACCAACTCGCGAGAGGGGCGCCGGAAAATGACGATCGAATCAACGCATCGCGCACAGTGTCGCGCACCGTGCGGCAGGCTGGTCGACGACGACCATGTCGAGGATTCCGACGGATTCGGGATGATCGTCCGAGTCGACCGATACGCCTGTGGCTGCCAATACATCCGCCGCGACTATCACGATGGGAGCATCGGCGAACGCATGATCCGCCACGACGGGAAAGTTCTCCCCACCGAGCTACGCCCGGAGCAGGGGTCTTAGTACGTCGCGCGGTCACCGTAAAAGCCCACGAGCAGCGCCGAACTCGCTGGCGTAAGGTGATTGGATGCCCGAAGTAGCGCATCCCAGTTCCGCGGTGCGTGTCGAACCGGCCGCAACGCCGGGCAGCACCGCGACTGTAGGGGACTCCGACCACGACCTGCTGTCGTTGGCGAACCAACTGTGTTTCGCCCTCTACTCGACCTCCCGGTCGATGACCGCGGCGTACCGGCCGTTCCTCGAGGCGATGGAAATCACCTATCCTCAGTACCTCGCCCTGCTCGCGCTGTGGGAGCGGCCGGGGATGACGATGAAGGAGCTGGGCGAACAGCTCAGCCTGGACTACGGCACCGTCTCGCCGCTGATCCAGCGACTACAGTCGCACGGCTTCGTGGAAAGCGTGCGCAGTGCCCACGATCGCCGCTCGGTGGAACTCCGCGCGACGGACGCGGGCCTCGCGCTGCAACGCCAGGCCAGGGAGATGATCGAGTCGGTGATGGCGTCGGTCGGCTACCCGCTCGACACGCTGATCGCGTTGCGCGATCAGGTCAACGCGCTCGGCGAACGCCTCGACGCGATCACCGAGGAGCGCAAGGAACGCTGAGCGTTACGCGTCGAGCACCTTGACTTGACGCTGCACCACGGGCGGCTCGGTCGACCACGGGAAGTTGATCCAGCGGTCGGTGTGCTTCCAGACGTACTCGCACTTGACCTCCGAGCGCGGCTTCTCGTAGACCACCGCGCACCGGACCTCGGCGACATGCTTCTCACAGAAGTCGCGCACCAGCTTGAGGGTGGCGCCGGTGTCGGCCACGTCGTCGGCGACCAGCACGGTGGCGCCGGCCAGGTCGACCGCCTGCGGCACCGGCGGCAACATCACCGGCAGGTCGAGGCGCTGGTCGATGCCGGTGTAGAACTCCACGTTCATCACGTGCAGGTTCTTCACGTCCAGCGCGTAACCGAGCGCGCCCGCGACGAACAACCCGCCGCGGGCGATCGACAGGATCAGATCGGGCTCGAACCCGTCGTCCGCGATCGTGGTCGCCAACTCCCGGCTCGCCGATCCGAACAACTCCCAGGTCAGCACTTCCCGATCCGCCATGGATCCTCCATCTCCCTCGTCGCGACTGCGCACAGAGCATACGAGTTGCCACGATGTGGCCGGCTTCACGGTCCACTCAGCGGCGTTGTTCAGGCGTAGAGGTCGTCGATGTCGGCGGCGTAGCGGTCGTTGATCGGCTTGCGCCGCAGCTTCATCGTCGGGGTCAGCACCTCGCTGCCCGGCTGCCAGAAGTCCGGCACGATGGTGAACTTCTTGATCTGCTCGACCCGGGACAGCTTCGAATTCGCTTGCGCGACAGCGTCGGCCACGATCTGCCGAACGCCGGAGTCCTTGGCGAGCACGGCGGCGTCGAGGGCGACGCCCGCCTTGTCGGCGTACACCGCGGCCGCGTCCGGATCGAGGGCGATCAGCGCGACGTTGTATTTGCGGTTGTCGCCGATCGCCACGGCCTGGCCGATCAGTGGCGCGAACGCCTTGATCCAGCTCTCGATGTTGCTGGGCGACATGTTCTTTCCGCCCGCGTTGATGATGAGTTCCTTCTTGCGGTCGACGATCCGCAGGAAGCCGTCCTCGTCGAGGGTGCCGATGTCGCCGCTGTGTACCCAGCCGTCGGCGTCGATCGCCTCGGCGGTCTGCTCGGGCTTGTTCAGGTAGCCCTTCATCACGATCGGGCCGCGCACCAGCACCTCGCCATCGTCCGCGATCCGAATCTCGTTGCCCGGCACGATTTTACCGACGGTGCCGAGGCGGACCTGGCCGGGCGGGCTCATGGTGGCCATGCCGGACAGCTCCGACATGCCCCACGCGTCGGAGGCCGCGATGCCGACGCCGTTGAAGAAGCGCAGCACATCCGGCGAGATGGGGGCGGCGCCGGAGAGCGCGAGCCGTACGTCGGCGAGCCCGACCGCGGCGCGCAGCTTCGACAGCACCAGCGCGTCGGCGACCTTCTCCTGCAGGGCGAGCAGCGCCGGGACCGGGCGGCCGTCGAGCCTGGCGTCGGATGCGGTCCGGCCGACGGTCAGCGCCCACTTCGCCAGGGCCGCTTTGACTCCCGTCGCCTCGGCCAGCTTGGCCTCGATGCCCGCTTTGAGCTTCTGCCACACCTGCGGGACCGCGCCGAACACGGTCGGGCGGGCGTCGGCCAGTGTCGCGGCGAAGTCGGCGCGGTCGGCGACGGTGGTCAGCTGATTACCGACCACCGACAGGATGTAGAGCCCCGACCAGCGGTCGGCCACGTGTGCGGAGGGCAGGAACGAGACCATCCGCTCCGCCGGGGTGGCGTCCGCGAGCTGCTCGGTGCCGTCGACCATCGCCAGCATGTTGGCGTGCGTGAGTTGCACGCCCTTGGGACTGCCGGTCGTGCCGGAGGTGTAGATGAGGGTCAGCGCGTCGTCGGGTCGCACTGCGCGCCAAGCGGAGTCGAAGTCGAAGTCGTGGCGGCCGCCTGCCTTGACCGCGTCCAGGGTGCTGGTGCCCTCCGGTGCGCCGTCGATGCACACCACATGCTCGACCCGGGCACCTCCCTTGCTCGCCAACACGGTTGCGGCGTATTGCGTTTCGCAGACGACAACCGTCGCGCCCGAGTCGGTGAGCAGGTAGTTCAACTGCTCGGGGGAGGAGGTGTTGTAGACCGAGAACGGTGTGGCGCCAAGGTGTTGCAGGGCGACGTCGATCGGATAGAACTCCGGCCGGTTGGTCATCAGCAGGGCGACCCGATCGCCGTGCCGCACCCCGAGCGCCGCGAATCCCGCGGCCAGCGAACGGACTTGCTCGCCCCACTCGCGGTAGGTGAGGGTGCTCCGGTCGCCGAGCGTGCGCACGGCGACCTTGTCCGGGTCGCGGGCGATGGTGGCTTGGAACGCCTCGCATAGCGTGGACGAGGCGGACGCGAAGGTGGGCATATGATCTCCTGGCTCGTTGATGGCCGGTGTTCCGGCGGCAGGTGGGTCAGTGCTGATGAACGCCGACGAGCGCGTCGACAAATATCTGGGCGAGCAGCTCGACGTATTCGTCTCGCGCCATGTCGATTTCGCCGTTGTGCCAGGCGAGGGTGACGGCGGAGTTGCCGTGCACCACCACCAGTGCGGCGAGCGCGATCCTGGCGTGGGTTTGCGGGTCGGTCTCGCCGTAGACCGCGCAGACCTGGCGGGCGGCCTGTTCGGCGTAGCGCTTGATGCCCTCGGCCTTGCGTGCGGCGAGGGTGGGCAGGGTCGCCGCCTCGGTGTAGAGGCGAGCGCGCCGCGGTTCCTCGGCGAAGAAGTCCAAGAAGGTCGCCACCGCTACCCGCGCGCGCACGAGCAGGTCGAGTGGCTCCGCCTCGACGGCGGCGATGGTGCGGGTGATCAGGTCGCCGATCATGGTCTCGTGCAGGGCGTCGAGGAGCTGATCACGGTTGCGGAAGTGTTCGTAGAAGTACCGCTGGGTCAAACCGGCCCGCTCGCAGACCGAACTCATCCGCAGCTGCGCGACGCCGACCGCCGCGATCTCGTCGAGGCCGGCCTCGAGCAGGTCGGCCCGTCGCTGGGCCAGCCGTTGCTCGGCGCTGACCCCGCGGAACGGGCGGACAACTGTGGACATGAACGAATCCTGACACAGCACTGTGTCAAGATCCACCCTGTGGCCGAAAATCTCGATCTAGCCGGTGTTCCATGCGGAGTGCAACCTGATGCCCGCCGACTACTGCGCCGACTCGGCTCGCCTCGGTTTCTCTGCCATCAGGAAGAAACGCGAGCTCGACGCCTGGCGCGAAACCTGCTGATTGCCTGGCAGGTTCGCGAATAAACGCGCGCCAATACCCGGCACGCCGCGTCGATAAACATTGCTACGGCATTTGCCAACGCGTTTTGTGGGAATTTCTGTCCGGCTTTTCAACGGGTCCCGATTCCACCGCGACACCCGGTTTCAAATAGGACAAAGCGTCGCCGGATTCCGCTACGGTTCGCGCTATCGCGTGTTACCTCGAACCCTCTTGGCTGCGTCGAAGCGCACGATGACAGATGCCTGCGCGTACTGCGGCCAATGGACCGACACCGTACAGAATGGGGATTGTCATGCGCTTTCGTCCGGCCCGGATCGCAGCCCTCGCAGTCTTGTTCATCGCGGCGGCCGCCGGCCTGACCGCCCTCGCCTCGGCCGCCATCGCGGACGAGCAGTGGACGTACGTCTGTGACGAGATCGAGGAGCCGGGGGAGGTCGGCGCGAAAGGATCCGGGAACTGCCAGGCCGACAACGGCGCGCCGCAATCCGGGCCGATCAAACAGAAATTCAAGCTGCACCAGCGCGGCGTGCAACCCAAGCCCGACATGATCGCCGTCTGCGAGGGCGAGGCCAAGGATGCGTTCGGTGAGGCGTCGCTGCCGACGCGGGTCGACGGATTCGGTTGCTACGTATACGAAATGCGCTAGGTCTTACTTCCAGGCGGATTTGACGCTGCGCATTGCGCTCATCCCCGCCGCGGACAGGTCGGGCCACGGCGGGCGGCGGAACACCGCGAGTGTCGCGATCACCGTCGCCGCCAGCCCGATGAACTCGGCCAGCAGTGCTACGCGCGTCGTGTCGATCGCCGACTCCCACTTCACGGTGCCGTCGTGGATGACGAAGATCCCCAGCGGTGCCGCCCGGAACGGTCCGCCGCCGGCCCGCGCGACGGTGATGACAGTCGAACCATCGGCGGTCTCGTACGGTTCGCCGAAGACTTGCACGCCTTTCGGGCCCGGCTCGATTCGCCGTACGGACCTACCGATGATGGTCATCTATCTTCCCCGCTCTCGCCGCAATCACCCACTGGCCCACCACCGTACCGCCGCCGCTCGGCGGGAGCTCCCGAACGGGACATGAGTAACACCGCTGTCATGTCCCGTTCGATGAGCTCAGGGCCGAAGGCGGTGGATGTCGCGCGGAAACAGGGTGGCGTGGCGGATGTTGTCGGCTTCGATCAGGCGGGTGACCCACCTTTCCAAACCGATGGCGAAGCCGCCGTGCGGTGGCATCCCGTGGCGCATCGCTTCGAGGTAGGGGGCGTATTCGGCGGGGTCTTCGCCGCGGGCCGCCAGTGCCGCGACGTAGTCGGCGTGGTTGTGCAGGCGCTGCCCGCCGGTGACCAGTTCGAGGCCGCGGAACAGCAGGTCGAAGGAGTTCGTCCAGCGCGGGTCGCTTGGTTGCGGGTGGGTGTAGAAGGGGCGCTTGATCGCCGGATATCCCTCTACCGCAAGGAAATCCGAGTCGAACTGCGCCTTCGCCCACCTCCCGAGGAAGCGTTCGTGCTCGGGCGCGAGGTCGGGCTCGGTCGGTGCCGCGCCGACTAGTTCGAGGGCTTCCCGGAAATGGATGACCGGGATCTCCTCGGGTACGAACGGCAGCTCGGCGCCGACGGTTTGCACTGCGGCCCAGGCTTTTTCGCTGATCGTGTCGACCATCACGGCGAGTGTGGCACGCAGTTGGGCGAGTACGTCGCGATGGTCCCGGAGGAAGCCGAATTCGACGTCGAGGGAAACGTATTCGGCGAGGTGCCGCGCGGTGTCGTGTGGTTCGGCGCGAAAGACCGGTCCCACCTCGTAGACCCGCTCGAACACTCCGGTGAGCATCTGCTTGTACAGTTGCGGCGACTGGGCGAGATAGGCGGTCGACCCGAAGTAGTCCAGCGTGAACACATTCGCGCCGGATTCGGTGGACTGGCCGACGATTTTCGGCGTGCTGACTTCGGTGAATCCGGCACCGTCGAGGTGACGGCGGAAGCCGGTCATCGATGCGGCGGCGATCTGCCAGACCGCCCGCCGGACCGGATGACGCCAGGTGATCGCGGCGTGGTCGAGCGCGGTGGGCAGGGTGACGCCGAGGCCGGGTCGCCACAGCTCGACCGGCGGCGGTTCGGCCGGAGCGCCCAGCGGGTGCACGGTCGGGTCGGCGATCTCGACGCCGCCGGGCGCCTTCGAGTTCTCGATCGCCGTCCCGGTCACCCGGACGACGGATTCTTCCGGAAGACTCGAAACCTGTTCGCGGACTTGCGGATCGGTCACCACGGCTTGCGCGAGGCCGGAGCGGTCGCGGAGCACGACGAACGTGACGGTCGCGAGTTGCCTGCGCCGGTGTATCCAGCCTTCGACGGTCACCGATCCGCTGCCTGCGTGCAGGGCCGAACAGAGTGTGCGTGGCATCAGTTTCACCTCCTGGTAGCTATCCCCGGGAGGTGTGGGCGATCGGGTCCGTCGCGGTGCCACCACACCTTCGCAGCGCGATGCTCGCTGCCTCTGCTGGTCGATTTCTCAGGCGGTGACCGGCCGACGCGGCTCGGAGTTCGTCACGCTCGTCAGCGCCGCGTCCTCGATCCTAGCTGGCTGCGTCGTTTCCGCGAGCGATTAAACGCCGGCGCCGGGGGAGGACGACATCCCGGTGATGTGACCGTTCACGTTGAACGTGATGACGACTTGGACACCAGGGCTGGTGAGGCGCAGCTTCGAGTCGTCCTGGTTGAACCTCGGGTCGAGTCCCCGCTGGATGGCATAGCTGTGCACGACGCGCTTATGGTCGGGCAGGCCCACTTCGAGGGTCCAATCGAGCACGTTCCTGACGTGCGGCAGATCCGGAGCGGGCAGCGTGAGATCGGGATGTTCGATCAACACCGCGAGCCGCGTGCCACCGCCCACGTCGCAGCTGTACCAGGTCCAGCTGCCGGACACCGCCTTGGCGAGCTCACCCATCAACCAGGTGACCCGGCTCGGCTCGGTCGGCGCTCCCGGCAGCTCCGCGAACGGCACCTCGGCCGTGTGCAACGCCGAAATCCCGTGGCGCAGTCCGTAATCGCGCACCGACCGAGCCAACTCGGTCACCTCTGGCGGATACCAATCGTTGTTCGCCCAACTCCACAGCCAGCTCTGTGGGCCGGGCGCCGCCGTTCCCAGCACGTGAAACCGCGTGCACGTCAACGGATGATCGCCGAAGAAGTCGAATCGCGGCGGTTCGTAACTCACCTGCCACCGATGTTCACCGAGTACCCGGACGCAGTGGTCTTGATGTTCGAAAGACATTAATGCGGCATCATCGAGTAACTGTTCGAGCGTTGGTGATTCATGGTCGAGATAAGCAGTCACGACTGTCGATCCTGTCTTACCGCACGACGCCGTGCACGCCCATAGAAATCACGTCCGTCGAGTTCGTACAAAACCGGGTAGGTCGAATTTCGACCAAGCGCCGCTAATACGAACGCCGCACGATTGCGCTGGGCACCGCCGCCGCAACGTGGCACGATCGTAGAGGTGACCAGCAGTTCCGCCGAAGCGCCGCGCCTGCGCGACCTCGCGCGGCTGCGTCGCGTGCGCGACCGGATCGATCGGGAGTACGCGCAACCACTCGACGTCGAGGCGCTGGCCCGTGACGTGCACATGTCGGCCGGGCATCTCAGCCGTCAGTTCAAGCTCGCGTACGGCGAAGCACCGTACAGCTATCTGATGACCCGGCGGATCGAGCGCGCGATGGCCTTGCTGCGTCGCGGCGATCTCAGCGTCACCGAGGTGTGTTTCGCGGTCGGCTGCTCGTCGCTGGGCACCTTCAGCACCCGCTTCACCGAACTGGTCGGGGTGCCGCCGAGCACCTACCGGCGCGACGAGGCCGAGGCGACGGCCGGCCTGCCGTCCTGCGTGGCCAAACAAGTCACCAGACCGATCAGGAATCGAGAAGCGCAGGTAGCCGCGCCGGAACTAGCCTGAGCACCATGAACATCACCATTCAAGCGAGCTTTCTCCCGCAGAACGACCCGGACGCCGCCATCGCCTTTTACCGCGACGTGCTCGGCTTCGAGGTCCGCAACGACGTCGGATACAACGGGATGCGCTGGATCACCGTCGGTCCGGCCGACCAGCCCGGCACGTCCATCGTGCTGTACCCGCCCGCCGCCAGCCCCGGTATCACCGACGACGAGCGTCGCGTCATCGACGAGATGATGGCCAAGGGCACCTTCGGCAGCATCCTGCTGGCAACCAAGGATCTGGACGGGTCGTTCGAGCGGCTGCAGGCCAGCGACGCCGAGGTCGTCCAGGAACCGACCGATCAGCCCTACGGTGTTCGTGACTGCGCGTTCCGCGATCCCGCGGGCAACATGGTGCGTATCCAGCAGCAGAGTTAGCTCGTCGAACGCCGTCGGCGCAGTACTGATCAGGTTGAATGGAGACATCATGACGACCGCCGCGAAGAAAAAGGGCACGAGTCTGCCCGCCGCCGACAGCCACGATCTGATCCGGGTGCACGGTGCGCGCGTGAACAACCTGCGTGACGTCAGCATCGAGATCCCGAAGCGCAGGCTGACGGTGTTCACCGGTGTCTCCGGGTCGGGCAAGAGCTCGCTGGTGTTCAGCACGATCGCGGCGGAGTCGCAGCGACTGATCAACGAGACCTACAGCTCCTTCGTGCAGGGTTTCATGCCGACGTTGGCGCGGCCCGAGGTCGATGTGCTCGACGGGTTGACGACGGTGATCACCGTCGACCAGCAGCGGATGGGGTCGGATCCGCGGTCCACGGTCGGCACCGCCACCGACGCGAACGCGATGCTGCGGATCCTGTTCAGTCGGCTCGGTAAGCCGCATATCGGTTCACCGCAGGCGTTTTCGTTCAATGTCGCCTCGGCCAGCGGCGCGGGTGCGGTCAGTTTCGAGCGTGCGGGCCGGACCGTGCGGGAACGCCGCAGTTTCCAGATCATCGGCGGCATGTGCTCGCGGTGCGAAGGGCGCGGCTCGGTGTCCGATATCGACCTCACCCAGCTCTACGACGCGTCCAAGTCGCTCGCGGATGGCGCGTTCACCATTCCGGGTTGGAAGTCGGACAGTTTCTGGACCGTGCGGGTCTACGCCGAGTCGGGCTTCGTCGATCCGAACAAGCCGATCAGCAAATACACCAAGAAGGAACTCAACGACTTTCTGTACAAGGAGCCGGTCAAGGTCAAGGTCGACGGCGTCAATCTGACCTATGAGGGGCTCATTCCGAAGATTCAGAAGTCGTTCCTGTCCAAGGACCGGGAATCGCTGCAGCCGCATATTCGGGCGTTCGTCGATCGGGCGGTCACCTTCACCACGTGTCCCGACTGCGGTGGCACTCGGCTCAGCGAAGAGGCGCGGTCGTCGAAGATCAAGCGGAAGAACATCGCCGAGCTCTGCTCGATGGAGATCCGCGATCTCGTTGAATGGGTTCGCGCGCTTGATGAACCATCGGTCAAGCCGTTGCTCGACTCGCTGGTGCACACCCTTGATTCGTTCGTGGAGATCGGGCTCGGTTATCTCTCGCTGGAGCGACCGTCGGGCACACTGTCGGGTGGAGAAGCGCAGCGCGTCAAGATGATTCGGCATCTCGGGTCGGCGCTCACGGATGTCACGTACGTGTTCGACGAGCCGACCATCGGGTTGCATCCGCATGATATTCAGCGGATGAACGATCTGTTGCTGCAGTTGCGGGACAAGGGAAATACGGTGCTCGTCGTCGAGCACAAGCCGGAGACGATCGTCATCGCCGACCATGTCGTCGACCTGGGTCCCGGTGCCGGTTCGGGCGGTGGGACAGTCTGTTTCGAGGGCACTGTGGACGGGCTGCGGGGGAGCGGCACCATCACCGGGCGGCATTTCGACGACCGGGCGGCTTTGAAAGAGTCGGTGCGAAAGTCCAAGGGTGCGTTGAAGATCCGCGGCGCTTCGGCGAACAACCTGCAGAATGTCGATGTCGACATTCCGCTCGGGGTGCTGTGCGTGATCACCGGCGTCGCCGGTTCCGGCAAGAGTTCGCTCGTGCATCGGTCGGTGCCTGCTTCGGAGGGCGTGATCGCCGTCGATCAGACCCCGATCCGCGGCTCGCGACGCAGCAATCCGGCCACCTACACCGGGTTGCTCGAGCCGATCCGCAAGGCGTTCGCGAAGGCCAACGACGTGAAGCCCGCGCTGTTCAGCTCCAACTCGGAGGGTGCCTGCCCCATCTGCAATGGCGCGGGCGTCATCTACACCGATCTGGGCATGATGGCCGGCACCGCCAGCACCTGTGAGGTGTGCGAAGGCAAGCGGTTCGACGCCTCGGTGCTGGACTACCACCTCGGCGGCCGCGACATCAGCGAAGTGCTCGCGATGTCGGTCACCGAGGCCGAAGAGTTCTTCGGCACAGGCGACGCACGCCTCCCCGCCGCACACGCCATCCTCGAACGACTCGCCGACGTCGGCCTCGGCTACCTCACCATCGGCCAACCGCTCACTACCCTGTCCGGCGGCGAACGCCAGCGCCTCAAACTGGCCACCCACATGGGCGACAAAGGCGGCGTCTACGTCCTCGACGAGCCGACCACCGGCCTGCACCTCGCCGACGTGGAAAACCTGCTCGCCCTGCTCGACCGCCTCGTCGAGTCCGGCAAATCCGTCATCGTCATAGAACACCACCAGGCCGTCATGGCCCACGCCGACTGGATCATCGACCTCGGCCCCGGCGCAGGCCACGACGGCGGCAAAATCGTCTTCGAAGGCACCCCCGCCGACCTGGTAGCCGCCCGCTCCACCCTCACAGGCGAACACCTCGCCGCCTACGTCGCCACCCCCAAGAAGACCACCCGAGCTCGCAAGTAGTTGGTCAACCGATCACTGGGAACCAGTGCTGGTATCGGCCGAGAAGCCAACAGCACCAGTTCCCAGTGATCGCTTGTCCAGTAAGATATTTCGGGCGGCTCAGGCGAGGCGGACGGTGGCGGTGGCGAGGCCGAAGACCTTGCGGCCTGCGGATTTTGCGACGATGACGATGACGGCGGTTTTGGTCTCGGGGTCGAGAGACTTTATGCGGCCGGTGAATTCGACGTTGCCGACGGAGCGGGCGTCGATCACGGTGTAGCTGGAGAGGCGTACGCCGTAGCGGGTGAGGGCGCCCGGGTCGCCGAGCCAGCCGGTGACGAATCCGGCGCCGAGGCCCATGGTGAGCATGCCGTGGGCGATCACGTCGGGGAGGCCGGTCAGGGTTGCTACGGAGTCGTGCCAGTGGATCGGGTTCGCGTCACCGGCTACACCGGCATAGTTCACCAGGTCGCCGCGGGTGAGTTGGGTTGTCCGAGGCGGGAGTTCGTCACCGACGGTGAGGTCCTCGAAGCGGATCGCGGTGTGCGGGAGGCGCGTTCGGGTGACCTCGGACAGGATCGGAGTGGGCGCCTCAGTCGTTTCGTCCGACTGGTCTGTCGCGATTCCCGGTGCCCGGGAGGGGATTTCGATGCCGTGCATGACCACGCGCTCGATCGCGTCGCTGATGCCTTCGGCGACGCTCTCGCCGGTGATACCCGCGACGGTCGTGTGCATGATCTGCACGACCTCGCCGGTCTGGTCGGTGAAGGTGTTCTTGATGGTGAGCAGGTCATTGCCCGCTACCCGGCGGACCGAGGCGAGTTCGACGTCGCTGACCAACCGGTCACCGGTGACCACCGGCTTGTGCATCTCGAAGACCTGATCGGTCTGCACGTACACGTCGTACCCGGTGATGACGGACTCGAACAGCTTGCGGTTGGCCAGCATCGCGGGGATCGAGATGAACGTGGTCGGCGCGACCAGCCCGGCGTAGCCGAGTTCGTCGGCCGCGTCCTCGCTCCAGTGCACGGGGTGAAAATCCTGTACCGCGCGGGCATATTCGCGGATCTTCTCCCGGCCGACCTCGTAATAGTCGTCGACCCGGTAGTGATGCCCGACCAGGGCGGCCACATCGAACGTTGCTTCCATCAAGCCGCTCCTCGCGTTGGTTTCCTCGGACATCGTAATCAGCACTCGCAGAGCCGAATCCATGAGTCGAGAGTTCCGGTCGCGGCCCCTTTTCGGGGCCCGACCCGGCAACCCCACCACAGGATCAGGGGGGACGCCCGCCGGCGGGGGGCGCGAAAAAAACCCCGGGTGGGAT
>NZ_JBHXAU010000002.1:57006-67506 GCF_042727395.1 Nocardia sp. NPDC060255 | reverse complement strand
GGTGGTGTTCGTTTTTTTCTTTTTAGCCCACTGAGCCTCGGGGGGGGGGCGGCCCCGGGGCCCCGCCCGCGACCGGGAAGCCGCACAGCTGGATCAGGCGGTCCGCCGGCGGACGGTGCGCTCGAGAATACCCAGGGTGGCTTTGAGGGCCGACTCGGGGACCACCGGGAAGACGAGGCGCCGCTGCCACTTCTCGTCGATTTCCGACCAGTCGTAGAACGACGTGACGAGAGTACCGTCCGCGACGGGTTCGAGCCGGTAGCCGTAGATGTGGCGGACGGGCGGACGTATCTGACCCTCGACGGTCCAGGCGATCTCCTCGTCCGGGGCGAACGCGGTGATGACGACCTCTACGTCGTACTTGCCAAGGGGGAAGTCGCCCAAGGCTTCTCGGTCCATATGGACCAGGAACCGGTCGCCGACCTGCTTGACGGGTTCGCCTTCGGCATCGAGCAGCATGCCCGACGCGTCGATGTCCACGTGGCCCTTCGGGTCGGTGAGGACCGCGAAGATGGCGTCGGCGGCGGCCGGGATGAGCCGGGAGACCTCGATCCGTTGCGGGCCGGGCGTTTCCGCGGTGGCGGTCAGGACCGCGCGGCCGAGGATGTGGCCGGACATGGTGAAACCGAGGACGGCCGGCGTGGCGTCGGCCGGGACGCCGATGGACTCGACGTCGAGGGCGTGCACCACGATGAAGTAGCGATGCGGGCCGTGCCCGGCGGGCGGGGCGGCGCCGATGAATCGGGCGAGGCGGGCGTCGTTGGGTAATTGGAAAGCACCGTCGGGCAGGCCGGAGCCGGTGTCGTCGCCCGCGCCCGCGGGCAATTCGGTGACGCCGGCGGGGATGTCGGCGACCGCCCAGTGCCAGAACCCGGATCCGGTGGGGGCGTCGGGGTCGTAGACGGTGACGGCGTAGCTCTTGGTGCCCAAGGGTGCGCCGCTCCAAGACAGTTGCGGCGAAACGTCTTTCCCGCCGGGGACGCCGGCGGAGAACTGCTCGGGCGACCAGGCGGCGCCGTCGGTGACGGTGGCGCTGGTAACCGTGAAGGTGGCCGCCTCGGGGAGGCGAGCGAAGGGGTCGTTGGCGCTCATCGCGTCGTTCCTTTCAAGCCATGCTGGGACAGTGGCGGTGCTGTGGCGGACTGAGGCCCGCAGCGTCCCATGGGGGCGACGCCATCGCCACTAGATCGACAGTAGCATAGATAATCGATTATCTGACAGATTGTTCTATACTGGGCGCATGACCCGGATGGCCCCCGCCTCGACCTCGTCGGGGAAGCAGATGCTCAGCGAGCAGATCTACACACACCTGCGGGACGCGATCATGCGCGGCGACTACGCCCCCGGCGACGCGCTCAAACCGCAGGACCTCGCCAAGGAACAGGGCGTGAGCCTGGCCGTCGTCCGCGAGGCGCTGGTGCGGGTGGTCGGCGAGGGTCTCGCCGACCGGCTGCACAATCGCGGCTTCGTTGTCCCGGCGTTCTCCGATCGCCGCTGGCAGGAGATCGCGGAGGCGCGCCGGACCATCGAACCGGCGATGCTGCGTATGTCGATCGAGCGCGGCGACATCGACTGGGAGGCCCGCGTCCGGGCCGCCCATCATCGGCTGGTCCGGACCCCGGCGTTCGGGCCGGAGCAGGGCGAGCATTACAGCGAAGCCTGGTCCGAAGCGCACCGGCTCTTCCATCGCACCCTGTTGGAGGGTTGCGGAAACCCGGTTCTGCTGGAGACTTTCGACCGGATGTGGATCGCGAGCGAACTGGCGCGCCGCTGGTCGGCGCAGCGCACGCCCGGGCGGGACGGCGTCGAGGAACATCGCAGACTGGAGGAGACTGCGCTGGCCCGCGACGCCGACGCCGCGGCCGAGACGTTGATTCGGCACCTCACCCTGACCGCGGCCGGACTAGCCGGATCCGAACCAGCGCAGGAAGTTTGATCCGTCGCAGTCCCTGCGGTCTTCAGGCAGCGGCGTTGGTTGTCACGTCCTGATGGCGTTCCGACTGCGGCGCGCGTAGTCGGTGGCTGGATCCGACGGCGAAGCTTTATGCCTCGACAGCTGGCTTCAGGACCTCTGCACACCACTCGCGGAAGGTGGTCGGGCTGGCGGTCTGCGGGGTGCGCGGCACGGCTATGTCGAGTCCGTCGTCCTTGGCGAGCATCATGTCGACGAGGCCCTGAGCGTGTGCGTCGCCGACGCCATATCGGGCGAGCGCAGCGCGGAAATCATCGACCGACTGCCGCTCGTAGCGCACCGGGCGGCCGAGTACGTCGGTCATGATGTCGGCCATCTCGTTCTGCGAAAGGTCCTCGGGGCCGAGCACGGGGACTTCGCCCGTTCCCGTCCAGGACCGGTCGAGCAGTAGGCCCGCGGCGGCTGCGGCGATGTCCCGAGTCGCGACCGCCGGTGTCTTGCGGTCGGCGGTGACGATATCGGTGAACACGCCGTTGTCGCGGATCGAAACCACCTGTCGCAGTAGGTTATCCATGAAGCTCGGGTTGGCGAGCGCCCGGTAGGCGACGCCGGAACCGGCGATGAGGTCGTCCATGGCCAGCGACGCGGTCACGTGCCCAGCGTGCCCCGCGACGGGAGTGCCGCGGCCGAGCGCCGAGACGCCGACGACGTGCCCGACCCCGTTGGCCGTGAACGCTTTCGCGGCGGCACGGGTGAATTCGGCGAACACCGCGTCGAGGCTCGGTGCCTGCGGGTTCGGCGGGACCAGCCAGAAGACAGCGCCCGCGCCCGCGAAGGCTTGGTCGACGACCTCGGCGTCGCCGTGTGAGCCGGTGACGACGTCGACACCGTCGCGGACCGTCTCGGGAAGCTTGCCGGGGTCGCGCGCGATGACGCGCAGTTCCTCAGTGCGCGTTGGGCTTTCGTGGAGCAGGAGGTTCAGCAGCCTGCTGCCGATGGTGCTGGTCGGTGCGGTGATGACGATCATGCTTCGAGTCTCGGGTCGGCAACTCACGCCGTCCAATACCCTTTCCGGCGATTGATACCCTCGAGGTATGGATCTCGATCTGCGCAAGCTCCGCTACTTCGTCGAGGTGGCCGAGCATCGGCACTTCGGCCGCGCGGCGGAAAAGCTCTACATCGCCCAGCCGGTGCTCAGCCGCCAGATCAGAGCCTTCGAGCAAGAGTTGGACTGCACCCTGCTCGTGCGGACCACCCGCAGCGTCGAGCTGACCGCCGCCGGACAGCAGCTCTACGAGGAGGCGAAGGGCATCCTCGCATCGGTCGACGCGGCGGTGCGGCGCGTGCACGACGTCGATCAGGAGGTGCGGCGGCTCGTTGTTGCCTTCGCCCCGGGACTGCATGTGTCCGAGGCGATCCGGGCGTTCGCCGCGCAATACCCGGACGTCGAGATCGACCTCGTCCCCGCACGCTGGTGGGAGCAGGACGCGCCGCTCCGAGACGGCCGCGCCCAGATCGCGTACCTGCGGCGGCCGTTCGACGAGTCGGGTTTGCGGACCATCCTGATCGGCAACGAACCCAGAGTCGCCTGCATGCCCGCGACCCACCCGCTGGCGCACCGCCGCGACCTCACCCGCGCCGACGTCGAGGGCGAGCGAACGCTCGACGCACCGACCAGGCGAACAACCTCACTGGAAGAAAAATTCGAGCTCATCGCCGCCGGCCACGGCATCGCCCTCATCCCCCTGAGCGTCGCCCGCGCCTACGCCCGCCCCGACCTCATCCACCTCCCCGTAACCGACGCCCCACCCATCGAGCGATGCCTGGCCGTCGCCGCCGACCGCCGCGAGAGTCTGCTGCGCGACTTCCTCGAGATCGCCACGTCGACACTGCGGTCCGCCTGAAACCATTGCGGCGGAGACTGTTCGAAGTTGGCTTCTCAATACAGGGTTCGAGCCCGACTCGAACGTGCGAGTCGGGCTCGTCAGCTATCTGCAGCGGGTGACTATGCGCTGGTGAACGCGCCGTCGGCCACTCGCGCGGTGAACGTATCCCACACCTCGGGGGCGAAAACCAATGCCGGTCCGGTCGGGTTCTTGGAGTCCCGGACACCGACCGCACCGCCCTCGACGAAGGCCACCTCCACACAATCCTTGGAGGCACCACTGCGACGGCTCTTGAACCACTTCGCGCCGGACAGGTCTACGTTCACGGGCATACTCCTTTGTGATCCTGAGAATGAGCGAGCGCGGCATCTGCCGCGCCCACGAGAGACACACGGTCGGGCCGGGTCACGATACGACCCGACCCCACCCCGGCGCTACCCTCATTTCCCATTCACGCAACGCCACCGGATCAAAGGCCGCCCGCATTACCGGCAGAAGTCCGCTTTGCGCGTTTTCATGAAATGCCATGCGTGCAACGCGATCTCTGACAGTTAGCGATCGACGGTCCCGTCAATTCATCGATCCAAAAACCGCTGCTGTCCAGAGGGTTTCGTGTTCATTGCCTTCAGTTCGCATGTAATATCGAAGAAGTCGATATATTCTCGCGAGATTTGGGCGGCCTAATCGGTGGCTTACGGTAACTCAGGACTATCTGCCGCCGATACGTCTGCGTCAACTCTGTTGGTGGCGAGCTCAATTCGCAACCGCAAGCGTGTGGCCTCCCGTCTGCGTTGCCGGGTTCGGTCGTGCCGGACGCGCACCGCAGGGGGGTCTGCTGGTGACTCGCGGCCCATTGATCTACGGTTCCTGTTGTGGCGGTGCGGGACTCAGCGCTAAAGAGCTCGTCGAAGCCCTGTTTCCGTGGCGCTACCCGCACGAAACGGATACCGGACCATCCTGACCAGCAGCTCGATCGACACCGAGGAGCCATCCCGTGAGAGACGACAGAGATGACTGATCAAAGCCGCGTCGACGCGGGACAGCAACTAGGCCTGATTCCGGCCGAAGTATCGGACGCCGGTCAGTATGTTCAGCAGACAGCGCAATCGTTGATCGATGCCGTCCGCTCGGCCGACACCGAAGTCGCCGGACTCATGTCGAGTTGGTCGGGTGCGGCGGCCGAGGCGTATCACGCGGGGTGGACGGAGACCCGCACGGGAGCGCTTCAGGTGCTCGGGGCGCTCCACGACGTAGGGGAGCTGCTGGGGGTGTATGTCGCCCAGATCGACACGGTCGACACCGCACGCGCCGAAAACCTCACCGCACAGACCAGTTCGCTGGATCTGCCATGAGTGGCGGGCAGGAATACACCGTCGACCTGGCTCACCTGGAAACGGTTACCGCGCACATCGCGGCGCTACAGAGCTTCGTCGAGGACTCCCTCTCCGGCGTAGATCAGCGCGTCGCCGCCGTGCATCGGGAGTGGACCGGCGCCGCCGCGACCGCACACGCGACCGCACACCAGCACTGGCAGGCCGGAGCCCAAGACGTGCGCGACGGTATCGCCGCGATGCGGGCCGCCGCGGTGACCGCGCACACTGCCTACAGCGATGGCATCGCGACCAACCTGCGCATGTTCGGGGGGAGTGCGCAGGCATGACGCAGCTGAAAATCGACGTCAACGTCTACTACAACGCCGCGACCACGCTGATGGTCGGTGCCGGTGCCTTCTTCGCCGCGTTCGAAAAGGAATGGAAATCCTCGCTGTGGAACTGCGCCAACATGTGCGGCAGTTACGAGGAAGCACGCCAGTGGGCCAGCACCTACGACCAGCGCTCGCAGGAGCTGTTGAAACTCGCTGACGACACCGCCTCGGCCGCACTGAACTACGCCCGCGTCATCCGCACGTGCGGCTACAACTACGCCACCGCCGAACACAACGCCACCACCGGAGCCACCGGCCCCGGCCCGGACAAACCACCCGCCGTCCCGGAGTCACCCGGCTCCTGCCTGTTCCCGCTGCCCTCGGCCGGTGGACCGGGACAAGGCTTGGTAGCCGATGGGCTCGGCCTGGTCGAAAAGATCGGGCTGACCGTGCCCGATGGCGACACCACCAAACTCCAGAACGCCGCCAACGCGTGGGCCGCCCTGGCCGCCGCGCCCGACTTCGCCGGATTCCCGGACCTGTTGCGCCGTGTCGCCGCGACATTCGACGGCCAGGTGACCGCGCCGGAGGTGGCGTTCATCGGCCACGATCTGGAGATTCTCGCCGCCTCGGCGACCGACGTGATCGCCGCCTGCGGAGAGATGTCGAGCTCGTGCACCGAGCACCGCGCCAGCCTCGACGAGCTGCGCTCGGACCTGCGCGACACCCTGGAGCAGCTGGCCGACGAGCTCATCAAAGAGCTGGCGATCACGGCCGGTATCGCGATCGTCGCGTCGCTGGTGACCTTCGGTGCCGGTGCGGCTTTGGGGACTGCGCGCGCCGCACAGATCGCGGAGAAGTTCGCCGCCCCCCTGCGCTCGATGATCAGCTTGTGGAAGGCGCGCAAGCTCGCGAAGTCGGTCAAAACCGGAACCACGCTCGAAAAGCATGCCCAGGAAATGCGACGCATCAAGGAGATACCGACCGAATTCCGAGCCGCCGAACGAGTCCCGCAAGCACTGACCAAGACCGACGCCGACGCGATCGCCGACTACACCGGTTCGGCACACCAGCCGATCAACGGGTGGCTGCGTAACGGCAAGGACTACATGCCCAAGGAAGTCCAGGACCGCGTCGTCGAGTTGGACCGGGCACTGGACAAGCTGCCGAACTATGAGGGTCCCGTTACCCGCGTGACCGACGTGCCACCCGATGTTCTGGCGACCTACCGCAAAGGCGAAGACGTCACAGAACACGCGTTCACCAGCACAACCCCTGCAGGTGTAAGGGCGGAAAGGGAAGGCGCAGTCGAGTTCCGGTATTTCTCGCAGACCGGCAAGGACATCACACCGTACTCAGCACCGGGCAACCCGGAAGTCCTGTTCAAATCCGGCACGCAGTTCAGGGTTGTCGAGCGTCTCGACCCCGACTTCGGCCGCGATCGCACGATTATCACGCTGGTCGAGAAGACCAGTTAGGAGAAGGGGAAAGCTATGAGCAACAACGAAGGCAAGCGGATCGCGGGCAAGACCTTCAGAACCCCGGACCCAGACGACCAGCTGGACCCAGCGCTGGTTGCGCGTGCGCTGGCTGCGTTCGAGGAAATCGACCGGCAGCGCGCAGCGGCACCACCCGACACGACCCCTGCAGAGCCGCTGCCCGAGCGATTTCACGATGACATGATCGGTACCGAGTATGAACCGTGGGTTCGCGAAGTCTGGGCCGAGCGGGAACGGAAACGGCAGCAGCAGAACAAATCCGGAGACTGAGCAACCAGCTACTCCTCGCGAAGCGGCGAAGGGTTAGCTCGCGAGCCTCCAGCGTACGAAATGTGCTGGAGGCTCCCCGGGTTTCGAGGGCAATACCTAGCGCGTATCCGCGAGGTGGCGTTGGAACCAGGTGATCAGGGCGGTGTCTACCTCGCGGGCGTGGGGGAGTTGGGGAGCGGGGGCGAGGCCGGGTTCGTCGGCGAGAGGGTGGGCCAAGCCGGGGATTGGGTGGAGTTCGGCGGTTTCGCCTACTGCGTGGACGAGGTCGAGTGCGTCGGTGCGTAGGGCTGGGTGGTCGAGTTCGCCGCTGATCACCAGCAGTGGGGCGCGGCGGATGGTGGGGGACTTGGTGACGAAATCCATGCTGTCGACGGCTTTTTCGGACTCGGCGTCGTAGGGGTATGGGCCGGGGAACAGGTTTACGACGGAGCGCATTCGGATGGCGGCGTTCACTATGGCGGCGGCGAAGATCGGGGTTTCGGTGTCGGCGAGGACTCGCAGGGCGACGGCTCCGCCCAGGGAGCCGCCGAGTATGCCGATCGGGCCGTCGTCGACGGGTAGTTGCTCTCGGATCGATGCCAGGGCGGCGGGGAACTCCTCGGTCGCCTGGATGACGAAGGGGTACAGGAAGGACATTAGGACGTCCTTGCGCATCAGTTCCGCGCCAGCGTCCATGGTGCCGTTGACCATTCGTGCTCCGCACATCGGCATACCGAGGTGGACGCGCCATGCGGGGAGGCCGTTCATCGGCAACGCGGCGGCGAACGCGGCGTCGGAGCGTGGTGCGTCGAGCATGTGCCAGGTGACGATCAGGGGCGCGGTGGCGGCGTCGCTGACCGGCGGCAACGCGGTGAACGGCACGCCGGCGGCGGTGCCCGTGATCGGTGATTGCATGGGGTCACGGTAGGTCTATGGGTTGCGTGCCGGGAACCGGTTTCGCTACTAGCGGAAGATGTTGTGGAATCGTCGTTTTCGGACTGTCCGCTGATGTGCGGTCTCACCGGGCACGGCTCAACCCGTGGGCAGGCCGACCTGGTCGCGCTCGAGCGCGCCGCGCAGTTGCGAAAGAGCCTGCGCGACACCCGACAACGAGGAACTGCCGACCGCGGTGCCGAGCAAGTGGGTCAGCTGCTCGGTGAAGGTTTGCTCCGCTGCGTCGACCAGGCGCGCGCCGGCATCGGTCAGCGCTAAGAGCGAGGACCGGCGATCCGACGGATTCGGTTGCCGCACAATCCATCCCTGCTTTTCCAAGCGGTCGACGCCTTTGCTCATCGCCCCGACGCCCGCGGCGAACTCACTCGCGAGGTCCGCGACTCGGGCCCCGGGGTGATCGCGCAGAAAGCGCAGGGATTCGAACTGTGAGGTGACGATCCCGTGTCGCTCGCGCAGGCGGTCGTTGAGCGCGTTGTACAGCCGCGTCTCGCACCGGACGAGGTCGGCGAACAATCTGGCCAGGTCGACAGCGTCGCCATCCGGTGTATATTCCATGGCATATACTGTACAGGAAGATAGTTCCTAGGAAGGTTTGCATGAGCAGGGAACAACGCACGAAGATCGACATGCTGCTACGGCAGCCGCGACCTGCGGGGACCGGTTCGGTCGAGGAGATCCGCGCAGGATTCCGCGCGCTGATGGCCCAGATGAACGTGCCGACCGAGATCCGCACCCGAAACACGACACTCGGCGACCGGCCCGCGGTGCTCGTCGAACCGGCGAGCACCACCCGAGCTGGGACGATCCTGTACTTTCACGGCGGCGGTTTCGTCTACGGTTCACCCGAGACGGCGATGCCGCTGACGGCAAACCTGGTGACCCGCACCGGATTCCGCGCCTACTCGGTCGACTATCGACTCGCGCCCGAACATCCGTTCCCGGCCGCGATCGACGACACACTCAGCGCCTACCGAGCCCTGCTCGACAGCGGCGAACACCCGTCGACCATCGCGTTCGCCGGCGACTCCGCGGGCGGCGGCCTGGCCGTCACCACCTGCCTCGCCGCCCGCGACGCAGGCCTGCCCATGCCCGCCGCGATCGTGGCGTTCTCACCCGGCCTCGACCAGACCCGCACCGGCGAAAGCATGGACACCAAAGCGGTCGTCGACCCACTGTTCACCCGCGAGCGCATGGAACACACCGGCGCCATGTATCTCGCCGGACAGGACCCACACCAGCCCCTGCTCAGCCCGGCAACCCTCGCCGACCTCAGCGGCTTCCCGCCGATGCTCCTGCAGGCAGGTACCAACGAAATGATCCTCGACGACGCCACCCGCCTGGCCGCCCGCGCGCGAGCGGCCGGCGTGGACGTCATCCTGGACATCACCGCCGACGTGCCCCACGTGTTCCAGTCCTTCACCGGCATGCTCGACGAAGCCGATGAGGCCCTGGACCGCGCGGCCTACTTCCTCGGCCAGCGCATCCCGACCCGAGCTGCGATCAGTCAGTAGTACTGGACCAAACAGAATTCGTGGTCTTCGGGATCGGCCATCACAACGACCACGCCCTCGTCATAGTCGTGCCGTTCCCCGGTGTGCCTGCCGCCGAGGGTGATGACCTGAGCGATGCCCTGATCGATGTCGTCGACGGCGATGTCGAGGTGCAGGCGCACCTTGCCGTGCTTCGGCTCGGTGACGGGTTGGAAGACGAGGCGGGGCAACGGGTCGTCGCGCTGGCCGAGGTAGACCCAGCCGGGCTGGGCCGGACCCGATGGGCGGTCCAGCAGGGCGCTCCAGAAGCCCGCGACCTTGGCCACGTCGACACAGTCGATCGTCACGCCGACCCAGCGGTTCGTCATTTCGTCGGTTCGCCTGTGCCGAAGAGGATCTCACCGGTGTGTCGAGCGAACACGACCTTTCCCGCGTCGGTGAACCGCGCACCGTCGGCGCGCAGCGCGACGGCGGGCCCGGATTCGTACGCGGCGAACGTCTCTCGATCCGGGAACACATATCGCCCTTCGACCCGCCCGTCGTCGAGCAGCGCGACCTGTCCCGAGACGGCCGCGCCGAGCTCGACCACCTTCGCCACGTGCCCGTCCCGCATCCAGGCCAGATACTCCTGTCGCACTGCATCGTTCGCGAATTCCGCAGTCACTACGTAGGTGAACATGCCGACCATGTCACTCGGTAAACATCGTCTTGGCAAGAGCCAGCGGAAGTGTCCAACTCCCGTGTGCTCCTTACGGGGCGGTGGGCGACCAAGAATCGAGCCGAGTCAAAAGGTCGCTACTTGATCTTCAACAGCGACCATTTTTCTAGACACGCAAAACCGGGGACACGGTCAGCGGAGGTTTTT
>NZ_JBHXAU010000002.1:0-56996 GCF_042727395.1 Nocardia sp. NPDC060255 | reverse complement strand
TGGTCTACCTGGAATCCGGTGCCGCCGTGCTCGAAACGGTCTTCGGCGCGGTGCCTTTTGACTCGACTCGATCTCCGGGGAACTCGGTCAGCTGAGGTTGTTCCAGAGCTCGCGTTCGTCGGCGCGGGGATCGGCGACCAGTTGGGAGCGGGGGGTGTTGAAGGTCATGACGGGGCGGGTGTCGGGGTTGTAGGCGGCCCATGGGGTGCGGCCGTGCGCGAAATTCACCCAGGCGCGGTGGATTTCGGCGGCGAGGGTTTGCGGTGGGGTGTCGGGGCCTAGCAGCATCTTTGTTCCTTCGGCGGCCAGCGTGTCGAAGACGAAGGCTATTTCGATGGCGTGGCACGCTCGGAGGTCTAGATGGGTTGTGGGCCAGGCGAATTCGTAGGCGTAGGCGGTGGTGGCCGCTTCGGCCAGGCGAACGGTGGGAATGCGGAAGGCGAAGTCGGTGAGGATGGCAGCCATGACATCGCCGGGAGTCGCGTCGGGGCGGTTGGCGGAATAGGTGTCGGCGATGGCCGGGTCCAGGCCTCGGGCGGCGAGGACGTTGCTGAGGGACTCCGGGGTCAGGGCGGTGGTGAGGCCGGTGGGCGCGGAGTAGAGGCGGAATTCGTCGGCGGTGGTGCCGACGATGAGAGGGATGGTGTCGGCCGCGCCCTCGGCGATGGCTGCGAGCGGGAGCTGGGTGAGGGTGTGGCCGTCGATGGTGGGGTGGAAGGCCATCAGGCCCAAGCCCGCGGCGATGGTGGATTCGCCCCAGCGGCTCGGGTTTTGGTTGAGGGTGAAGTCGAGGACGAGGTTCTGTTCGGCCTCGAGCAGTGCGGGGATGGGAGCGGATTCCGGGGCGGTGTCGAGACGGCCGGCGAAATCGGCGGCGACCAGTCGCGCGTCTTCGAGGGTAGAGGCGATGGTTCCGTTGGCGCTCTGGATGATCGCGCGGTGGAACAGGCCCTCGGTCAAGGGGGAGGCGAGCAAGGTGGCGACGCTCATGCCGCCTGCGGACTCGCCGAAGAGGGTGACTTGGCCCGGGTCGCCACCGAAGGAGGAGATGTTGTCGCGGACCCACTGCAGGGCGGCGATCTGGTCCAGGAGGCCGCGGTTGGCGGGGGTGCCGTCGAGGGCGGCGAAGCCGATGGCGCCGAGGCGGTAGTTGAGGCTGACCAGGACGACGCCGTCACGGGCGAACGCGTGGCCGTTGTAGACCGAGACCGCGCTGGAACCGAGACGGTAGGCGCCGCCGTGGATCCAAACCATCACCGGGAGGCCCGAGGTCGACGGATCCGGGGTCCAGACATTGAGGTTGAGGAACTCGGGGCCCTCGATCGCGGGATTGTGCAGGATCGAGCGCATAGGTTCCTGGTAGCCCAATTGTGGTGCGGTGGGGCCGAAGTGGGTAGCGTCGCGCTCGTCGTCCCAGCTGGGTGCGGGGCCGGGGGCCTGGAACAGGGCGGCACCCAATGGTGCTGCCGCGTAAGGGATGCCAAGAAATTCGTGCACTGATCCGGTGACGTTACCGCGCACCTTGCCTTGGGGTAGTGCCACTACTGACGTGTGCATGCAAGTTCCTCACAAATCGCTGACGACACCTTGAACGTCTCACACCCGAGCAGATCACTAGGGTGGAATGATGCGGATCTTTCTGGCCGGGGCGACCGGCGTGATCGGAACACGGTTGGTCCCGCTGCTCGTCGCGGCGGGCCACGAGGTCGCGGGCATGACCCGATCGGCCACCAAAGCCGGCCAGGTACGCGACGCCGGAGCCGTCCCGGTGATCTGCGATGTCTACGACCTGGACGCACTGACCGCCGCCGTCGTGGACTTCCGTCCCGACATGGTCATGCACCAGCTGACCGACCTCCCCGACAACGTCGCCCGCCTCGCCGAGTCGGCCGACGCGAACTCGCGCATCCGCACCGAGGGCACCCACAACCTGATCGCGGCCGCCCACGCCGCCGGCGCGAAACGCTTCCTCGCCCAGAGCATCGCATGGGAACCCGCGGGCCGGGCCGATGTCATCCAGGACCACGACGCCGCCGTCCTCGCCATTGACGGGGTAGTCGTGAAGTACGGCCAGTTCTACGGTCCCGGTACCTATTACGAGGGCGAACTCCCACCACACCCGCGCATCCACGTGGACGACGCCGCGGCGCAAACGCTTCCACTGCTGGACGCGGCGAGCGGCGTAGCGATCATCGCCGACGCCGCCTGACCCTCATCGGATCAGCTGGAATTCGAGCAGACAGCGTTGCTCGGTCAGGTCTATCACCGTGTCCAGTACCAGGCCGTGCGCCGAAGCGAGCGTACGGAACTCGTCGATCCGACGCTCGCGCCCGCCGTACATCACGAGCATGGCGAGGTTGAATTCGCTCGCAGCCCGCATCCCGCCGACGGGTTCGATGACCAGCACGCGCCCGGCAGATGGGGCGGCCTCGACGCACCGGCTCAGGATGCGGTGGGCGTGCTCGTCATCCCAGTCGTGCAGGATGTCGACCAGCAAGTAGGCCTCCGCACCTGACGGCAGCGGGTCGAAGAAGCTCCCCGCCGTGACCTGTGCCCTCCCGTCGAGTCCGTGCGCGTTGAAGGTACGACGGGCCGCATCGGCAGTCGGTTCGAGATCGACCAGATGGCCGTGCATTCCAGGGTGCGCGGCCAAGATCGCGGCGAGCACGCCGCCCTGTCCGCCACCCACATCGACGACCGTAGAAAACCGGGACCAATCGAATCCAGCGACGATCCGTGGCAGCTGCTCGCGGAACCGGTTCGTCATCTGCCGGTCGAATGACGCACGCAGCCAGGGATATTCGGCCAGATCGGCCCAGAAGTCCTGCCCATAGCGGTGCGGGTAGGCCGCTCGCCCGGTGGTGACGGTGTGCGCGAGTTCGACGAACGCCAGCTCGGCGCGACCGCCCGCGGCATCCAGATGCAGGAGGTCGATCAGACCATTTCCGGCATCGGCACCGAGATTCGCTCCGAACTCGGTCGTCCGGTAGCCGGTGGCAGTCCGCTCGACGAGCCCGAGGGTCGAAAGATGTTCCAGCAGTAGCTCGAGCGCGACAGAATCGACGGCCAGCTCGACCGCGAGTTCAGCAACAGCAGCACCCTCGCCGAGCAGCCGATCCGGCAGCCCGAGAGTCACCGCCACCCGCAACGCCATCGGCGTAGCCAGCCCGGCCATCCGGCGGATCGAGTCGGTATCGTCGTTGCGCCCCACAAGGATCCACTGTGCCCTGCCTGTCAACCGAGAATCGGTCGTGTCGGCCGTCGACGAAAACCATGTCCGGTCTAAGCGATGCAGGCGCCAGTGCTGACGGCGGTGTCGGATTGACCTAGGTGCTGGAGTAGCTCGGGCAGGGTTGCGGCGAGGCCGATGCTGACGTCGTTGGCGTCGACGCCGAAGACCATGCCGAGGACGCGGCCCTGGGTGTCGACGAGGGGGCCGCCCGAGTCGCCCTCGTGGACCGCGCCGTTCAGCGTGTAGGCCGAGCGTTCACTGGTGCTGCTGCGGTAGATGTCGGGGACTCGGTTCACGGTTCGTTGGGTGATGCGGGCGGCGGCCGCGGTGTATAGGCCACCGGCCGGGTAGCCGAGCACGATGGCGTCCGCGCCGGACTTGGCCGGCTCGGGTGCGACAGTGACCGGTGGCGCGGTTAATCCTGGGACCGCGAGTACTGCCAGGTCGAGGACCGGGTCGAATTGCACGACGGTGGCGGGCAGGGGACCGCTGGGAGTGTCGACCGAAACGTTGCTGGTGCCTGCGACAACGTGTGCGTTGGACAGCACGCGCTCGGGGGCGATGACGAAGCCGGAACCGAACTGTTTGCGCGCGCAGGCGGGTGCCGGACCGGAGACGCGCAATACGCTCTTCTGCAGGTCGGCGGGGACGCTGCTGTCGAGGACGCTCGGATCCGGCGGGGCCAGCGGAAGGACCAGTCCGGCATCGACCAGGGGAGCGGTGAGCTTGCTCGACAGGCTCGCCAACCAGTACGGTGCGACGTCGTCGACTGTGCGGACAACCCGCGAATCGTGCACGGCCGAGGCCAGGCTGGGCGCCATGGTCAACGGCACCGCGAACAGCCACACCGCGAGCGGCACCGCGGCGGCGTGCACGAACGAACCGCCGACCGCATCCGCCCGCTGCGCGGCCGGCCCACGCACCGCCCGGCGCGCGACGTGCCCGAGTCGATGGCCTGCGGTTTCACCAACGGCGACCAACGCGACGATGAGCAGCACGACAATCAGCAGCCGGAGGGGACCGGGTTCCAGATGGGAGAGTGCCACCGTCGCGATGACAACCCCCAGCCCAGCGCCCACGAGGACGCCGAGCAGGCCGAGCACCGCGGTGATCGCACCTCGGCGCCAGCCGACGAACGCCGCCAGCACGGTCACCGAAAGCGCAACGAGGTCGAGCCAATTCGGCAGGGTCACGCCTCCAATGTACTGACCGGCACCGACAGGTCGAGATTGTCCGATTCAGGCTGTGGTCTGCGGTAATGCGGCGAGTTACCGCGGTCCGTACGTGTTGAGGAACAACACAGGTCCGGTACCGAACCCAGCCGTGTTGTCGAGGTGCAGCACGGCCGCCAAGGCCTTGGCGGTGTACACGGTCTCGAGCCGCAATCCGTCCTGCGCCGCCAGGCTCTGCGCCTCCCTGGCGGCGGGAGTCGGGTGACCATAGCCGGGGCCGAGCCAATCCGTAGTGATGGTCAGATCGTCCGGTCCCAAGCCGGTCGGCTCGAATTGCGCACCACGCGAACGCAAAAGCCGCTCCGCACGCCCTGCCAGCCGGGCGATATGCGGGGCATCGAGGGGGAGCGAATCATTGACAACCACCCCGACGACGCGCGTCCGCAGCCCGGCCAACCGCAGCCCGAGCGCCAAACCCGCTGCGGTGCCACCGGATCCGACGGCCGTCACGATATGGCTCGGCTCCGGCAGCGCACCCGCCGCGATCTGCTCGGCTAATTCGAGCGCGCCTTCGACGTAACCGAGCGCACCGATCGGCGACGAACCACCCACCGGAAGGAAGTACGGCCGGACCCGACCTTGCATGTGCCGCAAATACAACCAGGGTGCAGTCACCATGGTCCGCCGCTTGGTATGCGTGAAATGTATTGTGGCACCGGACTTCTCCAACCGCCGCAGCTGTTCGCGAACATGGTCGTCCATCGGCTGATCGACCAGCGCGAGCACCGTCTCGATGCCCTGATCACGTCCGTACAACGCGGTGGCGAGCCCCCAATTGGTGCCCGTGCCACCGACGGTGAAGATGGTCCGCGCCCCGCGTCGATGGGCTTCGGGCAGCAACCATTCCAGCTTGCGAACCTTGTTGCCGCCCCACCCGCCGTCACCGTAGCCGCTGTCGTCCTTGCACCACAGCGGAACTCCGGTCCCGACCTCGAGCGGCCGGATCGGCGTCGGCGCGGTACCTAGTCGCACATACGGCAACGTGTCGGCGAGAGCAGGAAAATGCTTGTGCAGCAATGAGTCCGACATGTCAGCTTCCGGTGGGAGGTCTGGTGATCGCCTCGGGGATGCCGAGCAGCGCGGCCTGTACCTCGTGCAGCCGGTCGACATCCCCTCGGATGCCTGCGACATTATCGTTGTAGAGGAATGCCTCGCCCAGGCGGACCAGTGTGTAGGCCAACAGGTCCGGCGCCACCGGGGGCCGGTAGCCGTCTTCGCGTTCGGCGCGGGCGATCAGTTCACGCACGGTGGTGACCACCAGCGGCTGCACCGGCCCGTCGCTCGCGGTGAGAATCCGCAGCCCGGACAGGGGCTCGTTCTCGAAGTACCGCCGGAACGGCACGTTGTCGGTCATCCAGCGATTGACCCGGTACAGCACGTCGAGAATGCGCCGGGCCCCGGTGGAACGCCGCCGGGCGTCGGCACGGGTGAGCAGCGCCGCGAACTCACCGGCCAGCACCGTGCCGAGCACGCCCTCCCGCGAGCCGAACCAGCGGTAGACCGAGGCGCGACTGAGCCCGAGCTGCGCGGCGATCGCCTGGATGTCCACCCGCTCGCCGGCCAGGAAGGCCTGTCGCGCAAGGTCGATGACCTCTTCCCGGGTGGCCGACGCCGGTCGTCCTGGCGGGCGGGTGGTTCGCTGGCTCGGGGTGGTCATCGGAAAATGGTACATCCTTCGATGCGTGTACCGAATCAGAACCAGGCGTCGCGCATTTCCAGCGTGGTGACGTCGAGCCGGGCGAGCAGGTCCAATGCCGGTGCCGTCTTGGGCAACTCGAACCGGTAGAAATACCGGGCCGCGTGCCGCTTGCCGTCGTAGAAGTCGCCGGTGTGTGCGGCGGCGGCCAGCCACTGCTCCAGCCAGATCCAAGCGAGCACGATGTGGCCGAAGGCCTCCAGATAGACCGAGCTGTTGGCCAGCGCGGCCTCGAAGTCGCCGGTGGCGAACAGTCCCGCGGTCACCTCAACCAGGCGCTGCCATGACGAATCCAGTTGCGCCGCAAGCTCGGCCGCCTCGCCGCCGGCCGCGCGGGCGGCGGCCACGGTGCCCTGCACTCGTTCGTTGAGTGCGAGGAGACTCGCGCCGCCCTGCTGGGTTACCTTGCGTCCCAGCAGATCCAGACCCTGGATGCCGTGCGTCCCCTCATGGATCGGGTTGAGCCGGTTGTCGCGGTAGTGCTGTTCGACGTTGTACTCGCGGGTGTAGCCGTAGCCGCCGAGCACCTGGATGGCGAGATTGTTCGCCTCCAGGCACCATTGCGACGGCCAGCTCTTGGCGATCGGCGTCAGGATGTCGAGCAGCAGCGTGAGCGCGCGTTTCTCCTCGTCCGAATCGGTGGTGTGCTGTTCGTCGACCAGCCGGGCACAATAGAGCACGAGCGCCAGCGCACCCTCGGTATATGACTTCTGCGCCAACAGCATTCGCTTGACGTCCGCGTGCTCGATGATCGGCCGCTGCGGGGCGGACGGGTCGGCGGGCAGCTTCGCCCGACCCTGCTCGCGGGTGCGGGCGTAGTCGAGGGACTCGAGGTAGCCGGTGTAGCCGAGCGCGGACGCGACCATGCCGACGCCGATCCGCGCCTCGTTCATCATGTGGAACATGTAGCTGAGCCCGCGGTGCGGCTCGCCGACCAGGTAACCGATCGCGCCCGCCGCGCCGTTCGGCGTCCAGCGGCCCTCGCCGAAGTTGAGCACGGTATTGACGGTGCCGCGAAAGCCCATCTTGTGATTCAGCCCGGCCAGCGCGACATCGTTGCGTTCGCCGACCGCGCCGTCGTCGTCGACGAGGAACCGCGGCACGACGAACAGCGAGATGCCCTTGGTGCCCGCCGGACCGCCGGGGATCTTCGCCAGCACCAGGTGCACGATGTTCTCGCCGAGCTCGTGGTCGCCGCCGGAGATCCACATCTTCGTGCCGAACAACCGGTAGGTGCCGTCGTCCTGCGGTTCCGCGCGAGTGACGATGTCGGCCAGCGACGAACCCGCCTGCGGCTCGGACAGGCACATGGTGCCGAAGAACCGGCCCTCGAGCATCGGGCGGACGAACCGCTCGGTGAACTCCGGACCGGTATGGGTGAGCAGCAGATTCGCGTTCGCCACGGTGAGGAACGAGTAGCCCGAGGTGCCGGGGTTGGCCGCCTGGAACCAGGCGTAGCTCGCCTGCGCCACGGTGATCGGCAGCTGAGCCCCGCCGAGGTCGTAATCCATTGCCGCGGCGGGCAATCCGGCCCTGGCGAAGGCGGCCAGCGCGGTCGCGACCTCGGGAATGATGGTGACCCGTTCGCCGTCGAAGGTCGGCTCGTTCGCGTCGTTCAGCTTGTTGTGCGGCGCAAAGTATTTGGTGGCCAGCTGCTCGCTGAGCTCGAGCACGGCATCGAAGGTCTCGCGCGAATGATCGGCGTAGCGCCCACGTTTGGTGAGCTCCTCGACGTTCAACCACTCGTAGAGCAGGAAGTCGAGATCGCGCCGGGAAAGCAGCGTGGAACGCATCAGCCGTCCTTTCGAGACATGTGACAACTACTGTATCTTACGGTCGAGCGGGTGAGACGGGCTAAGTCGGCGGCTCGACGCGAGACAGCCTGACCAGGGCGGTTGCCACCTCGGGTGCTCGGCTCAGCAGTACCTGCCTGGCCTCGACGGCGACCGTCATCCAGTGGCCGTCGGTGTCGCGCAGCCGGACGGTGCCCGTCACCGGACCGGCGGGCAGCGCGCGGGCGATCCGCCGGGCGATCGGCAGATCGTCGGGATGCAGCGCCGGATCGCGCCCCGGATCGCCGGTAAGTTCCCAAGCAACGCCGGGCATTTCGTCGGTGAGCCAGCGGTACGCGGTGAGCGTCTTCAAGTCGACGAGCGCGTGGTAGACGCCGGGCTCGGCACCCAGCTCGGCCTCGACCAGGGCCTGGGCGAAGGTGCGCGGCGGCAGCGGCGCGTCCGCGTCGTCGCCCTCGGTGATGTCGTGGGTGAGGCCGTGCAGAAACCGCTGTCCGTCGACCATGCCGCCGCGCGCGACCCAGTTGATATCCCGGCGCACCTGGTCGTCGCGGGTGATCTGCCAGGTGGTCTGATACACCAGACTCTCGTCCGCCGACAGCGCGGCGGCCAGCGCCTCGGCCTGATCGTCGGCGGCCGTTACGTGCCGCAGCGAGGACACCCGGGATATCTCGTCTCTGCGTCGCTCGGGCGGCACCGCGTAGATATCGTGCATCTCCTCGGTCGCCAGCGCGGTCATCTTTTCCAGATTCCAGTCCCACGCGCCGGAGCGGGTGCGCGGCGGCACGGGATCATCCAGCCGGCCGATCCACAATCGCACGCCGTGCACCATGTGCAGGACGTTCGCGACAGGCTCGGCGATGACATGCTCGTCGCGGGTTCGGGAGAATTCTTCGTAGCGCTGCCCGGTCTCGCGGATCTGGGTGATGGCATGGTCCGCAGTGCGAAGTGCTTGGCCCCGCAACACTTTATCGAGCGGTTCGAGGCCGACCGGCTCGCGGCCGATGGCCAGCACGGTCGGCGCATCGCGAATGCACTCGATCAGCAGCCACTCCCCGCGCATCTTTCAAAGGTAGAGCACGGGAAGCGGCTTCGAGCCGAAGTCGGCTCAGCTGGTCACGCGATCGATCTGCTCGGCTTGAACACCCCAGCCGGACAGCAGCTTTCGGACCTGTTCCGGGTCCGCGGACAGCGGTGCCGGGGTATCGATCGGAGTGCGGTCGAAACGCGGCGCCGGCGCGGGCTGGAGCACGCCGTTCACCTCGATGAAGGCATTGCGAGCCTTGTTGTGCGGATGCTCGTGCGCCTCCCACGGGCTCAGCACCGGGGCCACGCAGGCGTCGGTACCCGCGAACACCTCGGCCCATTCGTCGCGGGTGCGCTCCTTGAACTTGGCGCCGAGCACCTCTTTGAGCTGCGGCCAGCCGTTCTTGTCGAGCTGGAACGGCAGGTCGGGGTCATCGATGCCGAGGATGGCGAGCATCTGGTTGTAGAACGGGATCTCGACGCAACCGACCGCCATGTACGCACCGTCGGCGCATTCATAGGAGTCGTAGAACGGTGCGCCGCCGTCGAGCATGTTCTCGCCACGGGGAAAGTTCCACAGGCCGAGGTGGTGCAGGCCGTGCATGGACGCGGTGAACAGGGCGGAACCGTCCACCATGGCCGCGTCGACCACCTGGCCCTTGCCGGAACGTTCGCGCTCGTACAGCGCGCCGAGCACGCCGAGCGCGAGCAACAGGCCACCGCCGGCGAAGTCGCCGAGCATGTTCGCGGGCGGCACCGGCGGTTCCCCGGCGCGGCCGACGAGCCCGAGCGCACCGGAGATCGCGATGTAGTCGATATCGTGACCCGCGGTGCGCGCCAGTGGGCCCTCCTGACCCCAGCCGGTCATCCGGCCGTAGATCAGGCGCGGGTTGCGGGCGGCCAGGTCGGCGGGACCGAAGCCGAGGCGTTCGGCGACACCGGGCCGGAACCCTTCGATGAGCACGTCGGCGTGGTCGGTGAGCGCGAGTAGCGACTCGCGGTCGGCGGGCTGCTTGAGATCCAGTGTGATGCTGTGCTTTCCGCGATCCAGCGGACCCTCCGGCGAGACGATGCCCGCGCCGGGCGCACCACCGCGGTCCACTCGCAGCACCTCCGCGCCGAGATCGGCCAGGATCATCGCGCCGAACGGGCCGGGCGCGAGACTGGCGATCTCGATGACTTTCACTCCGTGCAGTGGTCCCATGTCTCCGCTCTCTGTCGTCCTCGACGAGGGCATGCGGCGCTGGCCGAACCCCGCCCGTCCGGATCGGTGTTCCCGAGGGTAGGCCCGCTCGGGGGTGTCGCCAATGACCGTCGCGCTCGATAGGGGGTGACCGGAGCGCTCATCACTGCAGCGTGTTGGGCATTCTGCCAACCCAGGCCGACAGCCGTTGTCGGGTGGCACAGGCCCCTTCGCGAAATGTCCTGTGCCGCTCGACTGGGCGATCTAGTCCAGCCCGGACAGGCGGGCGAGAATGGTGGCCGCCATCGCCGCCGGGTCGCCGTCGTCGGGGCGGAGGACGAGTTCGGCCTCGGTGGGTGCCTCGTAGGGGTCGTCGATGCCGGTGAAGCCGCGGATCTCACCGGCGCGGGCCTTCGCGTACATGCCTTTTGGATCGCGGGCCTCGCAGATGTCCAATGGGGTGTCGACGAAGATCTCGACGAAGGGGATGCCTGTCTCCAGGTGCGCCGCGCGAACTCGATCGCGGTCGGCGCGGTACGGGCTGATCAGCGAAACCACCGCTACCACACCGGCTTCAGCGAACAAGCGGGCGACTTCGCCTACACGGCGGACGTTCTCGACACGATCGGCGGCACTGAAGCCGAGGTCGGCGTTGAGTCCGTGCCGCAAGTTGTCGCCGTCGAGCAGGAAGGCGGGGCGGCCCGCCGCGACCAGTCGGCGTTCGAGTTCTACGGCGACGGTGGACTTTCCGGAGCCGGACAGGCCTGTCAGCCAGACGGTGAGCCCACGGGTCGCGCGCTCCTCGCGGCCGACCGCGGTGGAATGCCAGACCACCCGCGACGACGGCAGGCTCGGGCCGGTGATCATGCCCGCGCCGACGGTGTTGTTGGTGGTGTCGTCGACCAGGATGAAGCTGCCGGTGAACCTATTGCGGCGATACGGATCGAACAGCAGCGGCTGCCGGGTACGCAGCTGGACGCGACCTATTTCGTTGAGCGACAACGATTCCGCGTTCTCGTCCCGATGCAGGGTGTTGACGTCGAGCCGGTAGTCCAGTGTCCGCACCTCGACGGTGGCGGTGCGGGTGGTGTGCCGAATCGTGTAGGTCGAGCCGGGCGTGAGCTGTGCTTCGTCGGCGAACCAGCAGACCATCGCGTCCAGATCGCGTCCCGCGGTGGGCCGGTTATTCGGCCGGCAGATCATGTCGCCGCGGGACACGTCGAGGTGGTCGGCGAGCTGCATGGTGACCGCTTGCGGCGGAAAGGCTTCCGCCACTGCCTTGCCGCCCGGACCCCAGATCGCCTCGACGGTGGTGGTGAATCCCGAAGGCAGCACCGCGACCTCGTCGCCGGGCTTGAACACGCCGCCGACCACCGTGCCCGCGTAGCCGCGGAAATCCTGTGCATGGCTGCGGGTTACGTACTGCACCGGGAACCGCGCGTCGATGAGGTTGCGGTCGGAGGCGATGTGCACCTCTTCGAGATGGTGCAGCAGGGGAGTGCCCTCGTACCAGGGCATGCTCGCGCCGCGGTGCACGATGTTCTCGCCGTCGAGCGCGGACATCGGCACGAAGGTCAGGTCGAAGATGTCGAGTTTCGAAGCGAACTGGGCGAATTCGGTCCGGATCTCCTCGAACCTGGCCTGTGACCAGTCGACCAGGTCCATCTTGTTCACGCACAGCACCAGGTGCGGGATGCCGAGCAGGCTGGCGAGGAACGCGTGCCTGCGGGTCTGCTCCACCACCCCTTTGCGGGCGTCGACCAGGATCAGCGCGAGGTCGGCGGTGGACGCGCCGGTCACCATGTTGCGGGTGTACTGGATGTGGCCGGGGGTGTCGGCGATGATGAATTTCCGCCGGGGCGTGGCGAAATAGCGGTGCGCCACGTCGATGGTGATGCCCTGTTCGCGTTCGGCGCGCAGTCCGTCGGTGAGCAGGGCCAGGTTCGGGTAGTCGTCGCCGCGGTCGCGGCTGGTGCGCTCCACGGCGGCGAGCTGGTCGGTGAAGATCGTCTTGGAATCGAAGAGCAGGCGGCCGATGAGGGTCGATTTGCCGTCGTCGACGCTGCCCGCGGTGGCGAGGCGCAGCAGTGTTGCGGTCATCAGAAGTAACCCTCTCGTTTGCGATCTTCCATGCCCGCCTCGGA
This sequence comes from Nocardia sp. NPDC060255, assembly GCF_042727395.1. Lineage (NCBI taxonomy): Bacteria > Bacillati > Actinomycetota > Actinomycetes > Mycobacteriales > Nocardiaceae > Nocardia > Nocardia sp. NPDC060255. The sequence goes on along the minus strand of NZ_JBHXAU010000002.1, from coordinate 44,690 downwards.
GATTCGATCGTCGGCGCGGGTGGCGCCGCGCTCGGTGACCCGGGCCGCGGCGACCTCGGTGACCACCTCGGCGGGGGTGGCCGCGGTCGACTCCACGCAGCCGGTGCAGGTGGCGTCGCCGACCGTGCGGAACCGCACCGTCGTCTCCGTCGGTTCCTCGCCGTCCAGGAGTTCCAGAAAGCGAGTGTGCGCCAGCAACATTCCGTCGCGCTGCACCACGGGGCGGCGGTGCGCGTAGTAGAGCGGCGGCAGGTCGATGCCCTCGGCGGCGATGTAGGTCCAGATGTCGAGCTCGGTCCAGTTCGACAGCGGGAACACCCGAATGTGTTCGCCCGCACGGTGTCTGCCGTTGTACAGGTTCCAGAGCTCCGGTCGCTGGCTGCGCGGATCCCACTGGCCGTACCGGTCGCGGAAGCTGAAGACGCGCTCCTTGGCACGTGCCTTCTCCTCGTCGCGTCGCGCGCCGCCGAAGACCGCGTCGTAACCGCCCTCCTGGATCGACCGCAGCAGCGTGGTGGTCTGCAACCGGTTGCGCGAGGTGCGCGGTCCGGTCTCTTCGACCACGCGGCCCGCGTCGATATCGTCCTGCACGCTGCCGACCACCAGTCGCAGCCCGAACCGCGCGACCGTCTCGTCGCGGAAGGCGATCACCTCGTCGAAGTTGTGCCCGGTGTCGATGTGCAGCACCGGGAACGGCAGCGGCGCAGGCCAGAAGGCCTTGGCCGCCAGGTGCAGCATCACCACCGAGTCCTTGCCGCCGGAGAACAGCAACACCGGACGTTCGAATGTCGCCGCTACTTCACGGAATATATGTGCCGACTCGGCCTCGAGCGCGTCCAGATGAGGCAGCTCGTAGGTGCTCGCCGTCGACTTCGCGTACTGGCTCACACCGCAAAACTAGAACACGTTTCGATCGTTGGCAACAGCTCGCGGCGTATCCGACGCGGCGTGCTGTCATTCTCGGCGAAAACCGTTTCACATTCCGGCGATTGCTGGAATCGGGGTCGGCGGACCGTGGCGCGTGGCGCGCGGATCACGGCTGCGGCGCCGTCCGCGCAGGTCGGCGACCACCCGAAGCGGCGGTCACGGCGTCCGCCGCCGCGACGAGAGCCGTTCCGCGCCGGTCGATTTCGGCACCGGTGATGGACGCGCCGACATACATGGTCAACACCATGTTCTGCCTGCCGTCGCCGCCGTAGGTCGGCGCGGCGAGCAGGCTGACGGGGTGTTCCTTACGCGGCCGCAGATCGGTGCCTACATACACGCGCTCACCGAGGCTGGTCACCAGCTCGCCGACCAGTTCGCGCAGCTCATCGGGCAATTCGCGGGCCGCGAACCCGGCCAGCATCGAGTACAGCCTGCCGCCCGCGGTGGTCAGGCTTTCGACCAGATACCCGCGCGCACGGCACTCCGCGACGATCTGCCGCAGGCGCGCCTCGTCCTGCTGCAACGGCACGGTCGCCGGTTTCGCCAGCCAGGCGTTGAACGCCGCGTCGGTATTCCACAGCACGTACATCAGGCCGACCGGCGGCGCGAAGTGGTAGGCCGCGCCGACCTTGACCAGCCCCGGCCCGGTGCTCTCCAGGACCATGATCTGCTCGCCGACCACGGCCGATGCGGTGCAGGTGGTGCGGTACCGCGCGGTGAGTTTCTCCAGCTCGATACGGGCGAGCGCGGAAATCGCGAAGCTGTCCTGGGCCACCCGGCCCGCGGCGATCAGCGCGGGTCCGAGGCCGTAGGTCAGCGTGTCGGCGTCGCGGACCAGGTAGCCGCCCGCGGTGAGCTCGGTCAGGATGCCCAGGCAGGTGGGTTTCGCCAGGTCGAGCGTTCGCGCGAGCTCGGACAAGCCGAAGCGCTTGCCGCGCTGCTCGACGAGGAAATCCAATACCTGCACCACCCGCACGGTAGGTGCGGATCTACGGCCGACCATTGACCACTCCTAGAACACGTTCTAATCTTGCCTCAAACGAAATGTACCAGAGTGGTACATATTTGGAACACCGCGATTCAATGGAGACCTTTTGCTGACACAGCCGTTCGCGGAAGCCATCGCCGCCGCCGAAAAGATCATCACCGAGGCCGCGCACATCCGCACCGAGCAGGACCTCGTCGAGGGCTACGACTACCTGGCGGGCAGCATCCGCGCGGCCCTGCAGATGGCATGGGCGTACGAGCGGGACTTCCCGTTCTTCGTCCAGTCCACCGGGCCGTACACGAAAATGGGCCTCGACAACCCGGACACGCTCTACTTCCACTCCTACCTGCGACCGGACGCGGAATACGTGGTCACCGGAAAGCGTGGCACCACAAGGGATCTGAGCTTCCAGGTGCTGAACGGCAACTACTCGCCGGTGGACGTGCCCGACAGTCTCACCGCCTTCGACGACCGTTCGCTGGAAGTCGGTCCGGACGGTTCTTACGAACTCCGGCTCGGTCCCGGCGAAGCGCGCCCGGGATATGTGCATCTCGCCGCGGACTCGGCAATGCTGGTGGTCCGCGAGGTCTACAGCGATTGGCCGAACGAAAAGCCGGGTACGATCCGGATCGCGCGGGTCGACGGCATGGGCGACGCGCCGCCGCCGCTCACCAAGGACGTGCTGACCAAGCGGTACGGCGTCGCGGGCAAAATGCTGATCTCCCGGCTGAAGACCTTCCTGGCCTTTCCCGAGTGGTTCTATCTGAATCTACCGGTGAACACGATGACCGAACCTCGTTCCACGCCGGGCGGTCTCACCACGCAGTTCTCCTCGGCGGGCCATTACGAGCTCACCGACGACCAGGCGATGATCATCACGGTGCCGAAATCCGATGCGCCGTACCAGGGTTTCCAGCTCGGCAGCATGTGGTACCTGTCGCTGGACTACATCAACCACCAGACCAGCCTCACCGCCGACCAGGCGCGCGTCGACCCCGACGGGATGATCCGGCTGGTGGTCAGCGAGCGAAATCCCGGGCTGGCGAACTGGATCGAACGCACCGGGCACGAGCGCGGGTATTTGCAGTTCCGCTGGCAGCGCCTCGCCCGCGACATGAAGCCCGAAGACGGTCCGACGGTCGAGGTGGTATCGGTCGACGAACTGGCGCAACGACTTCCGTACTACGACCAGGCGCGCGTCACGCCGGAAGAATGGCGCGCACGAATCGCGGTACGGCAGGCAGCCGTCGCGGAAAGGATGCTCGGCTGATGTTGTTGCAGGACAAAGTAGTTGTCGTCTCCGGAGTCGGCCCCGGGCTCGGACGCGCCATCGCGGTGCAGAGCGCCAAGGCAGGGGCCGACGTGGTGCTCGCGTCGCGCACCGAATCACGGCTCACCGAGGTGGCCAAGGAAATCACCGAGCTCGGCAGGCGGGCGGTGGTGGTGCCGACCGACATCAACGACGAGGCCGCCGCCGTGCATCTGGTCGAGGCCGCGCACAGCGCGTTCGGCCGGGTGGACACGCTGGTGAACAACGCGTTCGCGATCCCGCCGATCACCGACCTCGCCGACGTCGACCTCGATCAGGTGCGCGCCGGTTTCGAGACCAATGTGCTTGCGGCGCTGCGGTTGACGCGACTGTTCATTCCCGCGCTCACCGAGTCCAACGGTTCGGTGGTGATGATCAACTCCGCCGTGCTGCGCCATTCGCGACGCACCTTCGGTCCCTACAAGATGGCCAAGGCCAGCCTGCTCGCGCTGGCGCAGAGCCTGGCCACCGAGCTCGGGCCGCGCGGCATCCGGGTGAATACCATTGCCCCCGGCTACATCTGGGCCGACAACCTGAAGTGGTACTTCAACTATCTCGCCGAACAGCGCGGCATCACCGCCGACGAGGTCTACGCCGAGACGGCCAAGACCATCGATCTGCGCAAGCTGCCCGAGCCCGACGAGATCGCCGACGCCGTCGTGTTCTTCGCCTCGCCCATGGCGCGCGCGATCACGGGGGCGTGCCTGGATGTCAACGGCGGCGAATACCACCACTGATCGGGTGCGTTTGTCGCGCACCACTACTGAGGAGATGACGTTGATCGGTAGGGACGATGTCGGGACCATCGATGATCTGCACGCGTCGGCGACCAGGGTCGTCGGGCTGGACGATTTCGGTGCCGACGACTACCGCGCCGGGCTCGAGGTGCTGCTCGAGTCCTATGCCAAAGATGCGGAGCTGACGCCGTTCGGCAACAAGGTGAATCGCGCGTTCCTGCGCGGGGCGCTGATCGCCCGGCTGCTCAGCGAGGCCGCGTGGCAACGCTTCCCGGAGCACGCCGAGGTGACGATCGAGCGGCCGATCTTCGTGACCGGACTGCCGCGCTCGGGCACGACGGCGGTGCACCGGCTGCTCAACGCGGATCCGACGCATCAGGGCTTGGAGATGTGGCTCACCGAGATGCCGCAGCCGCGGCCGCCGCGGGAGACCTGGGCGAGCAATCCGGTGTATCAGCGGATCGAGGCGGCGTTCGAGAAGCATCACGTGGAGCATCCCGAATTCATGGGCGTGCACCATATTTCCGCCGACCAGGTGGAGGAGTGCTGGCAGTTGCTGCGGCAGTCGGCCATGTCGGTGTCCTACGAATGCCTCGGGTATCTGCCGAGCTACTCCGAGTGGCTGCGCGAGCAGGACTGGACCGGCGCCTACCGCAGGCATCGGCGCAACCTGCAGTTGATCGGTCTGCCCGATGCCGGACGGCGCTGGGTGGTGAAGAACCCCAGTCATTTATTTGCACTGGACGCCATTTTCGAGGTGTATCCGGACGCGCTCGTCATCCAGATGCATCGCGATCCGCGCACCATCATCGCCTCGGTGTGCAGTCTCAACGAGCAGGCCTCGGCCGGCTGGTCCGACAAGTTCCGCGGCCCGGTAGTCGGTGCCGCCCAACTGGATCTGTGGGCCCGTGGCGCCGATCGCTTCTTGACAGACCGCAAGCACCACAACGCCGCCCAATTCTGCGACGTCGACTACGACGACTTCGTCGCGGATCCGATCGGCACCGTCGAATCCATCTACCGCCACTTCGACCTGCCCCTGACCGAGGACGCGACATCGGCGATGTCGGCCCTGCACACGGAAAGCACTTCCGGCGCAGCCCGTCCCGCCCACCGCTACACCCTCGAGGAATTCGGCCTCACCGCCGACCAAGTCGACGAGCGGTTCGGGGCGTATCGAGCGGAACACTTCCCAGGACGCTGATCGACAGCGTTGCCGCACAAGACAAACGATGCATCCATGCACCGCATGCAGCAACCGGGCCCACGGACGACTCCACCCGCTCCGTGGGCCCGAACCTGTAACACCCTGACCAGCAAGCCATCTCATGCATAAATGCAGAGCACGCAAATCAGCCGCGATTAATGGACCCAGGCCCGCCCTGAGACGCGTTGCGTCGTGGCCGCGGAGGGTTTCGCCTGTCGCGCTTGTTTCTTGCGGCTGCGCACGAAATTGTCGGCTGAATTGTGCGCGGGCGGCGGAAGAGTGCGCGGGGTTGGGTTGGGTTAGGGCTGGCCGGGCTTGAGGGTGATGAAGAGGCCGTGGGCTTCGGCGCAGAGGCGGTCGCCGTCGTGCAGGGTGGCGCGGACGTAGACCTTGCGGCCCTCTTGGCGTTCGGCCCAGGCGCGGACCTTGAGTTCGGTGCGCAGCGGGGTGATGGAGCGGTAGTCGACGGTGAGGGACGCGGTTCTGGTCACCTGGCCGCCGTAGACCGCCGCGGCCATGCCGAGCAGGTCGTCGAAGGCGATCGCGATATGGCCGCCGTGCGCGGCGTTGTTGCCGCCGAGGTGGTAGGTGCGGAAGGTGATGCGGGCGTCGACGCCGTCGCGGCCGACGTGATCGAAGACGAACGGCGGCAGCGTGATGTTGCCGCGGCCGGGCAGGTCGTGCCTGGTCCAGTTGGGCGTGGACCACTCGTCGACGATCGCGGCGTCCAGCTTGTCGTTCAGCTGCTTGAGCAGGCCGATCGTCTCGACAGCCAGCTCGTCCGAGGGGGAGGCGAGTCGCACGCGGTCCATCAGCCCGCGTACCTGCTCGATGAACTCCCCGTAGTGCGGTCCACCGCGGGTGATGTCGATGTTCTGCTCGTGCGCGTCGATCAGCTCGCTCATCGGCCGGAACGCGCCCTCGTGGTGCTCCTCGCTCGGCAGCGATTCACCGGCCTGTTGTTCGGTCATGCAGAACACGTTATAGGTTGCCCATCGAATGCTCGCATTTCGGGCCGACTTGGGGGTTTCGTGGGCCGGTCCGGAGCGCCCGGTGTGGCCTAGGCTGGTTCGCGATCATCAATCCCGGTTACTCAGGGGGAACCAGAAGGTTGGCGGCGCGGTCTCGATGAACGTCGGCCAGCGAGCGTAATGACAGGTCCGGCTGGCGAAAGGCGTTGGGTAGATGGGTATTACGGCAGTTGTCTTCGACATGGACGGCGTACTGATCGACTCCGAGCCGGTATGGGAACAGGTTCGCCGGGACTACGTTGCGGAGCGGGGCGGGCAATGGCTACCCGACGCTCAGCAACGGTTGATGGGCATGAGTACCAAGGAATGGTCGGAATACCTGAGTACCGATCTGGGCGTCGACGCCTCGCCGGAAACCGTGGCGCGCGACGTGATCGAGCGAATGGCCGCGCACTACGACCGGGAAGTCCCGCTGCTCCCCGGCGCCATCGACGCGGTCCAGCGGATGAGCGAGAAGTGGCCGCTCGGCGTCGCCAGTTCCTCACCGCGCGCGCTGATCGACGTCGTCCTCGGCCGCACCGGCCTGATCGAATTCTTCAACGTCACCTTCTCCACCGAAGAGGTGGACCGCGGCAAACCGGCCCCGGATGTCTATGTGGCCGTAGCCGCCTTCCTCCGCCAACGCCCCGCCGACTGTGCCGCAGTAGAGGATTCGAGCAACGGCATGCGCTCCGCCCACGCCGCGGGCATGCGCGTCATCGCCGCCCCTCGCCCCGAATACCCGCCGGCCCCCGACGCTTTGGCGCTGGCCACCCACGTGATCACCGACCTCGCGGAACTGACTCCGACCCTCGTCACCGACCCCGCCTGAGTCGCCGACTTCACCTCCTGTTCGACGTGCTATCCGGGCGGTAGGAGGTCAGGAGGGTGCGGGCGGCGGACGGGAGGTCGGTGTCCAGCCAGTCGGGGAGGCTGGGGGCGTGGGCGTGACGGCGGAGGGCGGCGTAGGGGAGGTCGACTACGGCGCGGCTGATGGCGTCGATTTCGCGGTCGCCGGCGCGGCCGAAGAGGGCGGTGGCGAGGCGGCGGAGGTGGTCGATCAAGGGGGCGTTCATGGCGGCGAGGCGGGCGCGGAGGTCGTCGTCGGGGGCGCCGTCGAGGAGGTCGGCGACGCGGAGGTTGAGGAGAAGCCTTGCGTCGTCGGGTAATTCGCGGCCGAAGCTGAGGGCGGCGCGGACCATGGCGACGCCCGCTTCGACGGGATCCGGGTGGTCGGCGGCGGTCAGCACTCCGCTTTGGAAGCGTTCGAGTGCGCGCAGCCAGGCGGCGGTGAGCACGCCGTTGCGGTTGCCGAAGCGGTGGTACAGCGTGCCGACGGGGGCGCCGCTGGCCTCGGCGATCGCGGCCACGCTGGTAGCGCGGGGACCGTCGGTGAGCACCAAAGCGCGCGTGGCGTCGAGGATCACGTCGGTGGCGTGCTTGCGGGGCGGGGCCATGTACTAGTACGTTCCTTCTATATGGAGCGATTGTCCTATATTGATGAGCATGCCAGATCTGTCGACGCGAATCGCGACCGGGTCTGGACGGCCTTGCTGAAGGTCGTCTGCACAAACCCGGCGGACCCGTCCACCGTGCCGACCGGATTCGTGCTGGATTCCGCAACGGCGCCCGCCCGGCTGGCGATGAAAGGGCGGCACTGGTTTTCGAAGTACGCCCTGGTCTTCGAGCTCGATGACGAAGGCCCGAACCGAACCCGGGTCCGCGCGAAGACCTGGGCGAATTTCCCTGGGCCGCACGGAAAGATCTATCGCGCGCTGGTCATCGGCAGCGGCGGTCACAAGATCGTGGTGCGCCGGATGCTCCGTCAGATCGCGGCCGCGGCATGATCGGGCTGGTCTGGGGCGCCACCGAAGCCGAGTGCGAAGCGCCGCTCCCGTGTGATGACCTGCGGCCCGATGGCCGACAGGTGGATCGAGCGATCAGTATCGATGCCCCGCATGACCTGGTCTACGCGTGGCTGTGCCAATTACGCGTCGCCCCTTACAGTTACGACCTGCTCGACCACTGGGGCCGCCCCAGTCCGCGGCATCGTGACCCGCGCCTCGTCGAACTCGAAGTGGGACAACACTTCATGGCGCACTTCGAGCTGGCTTCGTTCGTGCCGAATGAGTGCATGACCCTGATCGCCGGGAACATCGCCGTGACCTATGCGGTGCGTCCAGAGGGGAAAGGTACGCGGCTGGTCGCCCGGGTGCGCATGAGCGTGCCACGAATAGTCGGACGACTGCTGGCCATAGGCGACGTGGTCATGATGCGCAAGCAACTGCTCACGTTGAAGGAGCTGGCCGAAGCGGAGAGTGCTGCCGAACCGTGAGCTGAGCTCGAACCGCGGCAGTAACTTCCGCCCTTCGGCGTGTCGCGTGCACCGGGCGATTCGCGCTGTTGATCTTGCATCGAGCATGATCACCGTATGGCAAATGATGTTCAGCTCGGCGATGTCCGGACTTGGTATGACGAAACGGGCGACGGCGAGCCGGTATTGCTGTTGCACGGCGGTTTTGTGGACTCGCGGTCGTTCGAACCGGCCGTCGCGGGATTGGCCGAGCACTTCCGGGTTTTCCGGATGGATCGCCGCGGCCACGGCCGCACCCCGGACGTCGAGGGTCCCATCACCTTCGACCTGATGGTGCAGGACACCATCGCGTTCCTCGACACGGTGGTCGGCGGCCCCGCGCACCTGGTCGGCTACAGCGACGGCGCGATCGTCGCGCTGCTGGTCGCCATCCGCCGGCCGGATCTGGTCCGCAAGCTCATCTCGATCAGCGGCAATTTCCACCGCGACGGCCTGCTGCCCGGCGTGCTCGACGGCTTCGGTCACGAGGAACCGATGCGGCGCTTGGCCGCTCGCTATGGCGAGGTGTCGCCGGACGGCGAGGAGCACTTCCGGGTCGTCGCGGACAAGGTCCTGCGGATGTCGCGGGAAGAGCCGACGATGACCGTCGAGGAGCTCGGTGGCATCACCAGCCGGACTCTCGTCATCGCGGCCGACGACGATGCGATGAGCTTGGAACACACGATCGCCCTCTACCGCGCGATCCCCGATTCCGAGCTCGCCATCGTCCCCGGCACTTCGCACCTGTCGGTCGTCGAAAAGCCGGCCGAGGTGTACCGCCTCGTCGGCATCTTCCTCACCACCGACGCGACCCAGACCTTTCAGCCGATCCGCCGCGCCGGAGCGAGCTGAATCGAGCGTTTCCATCCGGTAGCAGAAACCGGGCCGCGCTTGCGCCCGCAAGACATTTCGGCAAATTATGCGCTAACGACAGCGCTGGTGCACTTCTGACCGGTCATGCTGAACGGCATGGACTTCATGAAACCAGCCGAACAACTGTTAGCGCAGGTTGCGGCCCGGTTCGGCTCCGCAGAGGCCTTCCTCGACAAGCTGGCGGACGTCCGCGCCCAGGCTATGGACGACACCATTGAGATGCCGCGTGTCGTCGGTGGGTTGCCTACTATTTACTGAAACTGGTTAAGTTCGGCTACATCGAACTTCCACAGCTCGAATCCGGCGGGCACGGTGTCGCCCACCGAGATTCGATCGCAAGCCCACGCGCCCGCCAGCGCGTGCGATGCGAAGCCGCCCGCAGCGGTGAGGATCGGCAGCGGATGGGCGCGGTGTCGAGACGCGTTCTCCCGCACGGCCGCCTTGTCGACGTACCCGAGTTGATCGTGATTGAGGATGTACCGGCCGGTGCATCCGTGCTCCGGCGGTATCAGCGGCGCAACGGATGCGGCGGCGTCGTACAGCTCGCCGGCTTGTCGCGGCGCCCACACCACCCTGGCGGGCACGCACAACAACCGTTCGATGCCCTGAACGGTGTGATTGCCGATCCACGCGTGTTCGTCGAGCTGCGTGCCGGGTTCCACATAGCCGATGAGCCGATGGTCGTCGTCCAGGAGCACTGCTCGATAGAACTGCCGCACGTGGCCGGATTCCTTTCGGAGGTAAGCGATTTCGTAGCATGCTCACACGCGATTGCGGTGCGGCGATTACCGCGGCGTTACAACCGGACTAGCGACAGTCCGCCGCGCGATCTAGCAGCAGCACCTGCTCGGCTTTGTTGCCGGTCAGCTCGGCGGCGCGCAGGAACTCGGCCCGCGCTTCCGCATGCCGACCGAGTTGGACGAGCAGGTCGCCGCGCACGGCGTTGTACAGGTGATAGGTGTCCAACGTTCCCGACAGTGCGTCGACGAGATCCAGACCGGCCGCAGGCCCATGCACCTTGCTCACCGCCACCGCGCGATTCAAATCGACGATCGGGGACGGAAAGCGTTCGGCGAGAACCGCATACAGTCCGGCGATTCGCCGCCAATCGGTGTCCTCCGGTGTCGCGGCCATGGCATGCACGGCGGCGATCGCGGCCTGCAGCGCGTAACTACCCGGCGGCAGGCCGCGATCACGGGCGACCGTATTGGCGCGGGCCAACGCCGCGAATCCGCGCCGGATCAGCAACCGATCCCACCGCGACCGGTTCTGATCGGCAAGCAGCACAACATCTTTCGCCGGGCCGGTGCGCGCGGGCAGCCGCGAGCCCTGTAGCTCGAGCAGCGCGACCAGCCCGTGCACCTCGGGTTCAGCGGGCAGCAACTCGGCCAGAATGCGAGCGAGCCGCAGTGCGTCCTGGCACAGCTCGACCCGAATCCAATCCTCGCCCGCCGTCGCCGAATACCCCTCGTTGAAGATCAAATAGACGACCGCGAGCACCGAGGCCAGCCGCTCGGTCAACTCATCAGCACTGGGCACCTCATACGGCACCCGTTTCGCGGCGATGGTCCGCTTGGCTCGGACAATGCGTTGCGCCACAGTCGATTCCGCGACAAGAAAGGCGCGGGCGATCTCCTCGGTGGTCAACCCGCCGAGCAGCCGCAACGTCAACGCCACCCTGGCCTGCTCCGACAGCACCGGATGACACGCGGTGAACATCATCCGCAGCAGATCGTCCTCGACCGCACCGTCCGGTTCCGGCTCCGCCGGCGGCGCGGTCACCAACTCGTGGCCGAGCAACGCCAGCTTGCGCGTGAAGGTCTGCTTGCGCCGAACCCGATCGATCGCTCGATGCTTCGCGGTGAGCATCAGCCAGCCACCCGGATTCGGCGGCACCCCGTCGCGCGGCCACTGCTCCAGCGCCGCGACGAGCGCGTCCTGCGCGAGTTCCTCGGCGGCGTCGATATCGCCGACGACGCAGGTGAGCCCCGCGACCAGTCGCGGCCATTCCATCCGCCAGACCGTTTCCACGGCGCGATGGGTCTGCTCAGGCGACCGGTCCGGGCTCATCCGCGGTGCCGGATCAGGCCGGCTCGTCGATCTGCCGGATCTCGATCTCGATATCCCACTCCGGCCCGTGTACGCCGAGGAAGCGCGACGTCCACTCGATCGCCTCCTCCTTGGATTTGGTCTGCAGGAGGCAGTATCCGCCCACGACCTCCTTGGATTCCGTGAACGGACCGTCCAGCACGGTTTGCTTGCCGCCGCTCTGAGTGATCTTGGTGGCCTCGGTGATCGGGCGCAGGCCATTGGTGTCCAGCAGCACACCCGCCTTGGTCATCTCCTCGATCACCTTGCCGATCTGCTCGAACATCGCCTCGTCCGGCTCCGGCGCGGTGGTCGGGTCGACGTGGATCAGCATCATGTGGCGCATGTCGTGTCCTTTGCTCGTTGTCGTCAAGATCGTCCGATCCTCACCTCACTGCATCGAACGGCGACCCCCCGAATCGACATCTCCTCGAAGATTCTCCCCGGATATTTCCCGACTGCACGTGGCCGCCCCGCGACGTGCGGGCGAGCCACCACGGCCGAGCTGTCGAACGTAAGCATTTCTCTCTGGGTGGCAACGGCTTCGGGGCTCGAGTGCGCAGGCTCGCACAGGCGATTCACAGTGAATTGCCAGTCACATAATCCTTTAGCTTTGCTAAGCTAATGAAGTCTGGCGCGTGCTGCGCCGTCGAGTTCCAACCTGTTCCCGTCAAGTTTCTGCTGGTCGTGGAGGTGGACCTGTTATGTCGATTGATTCTCGTGAAGAGCGGCTCGCACGCCGCATCGCTGATTTGTATGCCAATGATCCGCAGTTCGCCGCCGCCGTTCCCCGGGACGAGGTGACCGCGGCGGTCGATGCACCCGGCCTGCGATTGCCCGAGCTCCTGCGCACGGTGCTGGCGGGTTACGCGGATCGGCCCGCGCTCGGGCAGCGCGCGGTGCGGTTCGACGAAGACCCGGAGACCGGGCGCGTCAGCATTGAACTGCTGCCCAGTTTCGACACCATCACGTATGGCGAACTGTCGGAGCGCGTCGCCGCGATCGCGAGCGCGTTCGCCGAGAGCGGGGTGCGGCCCGGCGACCGCGTCTGCCTCGTCGGTTTCTCCAGCGTCGACTACGCAACGGTCGATATGGCGCTGGTTCAGGTGGGCGCGGTGTCGGTGCCGCTGCAGACCAGCGCGCCGGTCGCGCAACTGCGCCCGATCGTCGCGGAGACCGAGCCGCGCGTAATCGCTTCTAGCGTCGACTATCTCGATGATGCCGTCGAACTGGCGCTGACCGGCGCCGCGCCGGCACGGATTGTCGTGTTCGACTACCTCCCGCAGGTCGATGAGCAGCGCGAGGCGTTCGAGGCCGCGCGGGCGCGGTTGACCGAGGCGGGGAACCCGGTGCCGGTCGAAACCTTGGCCGAGGCGATCGAGCGTGGGAAAGCGCTGCCTGCAACAGATTTCGTGCCCGTCGAGGACGATCCGCTGACGCTGCTGATCTACACCTCCGGCAGCACAGGCGCGCCCAAGGGCGCCATGTACCCCGAACGCCTGGTCACCAACTTCTGGCGCAAGTCGACCAGGGCATCGTGGGGACAGGCGAGTCCCGAGCCGACGATCACGCTCAATTTCATGCCGATGAGTCACCTGATGGGCCGCGGCATCCTGTTCTGGACGCTCGGCAACGGTGGCACCGCGTATTTCGCTGCCAAGAGCGATCTTTCGACCTTCCTCGACGATCTCGCGCTGGTGCGGCCGACGCAGTTGAACTTCGTGCCGCGGATCTGGGACATGCTGTTCCAGGAGTTCCACAACGAGCTGGACCGGCGGTCCGTCGACGGCGTCGATCGGGCGGCGCTCGAAGCCGAGGTGATGGCGGAGCAGCGGCGGTCGGTACTCGGTGGCCGGTTCGTCACGGCGCTGACCGGTTCCGCGCCGATCTCGGACGAGCTGCGCGCGTTCGTCGAACGCTACCTGGACCTGCACCTTTTGGAAGGCTACGGTTCGACCGAGTCGGGGGCCGTGCTCATCGACGGGCACATCCGGCGTCCGCCGGTCATCGACTACAAGCTGGCCGACGTGCCCGATCTGGGCTACTTCCACACCGACCGGCCGCATCCCAGAGGCGAGCTGCTCGTCCGATCGAACGACCTGTTCCCGGGTTACTACAAACGGCCGGAGGTCACCGCGGCGGTATTCGACGCCGACGGCTACTACCGGACCGGCGATGTGGTGGCCGAGATCGCCCCCGATGAGCTGGTCTATCTCGACCGGCGCAACAACGTGCAGAAGCTGTCGCAAGGCGAGTTCGTCACCGTCTCGAAGTTGGAGGCGGCGTTCGACAACAGTCCGCTGGTCGAACAGATCTATGTCTATGGCAACAGCGCACGCGCCTACCTGGTGGCGGTTGTCGTACCCACCGACGACGCGGTGGCGCGCAGCGGCGGCGATATCGAGGCACTGAAGTCGAGTATCGGTGACTCGCTGCAGGAGGTCGCGCGCACGGCCGAACTGCAGGGCTATGAGATCCCGCGCGGACTCATCATCGCGACAACGCCTTTCACGCTGGAGAACGGCCTGCTCACCGGCATCCGCAAGCTGGCGCGACCGAAACTCAAGGAGCGCTACGGCGAACAGCTCGAGCAGCTCTACACCGACTTGGCCGAAGGACAGGCCGGCGAGCTGAGCGCGCTGCGCCGCGGCGGCGCCGACCTGCCGGTGCTGGAGACGGTCAGCCGGGCCGCCGGTGCGCTGCTCGGTGCTTCGGTCGCCGATCGGCGACCGGACGCGCACTTCACCGACCTCGGCGGAGATTCGTTGTCCGCGTTGACCTTCGCCAATCTGCTGCACGAGATCTTCGACCTCGACGTGCCGGTCGGCGTGATCGTCAGCCCCGCCACCGACCTGCAGGCCATCGCGGACTACATCGAGGCGGAACGGTCCGCCGGCGCGAAGCGGCCCAGCTTCGCGACGGTGCACGGCCGCGACGCCACCGAGGCGCGCGCCGCCGAACTCACCCTGGACAAGTTCATCGACGCCGAAACACTGGCCGCCGCACCGGCATTGCCGCGGCCGAGCACCAGGGTGCGGACCGTCCTGCTGACCGGCGCGAGCGGTTTCCTCGGCCGCTACCTGGCACTGGAATGGCTCGAACGGCTCGCCCTGGTCGGCGGCACGCTGATCTGCCTGGTCCGAGCGAAGGACAACGCCGCAGCCCGCGCGCGATTGGACGAGATCTTCGACGGCGGCGACCCGGAACTGTTGCGGCACTACCGAACTCTGGCCGCGGATCATCTGGAAGTACTCGCCGCGGACAAGGGTGAGGCGAATCTCGGCCTGGATCAGCAGACTTGGCAGCGGTTGGCCGACACGGTCGATGTGATCGTCGACCCCGCGGCGCTGGTCAACCACCTGCTGCCGTACAGCCAGCTGTTCGGCCCGAACGCGGTGGGCACCGCGGAGCTGATCCGCCTCGCGCTCACCACGAAACTGAAGCCGTTCACCTATGTTTCGACCATCGGCGTCGGCGCGCAGATCGAACCGGCCTCGTTCACCGAAGACGCGGATATCCGGGTGATCAGCCCGGTCCGCACGATCGACGACAGTTACGCCAACGGCTACTCGAACAGCAAGTGGGCGGGGGAGGTGCTGCTGCGCGAGGCCAACGACCTGTGTGGCCTGCCGGTGGCGGTCTTCCGCTGCGACATGATTCTGGTGAGCGGCCGGTACGCCGGGCAGCTCAACCTGCCGGACATGTTCACCCGGATGATGCTGAGCCTGGTGGCCAGCGGTATCGCGCCGTTCTCGTTCTACGAGACCGACGCCGACGGTAATCGGCAGCGGGCGCACTACGACGGGCTGCCGGTCGATTTCATCGCCGAGGCGATCTCGACCCTCGGCACGCACGTGACGGACGGGTTCCGGACCTATCACGTGATGAACCCGTACGACGACGGCATCGGCCTCGATGAATACGTCGATTGGCTGATCGAGGCGGGCTACTCGATTCAGCGGATCGCCGAGTACGACGCCTGGTTACGGCGATTCGAGACCGCGCTGCGTGCGCTGCCGGAACGGCAGCGGCAGCATTCGCTACTGCCGCTGCTGCACAACTATCAGCGGCCCGAGCAGCCGATTCGTGGGTCGTTCGCGCCCACCGATCGATTCCGGGCGGCGGTGCAGGAGGCGAAAGTCGGTCAGGATAAAGACATTCCGCATGTCACCGCGCCGATCATCGTCAAGTACATCACCAACTTGAAGTTGCTCGGTCTGCTCTGAGCCGGTGCGGCACCCACACTCGCCGAGTGTGGGTGCCGGGTTCAGCTGGGCCAGGCCGGGGTGGTGTGTGCCGCGCGGGCGGTCCAGCGGCCGTCGTAGCGGACCTCGACGGGGTGGGCGAAGGCGGCGGTGACGTTGTCGGTGGTCAGCGTCTCCCTGGCCGGGCCTGCGGCGACGGTGTGGCCGTCGGCGATTAGCAGGGCGTGGGTGGTGGTGGTCGGGAGTTCCTCGAGATGGTGGGTCACCAGCACCGACGCGACCTCGGGATGGGTGTCGCCGAGGGTATCGATGGTTTCCAGGAGTTGTTCGCGCGCAGCGAGATCCAGGCCGGTGGACGGCTCGTCGAACAGCAGTAGCCGCGGCTCGGCGATGAGGGCGCGGGCGATCAACGTGCGACCGCGCTCGCCCTGGGACAGGGTGGTCCAGGTGTTGTCGGCCTTGCCGGTGAGGCCGACGGTATCGATCATCGCGTCGGCCTGGCCGAGCTGATCCGCGGTCGGCGTCCAGCGCATCGGGGTGTCGATGGTCGCGGTGAGACCGGTCAGCACGACCTCGCGGATGGTCAGCGGATACTGCAGCGGGTGCCGCGGATTCACGTGGCCGATGGAGTGGCGCAGTCGTGCCAGTTCGACCCGGCCCAGCTGTTCGCCCAGCACCCGAACCGTGCCGGTGGTGGGGAAGGTGACCGCGCCACAGAAACCGAGCAGCGTGCTCTTGCCCGCCCCGTTCGGTCCGAGCAACGCCCAGTGTTCGCCCGCGTGCACGGTCAGCGAGATGCCGTTGATGATCTTCTTGCCCTCGCGGCGGAACGTCACGTCCGCCAGTTCGAGCACCGGGGCTCCGGTCACGTGAAGGCCTCCTTCAATCTCGTCAGATGGGAACGGCTGTATTCGGCTGCGGCGGTGGCGTTTCGGGCGACGATCGCCTCGACCAGCAGCTCGTGCGCGGCATGGTCGGCGCGCTCGGACGGGACAGGGTGGATCGTCAGCATGTCGATCATTGCCAGGCGCAGCCGGGGGAGGAAGGTGTCGAACAGCTGGACCAGGACCTCGTTGTGCGCCGCCACCAGCACCGCGCGGTGAAAAGCCATGTCCGCGTCGACATGCTCGGCCACCGGCTCGCCATGTGCTTCGCGTGCCGCCAGGGTGGACCGGAGGATGCGCAGGTCGGCGCGGGTGCGGCGGTGCGCGGCCAGCGCCGCCGCCTCGGCCTCGATGGCGATGCGGGCCTCGATCACCGAGGCGATGGTGGCGCGGCGCAACACCACATCCCAGTCGTCCTTGGCGTCCAGCGCCGTCACGAACACGCCCGCGCCCTGACGGCTGTCCAGCACGCCCTTGCCCGCCAGCTCGCGGATCGCTTCGCGCAGCGTGGAGCGGCCGACCCCGAGCTGCGCGGCGAGTGTCGTCTCACCCGGAAGCCGGTGTCCGAGTGGCCATTCGCCCGCTTTGATCCGCGTCATGATCAGCTCGGCCGCCTGCGCGGCCAGCGGATGGCGGCGTACCTGCGAAACCATCACAACCTCTCTACTTGTCTGAGGAGTTGTGTATAGTCTAACCATCATGCGCACCCTGCTTCTCCTTAGCCGCCACGGCGGGGCCTGAACGACCGGCCCCCCGCCGTGGGGCTTTGTCGTGGCCGGTCACCTCTGTTTCGTGACTGCCAGAAAGCAGACCATGTCTTTTTCGACGATCAACACTCCCGCGGGCCGGATTCCCGGCAACGCACCGGCCTGGAATCCGCAGCGGCTCTCCCAGATGCCGTCGCACCGCTACCGATCCGTCTACGACCGGGTGGAAGTGCCGCTCACCCAGCGTGATTGGCCGAACGCGCGGATCACCGCGGCACCACTGTGGGTCCCGGTAGACCTGCGCGACGGCAATCAGGCGCTCGCCGAACCCATGGACCCCGCACGCAAGCGGCGTTTCTTCGAACTCATGGTGGCCATGGGCTACAAGGAGATCGAGGTCGGCTACCCGTCCGCCTCGCAGACCGACTTCGACTTCGTCCGGCTGATCGCCGATGCCGACCTCGCGCCCGACGATGTCACCATCGTCGTATTCACTCCCGCCAGAAGGGATCTCATCGAACGCACCGTCGAATCGGTGCACGGCCTGCGCAATGTCGTCATCCACATGTACACCGCGACCGCACCCACGTGGCGAAACACCGTGCTGGGCAAGGATCGTGCCGCGTTGCGCGAGCTGATCCTGGCAGGCGGCCGCGACGTGCTGGAGCTCACCGCCGGCCTGCCGAACGTGCGCTTCCAGTTCTCGCCCGAGGTGTTCAACCTGACCGAGCCCGACTACGTGCTCGATCTGTGCGACCGGATGACAACACTGTGGGACGCCACTCCGCAGCGCCCGGTCATCCTGAATCTGCCTGCCACGGTGGAGGTCGCGACCCCCAACGTCTACGCCGACCAGATCGAATACATGCACCGCAACCTGGCCCGCCGTGACAGCGTCATCCTGTCCGTGCACCCGCACAACGACCGCGGCACCGGCATCGCCGCCGCCGAACTCGCGGTACTGGCCGGCGCGCAACGCGTCGAGGGCTGCCTGTTCGGCAACGGCGAACGCACCGGCAACGTCGACCTCGCCACCCTGGCGTTGAATCTGCATGCGCAGGGCGTGGATCCGATGATCGACTTCGCCGATATCGACGAGATCCGCCGGACCGTCGAATACTGCACCCGCATGCCGGTCCACGAACGGCACCCGTACGTAGGCGAACTCGTGCACACCGCGTTCTCCGGCACCCACCAGGACGCGATCAACAAGGGCATGGCGGCGCATCGGGCACGGGCCGCGCAGACCGGAACCCCGGAGCGTCAACTGGATTGGCAGGTGCCGTACCTGCCGATCGATCCGGCCGACCTCGGCCGCAGCTACGACGCCGTGATCCGGGTCAATTCGCAGTCGGGCAAGGGCGGCATCGCCTACCTGCTGAAGACGGAATTCGGAATCGACCTGCCGAGGCATCGGCAGATCGATTTCGCCGGGCACGTGCAGGCGCACACCGACGCGACCGGCCGGGAGATCACCGCGGCCGAGCTGCGTGACCTGTTCGAGGCGGTCTATCCGACGGCTCAGACGCCCTGACCCGCGCGGCGTGTTCGGGCAAAACGCCCGGGGGCGCGGCGCGTCCGTGCGAAGGTAATCGGCGTGGCGCGGTACGTGACAGGAAACCTCCCCGCCGAAGTGACCAGCTTCGTCGGGCGTGGCAGCGAAGTCGCGACCGCCAGGAAACTGCTGTCCAGCACGCGTTTGCTCACCCTCACCGGGCCGGGTGGTGTCGGTAAGACCCGGCTGGCCAGGCGGGTGGGCGAGGCGGTGCGGCGGGCCTTTCCCGACGGCGTGTGGCTGGTCGAGGTGGCGCATGTCAACGACGGGGAGTTGGTGGCGCTGAGCGTCGCGCAAGCGCTCGGCCTGCACGATGACACCAGTGCGCCGCTGGCCGGTCTCACCGACTACCTCGGCGGCAAGCATCTGCTGCTCATCCTCGACAACTGCGAGCACCTCATCGGCGCGTGCGCCGAGCTCGTCGACCGGCTGATCGCCAGCACCCCCGACATCCGGGTGCTGGCGACCAGCCGGGAGCCGCTCGGCGTGGTGGGGGAGCAGGTGCTGCCGATCGCGCCGCTGCCGGTGCCCGAAATAGACGAGGACTCCGGCGAAGTCGACGCGGCGGACAATGCGGCGCTGCGGCTGCTGATCGATCGTGCCACGGCCGCGAATCCCGAATTCCGGGTCGGCGCGGCCAATCTCGGTGCCCTCGCGGCGATTTGCCTTCGGCTGGAAGGTATTCCGCTGGCACTCGAACTCGCGGCGTTGCGGCTGCGCGCTTTTACGCCTGATCAAGTGCTGGAACGTCTCGATGACACCATGCGCTTGCTCACCACCGGCTTGCGCACCGCGCCTGAGCGACAGCAGACGCTGGAAGCCGCGATTCGCTGGAGCTACGACCTGTGTACGCCGGACGAGCAAAACCTGTGGGAGCAACTCGCCGTGTTCGCGGGCGGCTTCGATCTGGCTGCCGCTGAGGCGGTGTGCGTGCTCGATTCTGGTGCGCTGGTGGACGCGCTCACCGGTCTGGTCGACAAGTCCGTGCTGAGCCATCGGCACGACAGCGACGGCACCGGCCGCTACACCATGCTCGAGCCGCTGCGACAGTTCGCGCTGGCGCGCCTGGCGGCGCACGGTGACGAGTACGCGCTGCGGGTTCGGCACCGCGACCATTACTACCGGGTCGCGCAGCGAGGGCGCGTCGAGTACTGGAGCGATGCGGACGTCATCTGGTTCCGTGATGTCACCCGCGAGCATGCGAACATGCGTGCGGCGCTGCAGTTCGCGCTCGCCGACCCGGACGGTGCGCATCGGGGGTTACAGATCGCCAGCGAGCTCCGGCCGTTCTGGGAGCACTATCGGTTCTTCCTGGAGGGCTACCGCTGGCTGATGGACGCGCTGGGCAAGGATCTCGCGCGCACCACCGATCGGGCGCGGGCGTTGGCGGCCGCGTCGGTCATTGCCGCCATGCTGTCGGACACCGTGTCGGCGCATCAGTATCTCCGTGAATCCGTCGCGATAGCAACAGAATTGGGGGACGAAGAGGTCCTGGTCGAGGCCGCGTTACTGTCGGCGGTACTGGCGTTCGCCGAGTCCGACCCGATGCGTGCACTGGAAATCGCCGAGGATGCCGCCGTGCGCGCCCGCGCCCAGGGGCATCACGGCGCGGAGATGGAATGCCTGGCGTTCGGGTATGTGTGCGCGATGGTGCTGGCAGACGGCCGCGCCGGGACGCTGGCCGAGCAGTTCTTGGCCAAGTCCGCCCAGCAGGGATCCCATCTGCTCGGCGGCCTCGCCTGGTGGGCCGTCGGGACGAATCATTGGCGAAACGGTAACGAGGACAAGGCCATCGAGTATCTGCGCCGTGCGGTCGAGCTGCTGCGGTTGTTCGATCGTTGCGTGTGGACGGCGTCGGTGTTCGACGGGCTGGCCTGGGCCGCGGCCGCCGGTGGTGACCAGCGCCGGGCCGCTCGGCTGATGGGGGCCGCGACGACGGTGCGGCGCGGCAGCACACAGCGCCTCGCACACGCGATGACCGACGTGGTCGGTGAAAAAGTCCGGCTCCAGGTTCATGACACGATGGGCGACAAGGAGTTCGGGTCGGAGTTCGACAGCGGAGCGGGGTTGACCTTCGACGAGGCGGTGAACTACGCCCTCGGCGTCGAACAGGCCGACCCGCTACCGACGCCGAAAGCCGCTGCCGACGACCAGCTCACGCGCCGCGAGAAGGACGTCGCTCGCTTGGTCGCCGCCGGCTACAGCAATAAACGCATCGCCGCCGAACTGGTCATCTCGATCCGGACCGCGGAGAGCCACGTCGACCACATCCTCACCAAGCTCGGCTTCGAGTCACGCGCCCAAGTCGCGGCCTGGGTCAGCCGGCACGCGCTCTGAGCAGGTCAGTCGCCGGTGGCTCCGTCGATGCGTTCGCGCAGCAGATCGGCGTGCCCGTTGTGCCTGGCGTACTCCTCGATCATGTGCACGTAGACCCAGCGGAGGTTGTACACCTCTTCCGGGCGGTGCGGGTGCGGGAAAGTGTGCTCGAGCGATAGGTCGGCGACCGCGGCGTCGGCCAACGAGAATTCACGCCGGTATGTCGCGAAATCGGTTGCGGGGTCAGCTTGTTCGGTGTCGTCGAAGTCGCCGTCCACGTTGTCCGTACTGCAGTAGAGGTACTCGATGTCCTCGCCCGTGGCGGCGCGGCGAAACCAGCCGCGCTCCACCTCTGTCATGTGCCGGACCAAGCCGTGCAGCGACATCGTCGATGGCTCGACGGAACGCAGCTTGAGCTGCTTCTCATCGAGCCCCGCGCACTTCATCAGCAGAGTGGCACGGTGAAAGTGGAGCCAGCTCTGCAGCATCGGTCGCTCGTCGGCGATCAGCGGCGTTTCGGCTCGGGAGAGGTCGGGCGCAGTCCAGGTCACGTGGCGACTGTAACTGGACAGGGTAGTCGGTGGCTCAAGATTATCGTGGGTCAGCTACCGGTGAACCGCTTCGCCTTGTCCCCGTGCAGCTTCTCGGCGGGCAGCGTGCGCCCACACAACACCAGCAGCAGGTCCTGGGCATCGCCTGTCACTATGTCGCCGGAGCCATAGCTCCAGTCGAGATCATCGGCGCGCAACTCGATCCCTTTGAGATCGACACCGAAGAACTTGACGCTCTTCGGATCGATCCCATCGAGCACGAGCCGTAGCCGTTCCTCGGGCACCTTGCGTTCCAGGCCGAGCGGAACCGTGATGTCCAGCCCGTGGATGACGTCGTGACTCAACGCCCCCTCGAACCCGCCACCCGGCGGCTTCCACGGATGAGCCACGTTGTCCCACAACGACTTCAACAGATCCTCCGCAGTCAGCTCTTCAGCATCATGCCGCGCGGTACGATCCGACATCCGATGAAAACTCCCCACCGCCCGCACCATCTCCAGCGCGAACCGCGGCCCCGACAGCCGGAACGGCATGGTCATATGCGCGACCACCTCCCGCACCCGCCAACCCTGGCATAGCGTCGGCGCATCCCAGCACTCGGCATCGAGCCCGGTCAGTAGCTCAGCAAGGTCGGTCCGCTCACCAGTGATCGCCTTGCGCACCTCGGTATCGGTCATAGTCTCTCCTCGCCCGCGATCATTCCTCGCGATGCGCCGACACGCCACACAACGTGGCAAATTCGTCGGCGCACAACGAGATAGGCGACTGGATCTCTCAGGTTCATTTGCCGGAGGCAGGCAGTGATCTGCATGATGGGGCCGGATACCGCACCCGCTCAGCCATCCGGGAGTAGAGCTTTGACCTCACCCATCGCACCTTTCGATGCGGACTACCTCCTCGACACGCACCCCGTGCACCGCAAACTCCGCGACAGCGGACCTGTACATCGAGTCCTACTTCCCACTGGCGCCCTGGCATGGTTTGTCACCCGCGAATCGGATGTGCGTCGCGCGCAGACGGATCCTCGTCTGTCGGTCGACAAACGATCGTCCGGCAGTGGCTACAAAGGCTTCTCGCTCCCCCCAGTGTTGGAAGCCAACTTGCTCAATATCGATCCACCCGACCACACGCGCGTGCGCCGACTCGTTGCCCGAGCCTTCACCCCCCGACGGATCGACAACCTGCGGGACAAGATCCAAGCCGAGACCGATCGCCTGCTGAGCCGCTTCGCCGACCGGGAGGAGGTGGACCTCGTTGCCGAGTTCACAGTGCCGTTGCCGCTGACGGTGATCGGGGACCTGCTCGGCATTCCAAGCGACGATCGCCTGCGATTTCGCGGCTGGACCAACAATCTGCTCGCCCCAGATCCGGCACAACCGCAACAAGCCACGCAGGCCGTGATCAACATGGAGCAATTCATGGTTGAACTGGTCGCCGATAAGCGCGCCGCACCCACCGATGATTTCCTATCCGATTTGATCGCGGTCCGTGACGGGCGAGACCAACTCGCTGAGGACGAACTCGTATCGCTCGCTTTCCTCATCTTCTGGGCGGGCTACGAGAGCACCGTGAGTTTCATCGGCAACGCGGTATTGGCATTGCTCGACCATCCGCAACAACTCGCGGCGCTGCGCACAGCAGCAGAGCCGAGCGACATTGCGATCGACGAACTGCTGCGCTACGCCCACCCGAACCAATTCTCCATCCGCCGCTTCGCAACCGAAGAGATCACCATCGGCGATGTCCGCATCCCTGCCGGCGACATGGTGTTGCTCGGCAGGGCATCCGCAAACCGCGATCCACTCCGCTTTCCGAACCCCGACACCCTCGACCTGTCCAGAGTGGACAACCCGCACCTCGCGTTCGGACTTGGTATCCACTTCTGCCTCGGCGCCCCATTGGCTCGGCTCGAAGCGCGCATCGCCATCGGTAGCCTGCTACGCCGGTTTTCGCGGATCGAGCTGGCAATCCCGCGTGACCAAATCCGATGGCGGTCCTCGTTCCGGGAACGCGGGTTGGACGCTTTGCCGCTGATCCTCGGTGACTAGGTACCTAGACAGGAAGGTGCTTGCGGTGGCGGCCGTGCTGGCCGGAGCGGGTGAAGCGAATGGCGTTGGGGCCGTGTAGTTTTTCGTCGGGGATGGTGCGCCCGCACAGGACGAGGAGGAGGTCTTGGGCGGCGCCGGAGAGGATTTCGCCGGAGCCGTAGTGCCAGTCCAGGTCTTCGGCGCGTAGTTGGATGCCGTCGAGGTCGACGCCGAAGAACTTGACGCTCTTGGGATTAACGGCGTCGAGCACGATGCGTAGCCGGTCCTCGGGGACCTTGCGTTCCAGGCCGAGCGGGACGGTGATGTCCAGGCCGTGGACGACGTCGTGGCTCAACGCGCCTTCGTAGCCGCAGCCCGGTGGTTTCCAGGGATGACCGACGTTGTCCCACAGCGACTTCAGTAGATCCTCGGCAGTGAACCGGGCCGCGTCGTAGCGGGCGGCGTGATCGGACATCCGGTGGAAACGGCCTGCCGAGCGGAGCATTTCGAGCGCGAAGCGGGTTTCGGAGAGGCGATACGGCAGGGTGATGTGCGCGACGACCTCGCGCACTCGCCAGCCGCGGCACAACGTCGGTGCGTCCCAGCTCTCGTCATCGAGCCACGTCAAGATCTCGGCGAGTTCGGTCCGTTCCGCCGTGATCGCCGTGCGCACATCGGTCACCGTCTCTCCTCACCGCGACACCGCGACATTTGCCCGGCCGAGCGGACATCGTCGCGGAATTACATAGGATTTGTCGGGAAATTCCCGTGCGGTGATGTTATTCCTAAAACTGGACGAAATGTAGCGGAGTGATTTTTCGGCGTTTCAGAACGGCGTGTCGCGTGTGCGGATCAGGTCGGCGTGAGGAATGTCCCCGCGTGCAGAGTGGTGCCGAAGCCAGCGGCGAAGGTGCCGTATTCGTAAACGATATGCCCGCCGACAATGGTCGCCGCCACGGCCCGGTCATTGCGATTTACCATGCGATCCAGCCCGGCGATGCCGGGAAACGGTGACTCGGCGTATTCAGCGCTGGAACCGTCGAAACCGGCCGGGTCGATAACGGCGATATCGGCGCGGGCGCCCTCGTTCAAGCGGCCGGTGTCCAGGCCATACCATTCGGCCAGCTCACCGGTCAGCCGGTGCACCGCAGCCTCGATCGGCATGAACTTGCGCTGATAAGTCCGCTCCAGCATGCGGATGCCGAAGTTGTAGAAGGCCATATTGCGCAGATGCGCGCCGGAATCGGCGAACCCGACCTGGACATTGGGCGAGCGTTGCAACTTGTCGAGCACCTCATCGCGATCGTTGGCGATCACAGTTCGCCAGCGCAGCGTCGAACCGTGTGCGACGGCGAGGTCGAGCAGCGCGTCGGCCGGGTGGATGCCGCGCTCGTCGGCCACCTCGCCGAACGACTTGCCGACCACCTCGGCCTCGGGGCAGGACACGATCTGCGCGTCGTACAGGTCCCGATGCCACACTCGCGGACCGTACTTCTTGGCGAGATCCTTGCGGAACTGCCTGCGGTAGGACTCGTCGGCCAGCAACTCTCCGCGTTTCATCACGTCGCGAATATTCAGCGCCGCGACGCCGGAACCGAATTCCTCGAAGACCACCAGATCGACGCCGTCGGCATAGACCTCGAACGGTACCGGCAAGTGCTGCCATCGAAATGCGGCCCCGCCCAGCCTGTTCGCGATCCAGGCCGCCGCGGTCGCGGCCCGCGCCGTGGTGCGATCGGCCTTCACGTCCATGCCCGCGATCAGTGTTGTCTTGAGCGGCTTACGGAATCGCCCGGCGCTCTGCGCGAAGTAGCGCGCGATCTCCAGTCGCGAGGTGAGGTTCGGCGTGCTCTGATGAATCCGATTCCGTTGCCGCAGAATCTTGTTCAGCGCCGCGTATTCGCGCCAGCTCGCGTAGGTGGACGGCAGCTGCCTGGTCGGGAAGCGCACGCCCTCCAGCTTCGAGAACGAGCTGCGGATGGTGGACAGTCCCAGGAATCCGGCATCGAGCGCGTCGGTCAGCATCTGCCGCATGCGATTCAGTTCTTCGCCGGTCGGTTGCGCCTGCGGGTCCACCGCGCGCCCCAAGCCCATGACGGCGACCCGAATATCCGAATGACCCAGCAGCGCAGCAACATTAGCGCCGAGTGGGCGCGCTGCCAGCGACTCGGCATAGGCACGCGGACTATCCCAATTCTGGTGTTCCTTGACCGCCCCGTGCACCGCGTCCCACGGCAACGCCTCCACCCTGGCGAACATGTCCGCGCAGTCGTCGGCATCGGAATACACCGTGGACAGTGAGCAATTCCCGATCACCACGGAGGTGACGCCGTGCCGTACCGACTCACCGAGCCCGGGATTGCCGAGCACTTCCGCGTCGTAGTGGGTGTGCACGTCGAGCATGCCCGGAATGACCCACTTGCCCGTCGCGTCGATGGTGTGCGCACCCTCGGGCAGTGGCTCGGCGCTGACCGCGACCACCTTGCCGTCCTTGATGCCGACATCCGCTGAACGCGGTGGCGATCCCGCACCGTCGAACACCGACCCGCCGCGAATCACCACGTCGTACCGCGTCATCTGCGCCTCCATGCCCTACGGTATCTGGTACCACCGGTATTACGTACATCGTCGCACGGTCGACAGCGAGCGGTCATCCGATGGACGCGACGATATGCCGATTGCCTGTCCATCCAGGATGCCCGCAGAAACGAATACGAGGACGGTGGGTCTTCTCGGTCCACCCGCGACAGCACTCGCCGTCGCGGCAGCGGCGGAACACAGAGAACGGGGATCGTGCATGCGCGTCAGGTCGGCGAGGATCACTTCTGCGGTGACAGCGTGTTGTGTCGTTGCGCTGGTCGGCCTGTTGCCGTCGAGTACGGCGGGCGCGGACAGTACGGTCGACGGCATGGACGTGTCGGATTCCACTGTCGACTGGGCCGGCGTCAAGGCCAAGGGCGTGGCATTCGCCTATATCAAGGCAACTCAGGGAAGAGCAGGCACCAATTCGGCCTATGCCGGTCTGTTCGGCAGCGCGCCCAAGGCCGACCTGTTCCTCGGCGCGTACCACGTTGCCGCGCCCGACGAGGGCCCCGGCCGGGACCAAGCCAATTTCTTTGTCGACCATGGCGGTGCCTGGTCTGCCAGCGATGATAAAACGCTGCCAGGAGCCGTTCTCCTGCAAGACAACCCGAAGAAGCCGAAACCGGACTGCTATGGGCTTTCACCCGAGGCCATGGTCAGTTGGGTGAAGGAATTCAGCAACACATATGACACGCGGACACATCGGCGACCGGTCATCGCGACCACCACCGATTGGTGGAAGAAATGCACCGCCGACTCCACCGTCTTCGGTGGCTCGAACCCGTTGTGGATCTTGCACTACCGCGAATCGGCGGACTCGTTGCCCGCCGGTTGGTCGTTGTACGTTTTCGCGCAATACACGGCGTCCGGAGCCAAGCCGGGTGCGGACAGGTTCAACGGGAACCAGTCCGTGCTAGAGCAATTCGCCCACAGTGTCGTCGGGTGAGTGGCGCCGCTACCGCCACGGATCGGTCGTAGCGATCGAGTCCTTCACTCGTGACCTCGCCACCGGCGGCGGCGCCGTGGTGCCGGAGCAGGCGTCGCCGCGCTGGCGCCGTAGCGGTCACCGTGTGTTCGCTGGTATGCGGAACGGATGCGCTGACCGGTCGAATCGGTGGCCGGGGCGGGGATCTCGGCGACGGTCTGTGCGGGCCAACTCGGTGGTTCCGCCGCACCGCTGAGCGCCCAGGCAGCCTGGCGAGCCGCGCCGACCGCGACGTACTCGATCGGCTGCGGAACCGTGACGGGCACGCCGAAGATCTGCGCGGCGATCTCCGCGACCAAGGCGGAGCGAGCGGCCCCGCCGATCAACAGGATTCGGCGCACACCGGTGCCCCGCGCACGGAGATGATCGAGCGCCTCGGCCATATTGCACAGCATGCCCTCGAAGGCGGCCCGGGCAATGTGGCTGGGACGCATGGTCTCCGGACGCAATCCGTGCAGACTGCCGGTGGCATGCGGCAGGTTCGGTGTACGTTCGCCGGACAGGTAGGGGAGCAGGACCAGGCCGTCGGCGCCGGGAGGCGCCTGCGCGGCAAGCGATTCGAGCGTGGCCAGGTCGACGCCGAGCAGGGCGGCGGCATATTCGAGGACCCGCGCGGCGTTGAGGGTGCACACCAGCGGCAGGAATGCCCCGGTCGCATCGGCGAATCCGGCGACCGCACCGCTGGCATCGGCACTCGGCACGGCGGAACGAGCGAAGACGGTGCCGCTGGTGCCGAGCGACACCACCACGTCACCATCGCCGAGCCCGAGACCCAGTGCGGCACCGGCATTGTCGCCGGTCCCCGCCGCGACGAGCACACCGCCCGGAGTGCACCCGGCGGCCTCGGCGGGACCGAGTACCCTGGGTACCTCGGGCGTTCGGCTGCGAAAGCCAAGGGCGAGTAGGTCTTTGCGATACTCGCAGTCGGCCGGTGACCAGTAACCGGTGCCCGAGGCATCGCCGCGATCGGTGGTCGATTCGGCCGCTCCGCCCCCGCGCAATCGCCAGGTCAGGTAGTCGTGCGGCAACATGATCCGCGCGGTACGGTCGGCGAGTTCCGGTTCATGATCGGCCAGCCAGCGCAGCTTGGTCACCGTGAAGGCGGCAAGCGGAACGCTGCCGACGGCATCGGCCCACGCCTGCGGTCCGCCGAGTTCCCGGATCAGCTCGTCGGCGGCCGCCGCGGAACGCACGTCGTTCCAGAGCAGCGCATCGCGCACCGGCCGCCCCTCGGCGTCGAGCGCGACCAAGCCGTGCTGCTGTCCGGCCACCGCGATCGCGTCGACCTGTTCGAGCAAACCTGCCCCCGCCGTGCACAACGCGTCCCACCACGCCTCCGGTGACACCTCGGTGCCGTTCGGATGCGGTGCGTTCGCCTGGTGCAGGATCTCGCCGGTGTCCGCATCGCACACCACCACTTTGCAGGACTGGGTGGAACTGTCCACCCCGGCCACCGTCGCCGCACACATCCCTCCACCTTGCACCCGAAGCGTCCGCGCACGACGCATTTCGGGTATTCGAAGACCGGATCGGGCACACTGGCCCGGTGACTGACGATCCGGACCGACCTGCCGACGTGCACGTCCGGACCGGTGACGGAACACCGGTGCCGGAGTTGACCGATGACTTGCTCACCGCGCTGCTCGACGAGCCACCCGACCCGGAGTGCCCGTTCATCGTGATCAACCGCGGCGACCAGGAGTACATCCAGACCCGGTTGCTCCCCGACGGCGTCTACGAGATCGAACATCGCGCCGCCGGGTCGGGCGAACAGTTCCAGATGTACACCTCCGACGCCCGCCTGGTCCGTGACGTCATGTGGGCGTGGGTGGACGAAGACCCGTGGTGGCACGACGCCGTCGCCTGGTATCGGGTCGACCCTGCGGTCGCGGAGGTGCAGTCCGTGCTCCGCGATTTCGAGGATCTGCTCGGCGGCGTGTCGGTGCTGGACGGCATCCAGGCCACCATGGACGACGCGCTGGCCCGCGCCGACGAGCTGCTGGCGATGGACATCGACGAGCTGTCCGCGGAGCCCGGCGAATCACCGTGACGTCTGATACCACCACGCGGTGCTGGCGATGTCCGCGTTCTCCAGCGGCAGATAGGCATCCCCCTGCCAGCCGAGTGCCTGCACGGTGACGCGCAGGTCGCAGTCGAAGCAGATCGGGTCGCGCGCATGCCAGCGGTACATGCCGAATTGCTGGTCCTGCTGGTAGATCTCGTCCGGCGGCAGCACCTGGACGAGCCCGACGTACGGCGCGGAGTACATGCGGTAGGCGCCGTCGATGTCGAAATTCCAAGCGCCGCCGAAGTAGTCCTCGGTACCGGTACCGCACAGCGTGGGGAAGTCGGTGTCGCCGTCGAGATAGAACTTGAACTCGCCCTCACCCCACCAGCCGGGGGCGTTGGGCTGCATTGCGAGGAAGGTGCCGACATAACGACCCGGGCCGGGCACCGTATCCAGCACCGTGTGAATGGCGGGGTGGCCCAGCGGATTCCGGCGTGACCATTGGGTGTGCAGGTATCCGGCGGTCGCCGGTACCTCCTCTTCGGTGTAGGTGACCTGGTAGTACACCGGAACCGTACGGCCGGAGCGGTTTTCCAGGGTGATCGTGGCGTGTTCGCGAAACGGCATGGGCCAGTAGCTGTTCAAGCCGCCCGCCGGGCCGACGACGACCATTTCCGAGCTGACCAGCGCCAGTTCGCCCCAGCCGTTGCAGAAGAAGTATCCGACCGGCAACTCGATCGCGGGCTCGGCGGCGTCGTCCCAGTACATCCGCAGGATGATGTCGTGCAGCGCACCGCGATCGGTGGTCAGCCAGAGGTGGCGCACCACGCCGGGGCCGGAAATGTCTGCCAGCGTGGCGGTTTGACCGTCGTCCAGCAGGATCGACGGGGACACCTTCCAGCCGACACCGAGGAACCGGGCGGCGTGCGCGCCGGTGCCGGTGGTCGCGCGACCGCCCTGGCCGGGGGCGCCCGTCGGGTTCTCGGCGCTGATCGACCGCGTGCGCGTGTTGTCGAGCTGCCATAGTTCCATCGGGCGCCTCCAGGGTTGGTTACAGGCCGGGCCAGCCATATCTACTAGGGGTCGGTGCGAGTCCCGCCATGCGCGAATTCCCGCCCGGTACCGCGGGGGTGACCGCGCCGTACGGATCGACCGGGGTGCCGTGCTGTTCGGCGAATTCGCGGCGGATCTTTTCCATGTCCAGCCATTTGATGTTCTGGACGAGTTCTTCGAGCGATTCGGCGTCGAGGTAGCCCGCCTCGTTGTAGACCAGCAGGCCTTCGCGATAGGCCATGATCGTCGGGTACGCGGTGACCTCCGCCGCGTTCTTCATCTCTTCTTCGGCCACTGCGTCGACGGTGGCGTGCACGACGTCGCGGTGCCGTTCTGCCGACGACTCGAAAACCGGCGCGAATCGAGTACACCAACCGCACCAGTCGGCCCACCAGTCGACGAGCACGATGGGGTTCCGGGTGATGACCGACTCGAAATTCTGCGGGGTCAGGGGGAGAGTGGGCATGAGATCCTCGTATTGGGTCCGACAGAGCAACCCTGCATCCTCGCACGGCGGGCGAGGTTCAGGAAAACACCCCCTTGCGGTGTTGTTCGCTCGCGAGGAAATGGGTAATAGCAGTACTGCATTCGTACAGTTCGCGGTAATGCCGGTAGTACGCGTCGTATTCTCCGGTGCGTTCAGGATACGGCTCGACGGTGGCGACCACCGGATTCCATTCCGCGGTGTGGAACCCCGCCGCCTCCGCCGCCAGTAGTGCGTCGCCGAGGCACGCGCCGATCGTCTCGGCGGGCAATTGCTGGGGCAGGCCGGTCACATCGGAGACGATCTGCGTCCACAGCCCGCCCTTGGTGCCGCCGCCGACCGCGACCAGCCGCCCGGCCTGCCCACCGGCCTCCGTCATCGCCGCCAGATTGTGCCGCACACCGTAGGCGATGCCTTCCAATACCGCCCGATAGAGCTCGGCGCGGCCGTGTCCGAGGGTCAGGCCCGCGACGATGCCTCGGGCATCCGGATCGAACAGCGGCGTGCGTTCACCGGCGAAATAGGGCAGCACCAGCAATCCGCGGCTGCCTGCCGGTACCTGCGCGGCCTCCGTGACGAGATCGGCGAACTCGCCGCCGACAAGGTTGCGCAGCCAGTCGGTCACCGCGCCCGAGGTGGCCATACCCGCCGCGAGAGTGTATGTGCCGGGCCAAGTTCCGCAGGTGCCCCACAGTCCGGGGTGTGGCCGTGGATCGGTCAGCACCTGCACCAGGAACATGGTGGTGCCGTACATGACCATCGCGTCACCGGGCGCGCGAACGCCGACGCTGGCGGCCTCGGCCCACGCGTCGATGGTGCCGGTGGTCACCGGAAGACCAACGGGCAGACCGGTACTCGCGGCGGCCTCGGCGGAGACCCGGCCGATCACCTCGGTCGGCCACGCGAGTTCCGGCAGCCGCAGGCCGGGCGCCACGAGTTCGGCCCAGTCGGTGGCCCATTCGCGGCGCAGCAGGTCGTACATCGGCACGCACTGGCTGGCCGATTGATGATCGAGCACGTATCGGCCGGTGAGCCGGTGCACCAGAAAGGAACTCGCCATCAGCAGCATGCTGGTCTCGGCGGCGACCTGTGGTTCGTGGCGGGCCAGCCAGCGCAGCTTCGGTCCGACGGCCTGACTGGTGAGCGGGGATCCGGCGCGTTCGAGCACGGCTTCCGCGCCGAATTCCGCGTTGAGTTCGGCGATTTCAGCGGTCGCCCTGGTATCCACGCCGTAGAGGATCGCGGGCCGCAGCGGCCGGCCGGTCGCGTCGGCGGGGAGCAGGCACGGGCCGATGCCGGAGACGGCAAGTCCGTCGAGGGCCGCACCGTCCGCCGCGTCGACGAGGTCGCGGATGATCGCGACGAAGTCGGCCCACCACACCTGCTCCGCATCGTGCTCGAACCAGCCCGGGTGGGGCGTCGAAACACCGTGCGCGCGTTCGGATCTAGCGAGGATGGTGCCGTTCTCGTCGGTCAGCACGCCCTTGGAGCTCGAGGTACCGATGTCGACGCCGAGGAACCTCGTCACCGGACGAACTCGTCCAGGGTGACCCCGAGCAGCTCACACGCCGCCCGCACGGACGCCCGATGATCACCCGGCACCGCGTGAATGTGGTTGGCGCCGAAGCGGGACAGGAAGTCCTCGGCGCGCGCATCCAGCCGGGCGAACGCGTGCGGCCACTCCCAGGTCGACTGCTTCATCAGCGCTTCGTTGGTCTGCTCGTCGTAGGTCTCGAAGTCGCCGAGCATCAACTGCATTCGATAGTCGCCGTTCTTGCGGGTGAGGCGGGCCAGCGTCATGCCGCCGGGCGCGGCCAGATGGTGCACCGAGGCGCCACCGGCCGGGAAGAAGAACACCTCCGGATACAGATGCACCTTGGCGAGATTCTCGGCCGGGTCCGCGCTGCGCGCGGCGAACCACGTCGCGTGCTGGCCGGAATTGCACAGGTCCCAGATGTCGCGGTCAGCGTGGTAGTGCCGCACATCGGCGAAAAGCACCGGGGTGCCCGCGATCTGCTTGAGCAGCTGCATGGTGAGCGCGCCGTCCATGTCCGCCTCGGTGGCGCACACGTGCGTATCCTTCGGCCCGTTCCAGTCGTAGGGATCGTTGAGGAACGCCTCGGTGATGTCCATCGTGGCGAAGTACTGGGTGAGTTCCGGTTGCCCCTTGATGCCCGAAAAATCGAGCCGCCATTCGGCGATCAGCTCCCGCACCGCCAGGTACGAGCGAATCTGGCGCTCCAGGATCTCCGGCGTCAGCTTCGCGCCGTCGTAATGCACGCCCGCGGCATGGCGTTCCAGCCATTCACGGGCCGCCTTCGCCTCGCTCGCGTCGGCCAGTTCGGCTCGCCGCACGATCTCCCACTGATCGATCTCCTCGACGTCGATGCCGAAGATCCGTTGCCACTGATCGGTATTGGCGACCGCCGTGTTCATTCCCATCGGCCGGCCGCCGAACCGCCCGAAGGTGCTGCCGCGCAGGCTCGCCACCGCCGCGGCGGCACTTGCCCGCACGCCGATCGCCTCGATGAGCGCGGAATCGGCCGGGTCACCCCACAAACGGGCATGGTCGCGCCCGATCTGATCCAGCGCGCCGCCCGCCGCCAGCATGCCGACCATGCCGGGCTGCACCGGATCGATATTCGACAGCAGCAGTAGCGGACCGGGCGTGGCGCCCGCGGCCAGCATGGTGAAATGCGGGAAAGCCCAGACCGCGTAATGGAATACGGTCAGATCGACCTCGGCGGCGGCCACCGCCCGCGCCACCGAACTCGCCAGCGCGTTGTCGCTGATCGGTGCCGTGCCGCGGACCACCTCGTGCCCGGCCTGGGTCAGCGCCGCGACCAAGTGATCCTCGGTCGTTCGAATGAAGTCCGAGATGCCCGCGTGCACATAGTCGCGACCGTCGGACATGCTGATTACACCGATACGGGCCATGCCGGTCCCTCCGCGCGGGTGGGTGGTCGGATACACGATTCAATTCAAGAAATACCAGGCAGAACAGAACGTTTGGGCGGATTCGGCAAATCGCGCGACCACCCCGGTCGGTGGCTTGCGGTTTGCTACTGTCGCGGGATGGAAACGGACCCGGCGGGGCGGGTCGATGCGGCCTCATCGTACGGTCGGCAGCGCCGTGCCGAGGTGCTGGTCGTCGGCGCCTACTACGCCGATCTGGTCTTTCACGGCCTGTCGCGGCCCGTTCGGCCCGGTACCGAGGTATTTGCCCGTGGCTTCGAGATACTGCCCGGCGGGGCGTACACCCCGGCGATGGCCATGCGCAGGCTCGGCCACGACGTGGTGTGGTCGACCGACTTCGGCACCGATCTGTTCAGTGAGCAGGTGCTGGCGGCGACCCGCGCGGAAGGACTCGACGACACCGGCTTTCGGCTGCACACGGTGCCGGTCCGCAGCATCACGGCATCGTTGTCGTCGCGGGAGGACCGCGCGATGGTGAGTTATCAGGATCCGGTCGTGCCCTATCCGCTCGCGATGCTGCTGCGCGAACACCAGGCCGAACTGCTGATTCTGCCGCAGCTGCATTATGGCGCGGCCGTGCATGCTGCCCTGCGGGTCGCGCATGAGGTCGGGACCACAGTGTTCATGGATTGCCAGGACGTCCCGTGCACCCTCGATACGCCGACGGTGCGCGAGATCCTGGCCCAGGTGGATATTTTCGCGCCCAATGCCGAGGAAGCACTGCGGCTGACCCGCGCGCCGACGCTCGATTCGGCTATCGATACCCTTGCGGCGCTGGTGGATACGCTGCTCGTCAAGCGGGGCGGCTGGGGAGCGATCGCGATTCAGGACGGCCGACGGTGCGAGATCGGTGCGGTGGCTGTCGATGTGGTCGACACCACCGCCGCGGGGGACTGTTTCAACGCGGGATTCCTGCACGCGCACCTGGCCGGCCAGCCGCTGCCCGACTGCCTGGCCACCGCGGTGGCCTGCGGCGCCGCCGCGACCTCGGCCCTCGGATCCAGTGCCGCACCGAGCTTGACGGAACTGCCGCGGTGGCTGGCCCGGGTGCCTGCCGCGCGTCAGGTCTGAAAGTTCCGCCCGAATCCATGATGTGTTCCTGCTATCGTTGCGCAGATGGCAACCGGCGAGGGTTCCAAATCCGTTGAGCCGGAAGCCTGTTCATCCGGCCATCGATGTTGCGGCGTGGCTGCCCGTGGCGTCGGTCCAGGCAAAATCCTGGTCACCGACCTGGACGGCACCCTGCTCGGCGGCACCACCGCCGATCGGCGGCGACTGCGGGACACGCTGATTCGGCATCCCGAGGTGACGGTGGTGTTCGCGACCGGTCGCGGGATCGAGTCGATCCGCGAGGTGCTGCGCGATCCGCTTGTGCCACAGCCACGCTGGATCATCGCGGATGTCGGGGCGAGCATCATCGACGGCGCGGATCTGACTCCCGTCGCGGCGCCGCAAGCGCGTCTGCGCGCGGGCTGGCCCGGCACCGAGCGGGTTCGCGCGGCCTTGCAGCAGTTTCCGGCGCTGATCTATCAGGCCGAGGTAGCTCAGGACGGCCGCTGCTCGTTCCACCTGCCGCCCGCGGGCCTCACCCCGGAACTGATCGATACCGTTGTGCGGCTGGGCTGCTCGTGGCAGTACTCCGGCAACACCTACTTCGACGTACTGCCCGCGCACGCGAACAAGGGGAACGCGCTGGTCCTCTTGGCCGAAGAACAGGGCTGGTCGCTGGATGCGGTACTGGTCGCCGGAGATTCCGGCAACGACCGTTCGATGTTCGGTCGCGGCGCGCACGGCGTGCTCGTCGGCAACGCCGAACGTGACCTGCTGACGGCGGTTCCCGTGGCGCAGGCGGCGCATCGGCCTGATCTGCCCGGCGCCGCAGGCATTCTCGCGGCCCTGCGGGATCTCGGCTGGGTCGAACCCGACTACCCACTCGTCGTCGGATACCACCGCGCCCCGGTCACCTGGACTCCGGACGGCTGGCGCACCCCGTCGAGCCCCAACGGCATTCTGCCGACGCTGAACAGCGTGTTCGCCGGAGATCTGCGGGCGGTATGGGCGGCAGGGGTCGTGATCGAACGCGACGAATCCGCCGCACACCTCGACGATCACGACACCGGCCTGCCACTCGCCTTCCTGCCGCTGACCTCGGCCGAGTGGCGCGGATACTTCCATCGGGCCTGCAAAGAAACGTTATGGCCGGTCCTGATGTCGCAGCCGCACCGACTGCGCTTCGACCCTGCCGCCTGGGCCGCGTATCGCGCGGTGAACACCCGCTTCGCCGACCACATCAGCGTCCGGGCCGCGCCAGGAGCGACGGTGTGGCTGCACGACTACAACCTGTGGCTCGTGCCCGGCCGGCTGCGCGAGACGCGGCCCGACCTGCGGATCGGCCTGTTCCATCACACGCCGTTTCCGGAGCCGGAGGTATTCGCGGCCCTGCCGCCCGCCGCCGAGATCCGCGCCTCGCTCAGCGGACTGGACTGGGTGGGTTTCCACACCGAGGTCTTCGCCGAGCATTTCCTCGGGTCGCTGACCGGCCTGGTTCGGCCGCCCCTGGTCGGCGTGCATCCGCTGGGGGTCGACCGTGCCGCCATCGCGGAGCTGGCTCGTACCCGTCCCCTCGGCCGACGAAAAACTGTTGGGCCCGTTGTGCTTTCGGTAGAACGCCTGGACTACATCAAAGCACCCGTGCAGAAGGTCGACGCCATCGCGGAACTGCTCGTCCGCCATCCCGAGCTGCGTGGTGCGCTGCGATTCCGGCTCGTCTGCCCGCGACCGGAGCCCGGCATCACCGCCTACGACGAGACTGGGAAGTTGCTCGAGCGTCGTATCGAAGAGGTCAATCGCGCTTGGGGATTCGGTGCGTGGCGACCCATCGAGTACATTCCGGAGTCCCTGAGCTTCCCCGAGGTTATCGACCACTACCTCGACGCGGACGTTTTCTGGGTGACCTCACTGCAGGACGGGATGAACCTGACCGCGAAGGAGTTCGTCGCCGCCCAGGCCGCCGTTGGCCGGTGCGGTGTGCTTGTGCTCTCGCGGCATGCGGGCGCCGCCGAGCGGATGGCGGCCGGAGCCTTACTGACCGAGCCGAATTCACCCACCGACCTGGTCGAAACGCTGTATCGCGCGCTGAATCTCCCTGCCGGACAACGCCGGGAGCGGCTGTTCTGCCTGAGTGAATTGCTCGGCCACGACCAGCCGGCCGAATGGGCGGCCGAAATCATCGCCGCCATTCAGGCCGCCAGCCGGTCGCAGGCCCACCAGGCGGCCTGAATCGGCTACCGCGGCACAGCTTTCGCGGCATTGGGATCACGAGGCGGCGGGAAGGTGAGCGTAGCGAGGTACACCCCACCCTGCCCCCAACCGGCACTGGTGATCCACCAGCGCACGTCGTCGTACACCAATTCGGCCGCGTGCGAGGCGATGTGGCCGACCTTGTCGCCGATACGGAAGCAGAACGGGTTGTCGCTGCGGAACACATCGGTGCCGACGTAATCCGGACGCGGACCGATGAACAGATACCACCAGCCGTCCTGCTGAACGACGAACGGCGACTCGGTATTTCCCGCCTCGGTACCGACGGTCGGGTCGGTGTAAGCGATGTGCCGGTCGCCCCAATGCACGAGATCGGTGCTGGTCCGGTAGGCCACCACGTGATTGCCGCCCGCCGGGTCGCTTGTCGCGCAGTAATACATCACCCACTGATCGCCGACCCGCGCCACCATCGGATCGCGCGCGTCGTAGCCGTCGGTGAACAGCGGCCCGGAACGTCTACGCTCCCAAGCGAACATGTCGGTCGAGGTGGCCAAGTTGATCTCGACCGCGGTCCGATCCTCGCCGCCACCGGCATAGAACATGTAGTACCGTCCGTGCGCCGCGATCACGAACGGCGCCCACAGATGCGTCTCCCCGTAATCCGGGTCGACCTCGAGCGCCGGCGGCTGCTTGGTC
Source organism: Nocardia sp. NPDC060255 (assembly GCF_042727395.1). NCBI lineage: Bacteria > Bacillati > Actinomycetota > Actinomycetes > Mycobacteriales > Nocardiaceae > Nocardia > Nocardia sp. NPDC060255. The sequence goes on along the minus strand of NZ_JBHXAU010000002.1, from coordinate 6,907 downwards.
CACGGCCCGAGCAGCTCATCCGCCGTCGCATGCGCGAACTCGACCTCCTCGAACGGATTCGCGGGCTCCGGATGCGTGATCCCGAACAGATGCCACCGCCCGTCCGTGTCCCGGACGATCGTGTGATCGTTGATGTACCACGGCTCGGGTTCACCTGCCCCCGGGTCGTAGATCCGGACAAAGGCGCCAGCACACACCACATCGCGCATCGCCATACCCCCATCATCCTCGCCATGGCCCCCGCACCGCCGCCGATCACCCGCACTGATGCGCTTCGGGTATCGCACCGTAGCCGGTTCATGGCCGTGGTCGTAGCGCGCCCGACCCGGCGGCCGCCAGCAGGACGAACAACACCGGCACCGCGAGTCCGACAGTGAGACCGTGGCTTTGGGCGACAAAGCCGATCAGCACCGGCCCGGTGAAGAACCCCAGATATCCGATGAAGGAGACGTTGGCGATCGCGCGGGCCGCAGGCACATCGGCAACGCTGCCGCTCGCGGCGAAAGCAAGGGGCAGCGTGAACGAGATGCCGAAACCGAACACCGCGACGCCGAGCAATGCCGGGATCGTGCCCCCGATCAGCAACGCCGCGCCGAGGCCGAGCCCGGCGGCGAGCGTGCCGAGCAGGAACGGCCGCACCGGACCGAACCAGACGACGAGCCGGTCGCCGATCAGCCGGCCCGCGGTCATCGACCCGGCGAACAGCGCGAACCCGAGCGCCGCCACGGTGGTACTCGCGGCCGTCTCGTCGTGCAAGTAGACGGCGGTCCAATCGTTGGCCGCGCCCTCGGCCATCGCCACGCAGAACGCCAGCAGACCGAGGACGAGCAACCTGCCCGGCCACCGTGCCCCGCCGCGCGGGACCGCCGCGCCACGCACCGTGCGGTCGGTGGATGACGGCAGCATCCCGCGCGCACCGAGCACGGCCACCAGCACAACGAGCGCGCTGATCCCGAGGAAGTGGGCCGCCAGTGCCACGTGTGCGCGCTCGGCCGCCGCGCCGGCCATCGAACCACCGATCATGCCCAAGCTGAAACAGGCGTGAATGCCGGACAGCAGCGGCCGGCCACTCGCCTTCTCCACCGCGACGCCGTGCGCGTTCATCGAGACATCGACCACGCTGTTGAGCACCGCGAAAATGAACGCCGCCGCGGTCAGACCGGCCAGATTCCCGCCGACCAGCAGCCCGGGCAGGCAGAGCGCGAACAATGGCATCGCTACCCGCAGCGTGGCGCGACTGCCGAACCGCAGCGTCACGAACTTGCCGAGCTGCAGCCCGAGTACCGCCCCGAAGTTCATGCCCGCGAACGCTGTTGCCAGCCCGGCGGCGTCGAGGCCGAATTCGGCTTTGATGGTCGGCGTGCGGGCAACCCATGTCGCGAACAGCGCCCCGCTGAGAAAGAACGTCAACCGGACCGAACACAGCGCCGACCGCACGTCCGCGGCGGATGTGTCCGAAGTCAGCACTCGACCTGCTCCTCTCGCCGGGACGGGCAACGAAGCAGCCAGCGAAACACGAAAGCACGAGCCCGGCAACACTTTTACTGCCGTGGCGAACTCGTTTACTGCCGAGGCGAACTCGTTGCGTACTCAGCGGCGCAGCCCTGAGGCGCCCTGTTATGCCGCGTCGGCCATGCTGCGCCGCAGGTAGTCGGCGGTGATCGAGTTCTCGTCCGCGAGCAGTGCTGCGGGCGTTCCGGTGAACACGATCTCGCCGCCGTGCTTGCCGCCGTCCGGCCCGAGGTCGATGACCCAGTCCGCGCGTTTGACCACGTCCAGGTCATGTTCGATGACGATCACCGTGTTGCCCGCGTCGACCAGGCGATCCAGCAGCGCCATCAGCGTGTCGACGTCGGCCATGTGCAGGCCGGTGGTCGGCTCGTCGAGAACGTAGATGCCACCGCTGCGATGTAGGTGGTCGGCCAGCTTGATCCGCTGACGTTCACCGCCGGACAGTGAGCTGAGTGCGCGGCCCAGCGTGAGATACCCGAGGCCGACCTCGTTCAACGAACGCAGCGGCGTGTGAATCTTGTTGCCTGCGTGTCCGTCCCAGAAGTCGAGGGCCTGCTCGGCGGTCATGTCCAGCACGTCGGCGATGGATACGCCGCGCACGGTGTAGGGGAGCACCTCCGGCCGGAATCGCCTGCCGTGGCAGGTCTGGCATACGGTGGTTATCGGATCCATGTAGGCGAGATCGGTGAAAATGACTCCCGCGCCACCGCATTCGAGGCAGGCGCCCTCGGAGTTGAAGCTGAACAGGCCCGGCTTCACGCCGTGTTCCTTGGCGAACAACTGCCGCAGCGGATCCATGATGCCGATGTAGGTGGCGGGGCTGGAGCGCCGCGACGCGTGGATCGCCGCCTGGCTCACCGCGATCGCGTCCGGGTGCGCCGCCAGAAACGCGCCGGAGACCAGCGTGCTCTTGCCCGAACCGGCCACACCGGTGATCGCGGTGAGGACACCGGTCGGGAACCGCGCGGTGACGTTCTTCAAGTTGTGCAGCGCGACCTCGGTGACGGTGAGCCATCCGGTCGGCGTCCGCGTCGGGTGTTTGATCGGCTGCACCCGGCGCAGCAGCTCGCCGGTCAAAGTGCCCGAGACACGCAGCTTCTCGACCGTGCCCTGGAACTCGACCTGCCCGCCGTGCCCGCCCGCACCGGGGCCCATGTCCACCACCTGATCGGCGATCGCGATGACGTCGGGGGAGTGCTCGACCACCAGCACCGTATTTCCCTTGTCGCGCAACTGGATCAGCAGGCTGTTCAGCCGGCCGACGTCGCGCGGGTGCATGCCGACGCTCGGTTCGTCGAAGATGTAGGTCATGCCGGTGAGGCTCGACCCCAGGTGCCGGACGACTTTGAGTCGCTGCGCCTCACCACCGGACAGCGACGAGGTCTCCCGGTCCAGCGAGAGATAGCCGAGACCGACCTCCTCGATCCGCCGCAGTCGCGCGATCGCGGCTCGCGCGATGACCTCGGCCATCGGATCGTCGATCGCGCCGAGCACCTCGATCAGATCCGATACCTCGAACCTGCCGTAGTCGGCGATGCCGAGCCCGGCGATCCGGCTGGCCAGCGCGGCCGCGCTCAACCGCGCACCGCCGCAGGCCGGGCAGATCTCCTCGGTGACCACCTCCCGCGCCGCCGCCCGGTTCTTTTCCGACAGCGAGTCGAGGTCGCGTTTGATGTAGAGGCGATCGAGCCGTTCGAGCAGGCCCTCATAGGCGTTGCTGCCCACGCCCCCGGTCTTGTTCGGCCGCGGCACCCGAAAGCCGTTGCCGCGCAGGAACAGCTGCCAGTCGTCCGCGCTGAAGTCGCGCAACGGCTTGTCCGGATCGAAAAGCCCGGACTGGGCGTACAACTGCCACTGAAACGTGCCGATGGCGAACGGCGCGAACGTGATCGCGCCCTCGTTGAGCGACTTGCCGGTATCGAGCAGCTTGTCCAGGTCCGGCCGCACCACGTGGCCGAGCCCACCGCATTCCGGGCACATCCCGAGCGGGTCGTTGAACGAATAACTGGTCGCCTCACCGGCACTCGGCTCGCTGTGCCGGGAGAACAGCACCCGGATGATCGACTGGATGTCGGTCATGGTGCCGACGGTCGACCGCGAGTTGCCGCCGATCGGACGCTGATCGACGACCACCGCGGGCGCCAGGTTGTCGATCGCGTCGGCCTCGGGGCGCTCGTACTTCGGTAGCCGGTTGCGGATGAACCAGGTGTAGGTCTCGTTGAGCTGGCGCTGCGACTCGACCGCGACGGTGCCGAAAACGATCGATGACTTGCCCGACCCGGACACCCCCGTGAAGACCACGATCTTGCCCTTCGGGATCTCCAGCGAGATGTTGCGCAGGTTGTTCTCGCGGGCTCCGACGATCTGAATGGTGTCTCGCTCTGCGTTCACAACAACCACGCTATGCGGCAATGAGGTCAGGATCCGTCCTCATTCCGCGCCATACTGAAACAGTGACCGAGACCGCCGCGCGACTACTCCAACTGCTGTCGCTCCTGCAGACCCGCCGCGAATGGACCGGTCCCGAACTGGCCGACCGTCTCGGCGTCACCGTGCGGACCGTGCGCCGCGATATCGAACGGCTGCGCGAGCTGGAATATCCCGTGCACGCCAGCCTCGGCTCGGTCGGCGGCTACCGGCTGGAAGCGGGCACCGACCTGCCGCCACTGCTGCTCGACGACGAGGAGGCGGTGGCGATCACGCTCGGCTTGCGCAGCGCCGCCCAAGGTTCGGTGGCGGGCATCGAGGAGTCGGCCGCCCGCGCACTGGTCAAACTCCAGCAGGTGCTGCCGTCGCGACTGCGCGGACGGGTGGACGCGATCGATTCGGCGACCGTCTCGCTGGGCGGCCCCGCCGCCGGACCGCGCGTCGACCCGGAAACCCTGGTCGTGTTGGCCGCGGCTGCCCGTGACGCCGAGCGAATCCGCTTCCGCTATCGAGACAAGACCGACGCGGAGAGCAAGCGATTTGCCGAGCCGCACAGCCTCGTGTCGGCGGGCCGCCGCTGGTACCTGGTCGCCTGGGACATCGACCGAGCCGATTGGCGGACGTTTCGCCTCGATCGGATCGACGCCCCGTTTCCGACCGGAGTGCGTTGCGCACCAAGGGAATTGCCCGGCGACGACGCAGCGGCGTTCGTCACCAGCCAGCTGGCCCACTCCCGGCCGACGCGCAACGTGGTCTTCCTCGTGCACACCTCGGCCGAACAGCTGGCCGAAACCTTCCGGGTCCGACCGGAAGAGGTCGAGCCGATCGACGAGCACAGCTGCCTGATCCGCACCAGCGCCGACTCCCTCGAATGGACCGCCGTCCGCATCGCCCACCTCGACGTGGAGTTCGAGGTCAAGGAACCACCCGAGATGCGGCGCATGCTGCACGAGGTCGGTGCCAAACTCCTTCGCGCGGCAAGGAATCCGCAGGACATAAGCCCGGGCTGACGTGTATACCAACGTTTTTCATTAGCCGAGGGTGTCGCGTTGCTATCGTCACGCCTTGTCGAACACCGCGGCCGTTGCGGTCGGCCGGCTCGCGCCAGGGAGGACGAGATGAGAAGAGTGGCGATCGTGGTCACCGTGGTCGCGGTGTCGGCCGGATTTGTCGCGGGGTGTGGGAAGAGTCGAGACGAGTCGCTCACCGACTCGGGCGCTCCGGTCACCTGCGAAGTGACCCACGCGACCAAGCTCGGCATCGCCACCGGCAACGCGACCGGCGTGTTCGCCACGCTCGGTAGTGCCTACGCCGATCAGCTCTCGCTGGCCACCGACGGGAAGGTCTCGGCGACGGCCGCGGAGACCATGGCATCGGTACAGAACATTCAGCAGCTGGTGGCGGGTAAGTATCAGGTGGCGTTCGCACAGACCGATACCGCCGCCGACGCGGTGCTCGGCATCGGCACCTTCGACGGAGACAAGCAACCGGTGCAGGCACTGTCGCGGCTCTACCCGAACTACACCCAGGTGGTCGTGCGGGCCGACTCCGGCATCAGGTCCATCGCCGAGCTGCGCGGTAAGCGGGTCTCGACCGGCTCCGCGAAATCCGGCACAGAGATGTTGGCGCGGCGCATCCTGCGGGCAGGCGGTCTGAATCCGGACAGCGATATCGCGGTGAACCGGCTGGATCTCACCAAAGCTGTCGCCGGTATGAAGGACGGCTCGCTCGACGCATTGTTCTTCGCGGGTGGCCTGCCGACGCCGGGCATCGCCGACCTGTTCGCCTCGGCCAAGGACAAGTACCGCTTCCTCGACACCACCGAGCAGCTCGCGGGCATGCGGATCCTGAGCCCGGTGTACGAGCTGGGCACGATCCCGGCCGCCACCTATGGACTGTCGGCAGACGTGCCGTCCATCGTCGTGCCCAACGTGCTGCTGGTCCGCGACAACCTGGACGCCGACGTGGCCTGTGTCCTCACCAAGGCCCTCTTCGACCGCAAGCCTCAGCTGGAACAGGCGAACGCCGCCGCCAAGGGGATCGTGCGCGACACCGCGCGGGACACGAATCCGGTCCCGCTGCATCGCGGGGCAGAGCACGCGCTGGCCAACTGACGGGGACCGCACGGGGGCTCGGCGAGTGCGTTCGGATGAAGTTCGGGTGGCCTGAGTCACATTCGGGCGACCCGGGCCGATCCTCGACCGATGTCAGGGGGCTTGACCTGCGAATTCTCGGGCTGCGCAGGCGATTTGACGTGGCGTTCGCCGCCGCGTAACTTATTCCAGGTCAGAGCGACACGGACACCGACCCGGAGCCGAAGAAGCCCAGCGGAGACGCTGAGTGGAGAGCCTGGGAAACGAGGTAGGACGAGGAGCGCCTGACGCTCACACTGGCAAGACCGGTACCCCGATTTCACCTCGGGTTCATGGTTGCGCTAAGCTTGAAAAGTTGCCTCACCGACCGACCGGGTCAAGCCCGCTAGGTGGTGTGTGCGTGTGTTCTTTGAGAACTCAATAGTGTGTCGATGAATGTCAGTGCCAATTATTTAATTGGTTCCGGCCTCTCATACCCCCCGGTTGACGAGGTCGGACATTTAGTCAGCAAATCTTTTTGCTGGCGTTTTGTTTTGCTAGGTTTTCGGACTCTAGTTTAGATATTTCTGATTGCATCCTTCGGGGTGTGGTTAAGAGTCTTCAACGGAGAGTTTGATTCTGGCTCAGGACGAACGCTGGCGGCGTGCTTAACACATGCAAGTCGAGCGGTAAGGCCTTCGGGTACACGAGCGGCGAACGGGTGAGTAACACGTGGGTGATCTGCCTCGCACTTCGGGATAAGCCTGGGAAACTGGGTCTAATACCGGATATGACCTTCCGGTGCATGCTGGTGGGTGGAAAGATTTATCGGTGCGAGATGGGCCCGCGGCCTATCAGCTTGTTGGCGGGGTAACGGCCCACCAAGGCGACGACGG